>VGSQ01000084.1 GCA_016874975.1 Deltaproteobacteria bacterium
CGACGGCAACTTTGGCATGCGAACCTCCTTTAAGCCTTTTTCGGTTATACATGCCATATTATTTTATAAATGTCAAGTTATTTACGGATAAGCTCTTAACTTAAGAGAATAATGCGGGCCCCCCAGCTCGGGTCCCCTCCGCACCCGCCTGCGTCTTGCCAAAGGCCGCAGGAGGAAGATCGACCCTGGGGGCAGTGGCGGCAGTCTCCGGCCCCGCCCCAAATCTCACCATTTCTTTCAGGAGGACCAAGCCATGCCGAAACGCCATGCCATTTACCGAATCTGGGTGACCCGCCGGGAATCCCTCTCCGTGGGAGACACCCCGGACCACACCCTGATGCTCACGGAGTTGGAAGGCGAGCCCATCGAGCTCAAGGTGGGCGTAGCCGGCGAATTCATTTCCCGCCGCAGCGTGGGCTTCCATGACCGCATCAAGGGCTCGGGCAAGATGGAGGGGTACGCCATCTCCACCTTCGAGTTCGGCCAGGTGTACAGCCGTTTCGAGGGCCAGCGGGATGCCGACACCCGCATCACCAAGGGCAACTGGAAGGTCTACAAAGGCACGGGCAAGCTGGCCAGCCTCAAAGGCTCGGGCACCTTTACGGTGAAGCCCACGGAAAAGGCCCGGTGCTTCACCCTGGAGATGGAAGGCGACTACACGCTCGACTAGACCGGAGCACGCGGCGGGGGGCCCGGCCTCCCGCCGCGGGGGGAAGTTGGATGATCTGTAAAGGCTGCGGGTCCGCGGTGGAACCCGAGGAAGCCCGGGAACACGGCGGCGCCGCCTATTGCGAAGACTGTTATCTGGACACCCAAAGCCAGGTCAAGACCTGCGACCCCTGGGCGGTGCACCTGGCCAAGAGCGACAAGAGCCGCACCGGAGTGCAGCTCACGCCCCGGCAGCAGAAATTCTATGACCTGGTGATGTCCCGGGGGGAAATCCCCATCCCCCAAGCAGCCCAGGCCATGAACCTCTCCGAAGAGGACCTGCGGCGGGAGTTCGCCACCCTGCGCCACCTGGAGCTGCTCCGGGGAACACGCAAGGACGGGCAGATTCTCCTGGTCCCGTTTTGAGCGCCGAACCCGCCGATCTGGATTACGCCCTGCTGCGCCGCATGGCCCGGGGCGATGAAGCCGCGTTGGCGGAGCTTATCCGCCGGCATGAGCGGCCCCTGTACCACCTGGCCTACCGGCTCCTCAAAGACCCCCTGGAGGCCGAAGACGTCCTCCAGGAGGTCTTCCTCAAGGCCTATGAACACGCCGGCCGCTATCGTCCTACGGGCACGGTGCGGGGCTGGCTGAACCGGATCACCGCCAACCACTGCCTCAACCGCCTGCGCGGTCGCAACCCGGCCGACCCCCTGGATGAGGCGGCGGGCCAGACGCCCGGCCCCGACCCCACCCCCCTGGAGGCCCTCACGGCCAAAGAGCTGCATGCACGGCTGGAGCACCTGCTGGCGGGTCTGCCCGAAAACCAGCGCCGGGCTCTGGTGATGAAACAGTTCGGCGGGATGAGCTACCAGGAAATCGGGGAACTTCTGGGCGTGAGCCCCCAGGCCGTGGACGGCCTCATCAAGCGGGCCCGGCAGACCCTGCGCCGGGCCCTGCAGGACGAGCTGTGAGGAAAACCGGCCCCTGGCCCCCTGCCCCGGCACAGCCTTAAAACAAAAGAGGGGGCTTAGGGCTGCGGCCCCCTACTCACCTCCGTCGGCGCCCTCTCTGAGCCGACCTAAAATTCCGCCTCATCCCGTTTCAGCACGGGCCGGAGCATGAGCACCACATCGTGGGTGACGCCGTCTTTGCGGATGAAAAAGTCGTCCAGGCTGGCCCGGGCCTCGAATCCCAAATTCCGAAAGGCCTTGAGCACCTTCTTGTGGTCCGCGATGATCTCCGCCTTGAGCCAGTGCAGCCCTTCTTTCAAGGCCAGGTCGATGAGTTCTTTGAGCATCAGGGAGCCCAGACCCAGATTGCGGAACGCCCGGCAGACGAAAATGCGCACTTCGGCGATGTGTTTGGCGGCGTGTTTCCCACGGTGCAGGGTGGCGTCGGCCACCAGACGGTTGTCTTCCAGATTCACCGCCACCAGGGGCAGGACCTTCTGATAATTGATGTTGCTCACCCAAAAATCGATGAGCTTCCGGTTCTTGACGTCCTGTTTCAGGAAGCGGGTGTCTTCCTCCGGTGCCTCCTGGAAGAGCTGGACCAGATTCTCCCGGTCGTCCTCGTGGAGAAAGCGGAACATCATCCGCTTGCCGTTTTTGAGGGACACAAACTTGCGGTAAGCCACGTAGTTGATCATAACGGGCCTCGGCAAAGATGAATACCGGATATCATATCCTCTTCCGCGGCTTTTTTCAAGGCGGCCCCGCCGCCGCAAAGCCCGGTCCGCCGCCCGACACCGGGTTCGGTGGGAAATGCCAACCGTGGAAGGACTGTCATTCTGATCTGAAATTATGCGATTTGTCAAAATATTAACATAGTAGCACCAATCCCTTGGTTCAGCTGAAAGGCGTGAACCATGAAAGCCTGGCCGGGGGAAGTTGGCGCCGGCGGCCCTGCTCCCGGCACTCCCTTGCCGCCCCTCCACAAGGGCTCGGGTGTTCCCGATGTCCGGACTCGAACTTTCCCGCCGGCGTTGCTTCATAAGCAGCACTTATGTACAATCATGGTCAGAGCAGGCGAGGCAAAGAGCCCGCCCCCCACCCCCTTTTTAAACGACAAGGCGTTGGGGGAGGGCGCCTGGGGCCCACCACCCCCGGCCCCCTCTCCCGCCTCAGACTTTAAGACAGTCCCCGGGTGAGCATGCCCCATTCCCGGTTTGAGACCTTTGCGGCCCTGCGCCACAAGAATTTCCGCCTGTTTTACACCGGCCAGGCCGTTTCCCTCATGGGCAGTTGGATGCAGGCCGTGGCCCTCAACTGGCTGGTCCTCATCCTCACCGACTCCCCCTTCTTTCTGGGCTTGGTGGGAGCCCTGCAGACCCTGCCCATGTTGATCTTTTCCTTCTGGGGCGGGGTGGTGGCGGACCGGGCCCGCAAGCGTTATCTCCTCGGTCTCACCCAGAGCAGCATGATGCTCCTGGCCCTGGTGCTGGGCATTCTGGTGGCCGGGCAATTCATCAACATCTGGCTCATCTGTGTGTTGGTCTTCCTCGGCGGCACCGCCATGGCTTTCGACATCCCCGTGCGCCAGGCCTTCATCGTGGACCTGGTGGGCAAGCCCGACCTCCCCAACGCCATCGCCCTCAACTCCACCCTGTTCAACGGCACCCGGGTGATGGGGCCCGCCCTGGCCGGCATCCTCATCGCCCAGGTGGGTCTGGGGAACTGCTTTTTCATCAACGGGCTGAGCTTCCTGGCCACGCTCTTCGCCCTGATCTGGATGGACCTGCCCCCGGCGGCGCCCGCGCCTCGGCTTCCTTTCGGCCAGGCCCTGCGGGAACTGAAGGATTATCTCCAGGAGCACCGCGACCTGAAGCAGATTCTGGTGCTCCTGACCACCATCTCGGTGCTGGGCCATTCGTATTACGTGCTTCTCCCCATGTTGGCCCGGGACGTTCTGGGCGCAGGTCCCGAGGGCTTCGGCCTGCTCATGGCGGTAAACGGCCTGGGGGCTTTTGCCGGGGGCCTCACCCTGGCCCGGCGCCTGCGCCACCGCCCGCCCATGCCCTCCTTTCTGTCCGGCTTGGGTATCTTTGTGGCGGGTCTCCTGGCTCTGTCCCTGGTCCGCAACTTTTATCTGGCCCTGCCGGCCATCGCCCTGGTGGGTTGGGGCATGGTCACCCAGCTCTCCACGGGCAACAGCCTGCTGCAACTGAATGTCCCCGACCGGATGCGGGGCCGCATCATGAGCCTCTTCGGGTTCATCATCATGGGTTCGGTGCCGCTGGGGAGCATGCTCTACGGGGTGACGGCCACCTCTCTGGGTCCCAGCCTCACCATTACCCTGGGCAGCCTCCTGGCCGCCGCCGGCGCCGGCTTCATCCTCATCCGCCATCCCCGCCTGCGCCATCTGGATTTCCGGGACCTGAAGGAACCGTCCGCCCCTCCCCTGGGCCCCGGGGCGCATGGCGCGCCGTGAGCCTTGAGGCTTTGTGGAAACGTTTGATGTGGGGGAGAAAGCCGCGACTCGGTGGGCCTTTGCTTCTTTTCTCGTTCCCAAGCTTCTGCGTGGGAACCAGGCAGGCAGGTCATGCTCACGGCGGGATGCGCGGCGCTTTCCCGCCCTACTGCTGCTGTTGGAAAGGAAAAAATCATTCCCCTGCTTGCCAGGGATCGGTATTTTTTGATATATATATAAGGTTTGAAAATTAATTCACTTCACACGCTTCGCCAGAACCTGCTGGTGCCGGTCGGAAACGACCGGCGGAAGTCGGCGGAGCGGCGGACCAACCAGGAGGGAAGTTCATGTCGTACGTCACTATGAAGGAACTGCTGGAGGCCGGAGTGCACTTCGGCCACCAGACCCGCCGCTGGAACCCCAAGATGCAGCCTTACATCTTCGGAGCCCGGAACGGCATTCACATCATCGACCTGCAAAAGACCGTCCAATTTTTTAAAAGCGCCTACCAGTTCGTGGTGGACCGGGTGGCCGACGGCGGCAAGATGCTCTTCGTGGGCACCAAGAAACAGGCCATGGACTCCATTGCCGAGGAAGCCAGGCGCTGCGGCATGTTCTTCGTCAATCACCGCTGGCTGGGCGGCATGCTTACCAACCACTCCACCATCAGCCGCTCCATCGAGCGCCTCAAGACCTTTGAGGCCATGAGGGAGGACGGCTCCATCAAGCGGTTCCCCAAAAAGGAGATCCTGATGATGGAGAAGCGGGCCGCCAAGCTGGAGCGGGCCTTGGGCGGCATCAAAGACATGGGCGGCCTGCCGGACATGGTCTTCGTGGTGGATCCCCGCAAGGAGTCCATCGTCGTCCGGGAAGCCCGGAAGATGAAAATCCCCCTGCTGGCCATCGTGGACAGCAACTGCGACCCCACGGAGATCGACCATCCCATTCCCGGCAACGACGACGCCATCCGGGCCATCCGCCTGCTCACCTCCCGCATTGCCGACGCCTGCATCGACGGGAAGAGGCTCCGGGAAGAGCGGCTCCAGGCCATGACGGACAAAGAGTTGGCCCAGGAGGAGGAGGAAGCCCCGGCGCCCCCGGCGGCGGCCGAACCTGAAGCGGCGGTGCAGCCCGAACCGGGTGCGGAGGGAAATCCATAAGCATCAGTCCGAAGCAGTCGCACACGGGCCTTCGGCCCGCCCGTAACACATGAAAAGGCCGGTGGGACGGGCCGCCGTCAGGCCCGGACAATGGTGCGCGGTGCGCACCCTACAGGGCCGGAGGGCGGGAAAGCGAAGCGCATCCCGCCGTTCGCCTGGTCCGATTTAAAGAGGTTCTTTGATTAACATCGATGTCATCCGGCCGAACCACCGTTCTCTGAGGCAGCAGTCGCGCACGGGCCTTCGGCTCACCCGCAAAGCAGGAAAAATTCCCCCTCCCCCTAGCCCCCTCCCACGAGGGGAGGGGGAATAAAGGAACTTTTCATGGTAGGTTGGGAACGCAACGCCTCAACCCAAAACCCAAAACCTGCCCCAAGGCACGGTGTCCCATAGAAACAATCCTAAGAAATTCGGAGTGAATCTCGAGGAGGCATGCGGTTTGGAAATAACGGCGGAACTGGTAAAAACGCTGCGGGAGAAGACCGACTGCGGCTTTATGGATTGCAAGAAGGCCCTCCAGGAGACCAAGGGCAACCTGGAAGAAGCCGTGGCCTATCTGCGCCAGAAGGGTGTGGCGGTGGCCAGCAAACGGGCCGAACGGGCCACCAGTGAAGGCGCGGTCTGGGCCCATCTGGGGAATGGCACCCGCTCCGGGGTGCTTTTGGAAGTGAACTGCGAGTCCGACTTCGTGGCCAAGACCGACGCCTTCCAGGCCTTCGGCGCCGCCCTGGCCGCCCAGGTGGCCGCCGCCGCCCCCGCCGACCTGGAGGCGCTGTTGGCCCAGCCCTGGCAGGGACAGCCGTCCCTGACGGTGGCGGAATATTTGAACGAAGTCATCGGCCGGATCGGCGAGAACATCCGGGTGCGCCGCTTCGCCCACTTTACCGGCGGAGGGGTGGTGGCCGCCTACGTCCACTTCGGCGGCAAGATCGGCGTGCTCCTGGAGTTGGCCGGCGCCGACCCCTCACCCGAGATACTGGAACTGGCCAAGGACCTGGCCATGCAGGTGGCCGCGGCCAACCCGGTGGCGGTCGGCCGGGAGGACGTGGACCCCGGGCTGGTGGCCTCCGAAAAAGCCATCTACGAGGCCCAGGCCAAGGAGAGCGGCAAGCCGGAGAAGATCATCGAGCGCATGGTCCAAGGCCGCCTGGACAAGTTCATGAAAGAGGTGGCCCTGGTGGAGCAGGCCTTCGTCAAGAACCCGGACCTCACCGTGGCGCAACTGCTCCAGGAGGCCGGCAAGAAGGCCGGCGCCGACCTCCGGGTGGTCCGCTTCAGCCGCTATCAAGTGGGAGCCTGAGTCCTCCGTGAGCGCGCCCGCCCCCAAATATCGACGAGTACTGCTCAAGGTCAGCGGCGAAACCCTGGCCGGGGAGAAGCAGTTCGGCCTCTGCGCCGACACCCTGAAAATCCTGGCCCAGGAAATCAAGGGCGTGGTGGAGCTGGGCGTGGAGCTGGGAGTGGTGGTGGGGGGCGGCAACATCTTCCGGGGGCTGGAGGCCGGCGCCCTGGGCCTGGACCGGGCCGTGGCCGACTACATGGGCATGCTGGCCACCGTCATCAACGCCCTGGCCTTACAAAACTCCCTGGAGCGGGAGGGCCTGCCCACTCGGGTGTTGTCCGCCATCGCCATGCACGAAGTGGCCGAGCCGTACATCCGCCGTCGGGCCCTGCGCCACCTGGAAAAAGGCCGGGTGCTGATCTTCGCCGCGGGCACCGGCAGCCCCCACTTCACCACCGACACCGCGGCGGCTCTCCGGGCCACGGAGATCGGCGCCCACGCCATCCTCAAGGGCACCAAGGTGGAGGGCATTTTCGACCGGGACCCGGTGCTGGACCAGGAAGCCCGCATGATCCCCCGGCTCACCTATTTCGAGGTATTGGCCAAATCCCTTAAGGTCATGGACAGCACCTCGGTGACCATGTCCATGGAGCAGAACATCCCCATCGTCGTCTTCAAGCTCCTGGAGAAGGGAAATATGCTCAAAGTGGTGCTGGGCCAGGAGGTGGGCACCGTCGTGGAGAGCAGTCGATGAAAGAAAAAATCTTCAACGAAGCCAGGCACAAGATGGACAAGGTGTTGGCCATCATGGCCCAGGACCTGGCCCGCATCCGCACCGGGCGCGCCTCCGTGGCCCTCCTGGAAGGGATCAAGGTGGAGTGTTACGGCACCAGCATGCCTCTGGCCCAGGTGGCCTCCCTGGCCGCCCCGGAGAGCCGTCTCCTGACGGTCCAGCCCTGGGACCCGGCGCTGTTGGCGGACATCGAGAAGGCCCTCCTCAAATCGGACCTGGGCCTCACCCCCAACAATGACGGCAAGCTCATCCGCCTGCCCATCCCGGCCCTCACCACCGAACGCCGCAAGGAACTGGTCAAGCAGGTGAAAAAGATGAGCGAGGAGTCCAAGGTGGCGCTGCGCAACATCCGCCGGGACGCCAACGAGCAGGTGAAGAACCTGAAAAAAGATAAACAGATGGCCGAGGACGACGCCCATCGGGCCACCGAAGAGGTGCAGAAGCTCACCGACGAGTTCATCAAGAAGGTGGACGCCCAGGCCGCCGACAAAGAGAAGGAGATCATGTCCTTCTGATGACTGCGCCCGGCCATACCCCCCCAGCACCCCCGCTGGACCCCGACCGCCTGCCCCGGCACGTGGCCGTTATCATGGACGGCAACGGCCGCTGGGCCCAGCAGCGCGGGCTCAGGCGGGTGCGCGGCCACCTGGCCGGCGCCGAATCGGTTCGGGTGGTGGTCCGGGCCGCCCGCCGGGTGGGCATCTCCTACCTCACCCTCTATGTCTTTTCCGAGGAAAACTGGCAGCGTCCCGCCACCGAAATCCGGGCGCTGATGGCACTGCTCAGTCGCTATCTGAAGCAGGAAGAGGCGGAGATGCGGGATAACCAGATTGCCTTGCAAACCATCGGCAACCTGGGACGCTTGCCGGCCAAAGTCCGGGCCGAACTTGAGCGGGTAGCCGCCGCCACCCGGGAGGGGGCCCGGATGGTCCTGAGTCTGGCCCTGAGCTACGGCTCCCGGAGCGAGATCGTGCATGCCGCCCGGTCCCTGGCCGAGGCCGCCGCGGCCGGTCGCCTCAGGCCGGAGGAGATCGACGCGGAACTCTTCGCCCGCCACCTGTACACCGCGGACATGCCCGACCCGGACCTGCTCATCCGCACCAGCGGGGAGTACCGCCTGAGCAATTTTCTCCTGTGGCAGTCGGCGTACACCGAACTCTACTTCACCGACACCCTGTGGCCCGACTTCCGGGAGGAGGAGTTTCTCCTGGCCCTGGCCGAATACCAGCGCCGGGCCCGCCGCTTCGGTCTCACCCAGGAGCAGGTGGGGCAGGCGACCCGCCTCTCCCGCGGCTGAGCCACTCCCGCACCGCCTCGGCCGCCTTCCGGGTGAAGCCCGGAATGGCGGCCAGGTCCTCCACCGCCGCCGCCCGCAGGGCCTCCAGATTGTCATACCGTTCCCAGAGCCGCCGCACCCGCGCCGGGCCGATGCCGGGGATCTCCAGCAGCCCCGAGGCCGCCAGCTCCCGCCGGGCCCGCTGCCGGTGATAGCTGAGGGCGAAGCGGTGGGCCTCGTCCCGGGCCCTGAGCAGCAGGAGCCAGCCGGGCGCCGCCGGGGGCAGGAATTTGGGGTTCTGCCGGCCGGGCAGGAAAATGCGGTCCCGCACCGGCCCTGCTGCGGTTTCGGCGGCCTTGGCCAGGGCCAGGACATTGAGGCCCTCCCGCCCCACCTCTTTTAAGGCCTCCAGCACCGCGGCCAACTGCCCCTTGCCGCCGTCCACCACCAACAGGTCCGGCAGCGTCTGCCCCTCCTTGCCGTAATGGCGCCGCGCCACTTCGGCCAGCATGGCGAAGTCGTCCTGGCCGGGCACGCCCCTGATGCGGAAGCGGCGGTAGGCCGACTTTTCCGGAGCCCCCTCCAGGAAGGAGACCAGCGCCCCCACGGACTGCCCGCCCTGCAGGGTGGAGATGTCCAGACAGTGGAGCCGCGCCGGCCGCTCCCGCAGTTTGAGCCGGGCCGCCAGGTCATCCACCGCCTCCGCGGGGGCGGGTTCCTCCCGCCGCCGCTGCAGCGCCGCCCGGGCATTCTCTGCGGCCAGGGCCGCCAGACGCAGGCGTTCCTGCTGGGTGACCCGCGCAGAAGACCGGGGGGGCCGGGCAGAAGTCGGCGGCGCCGGCTTTCCAGCCTGTGCCGGCCTCCGGCCCTCATCCCCCCCAACCACCACCAACCGCACCGGTTTTCCCTTCTGCTCACTCAAGATGTCGCCCAGCAGCTTCCGGTCGGGAACCTCGGCGGGGAGCAGGATTTCGTCGGGCAAGGGTCGGCCGCCCTGATAGTACTGCTTGAGGAAGTCGCCCAGCAGATCCCCGCCGGCCGGGGGCTCGGGGAAGTAGTATTCCTGGCTGCCGGACACCAGCCCGGCCCGCACCGTGAGCACCAGCACCAGGCTCCGGCCGTCCTCCCGGGCCACCGCCAGCACGTCCTGGTCCAGGAAGTGGGGCCGGGCCATGTCCTGGCGCTCCAGGGTGGCGCTGACGGCCTGGAGCCGGTCCCGCCGGGCCGCGGCCTTCTCGAAGTCCAGCCGGGCCGCGGCCTCCTCCATCTCCGCCCTCAGGCGTTTTATCAATGTCCGGCCCCGCCCTTTCAGGAACTGGATGGTTTCCTGGACGGCCTGGTGATAATCCTCCCGGCTCACCTGGCCGGTGCAGGGGGCCAGGCATTTCCCCACCTGGTAATCCAGGCAGGGGCGGGTGCGCTGCATGAGGCGCCGCTCTTTGCAAGTCCGCAGCCCGAAGACCTGCTTGATGACCTTGACGGTCCGGCGCACCGCCGCGGACGAGGTGTAGGGACCGAAGTAGAGGGCGCCGTCGGGGTGGAAGCGCCGCACGAAGCGCAGGGCCGGGAAGTCCTCGGCGGGGTCCAGCCTGAGGCAAAGGAAATTCTTGTCATCCCGCAGCACCACATTGTAGCGGGGGCGGTGCTGCCGGATGAGGTGGCGCTCCAGGATGAGGGCCTCCCGCTCCGTGGTGGTGATGACAAAATCCACCCGGCCCGCCTTCCTCAGCATCAGGGCCGTCTTGGGCTCATGCTTCTCCGGGGATTTCAGGTAGGAGGCCAGCCGGTGGCGCAGGTTCACGGCCTTGCCCACATAGAGGACCCGGCCGCCCGGGTCCTGGAAAAGATAGACCCCCGCCGCCGTGGGGGCCTGGGGCAGGAAGGCGGCCAGCCGGGCATAGGGAGGGGGGTTTACTTCGGCGGCAGTCATACTTACCCTTACAATACCACCCCGCCCCCGGCTGTCAAGGCGCCCGTGGGGCTTTCCCAGGGGGGCGGGCGCGGGTCCCCGGCCCCCTCCCTGACAAACATGATTTCAGCTCGAATGCTCGGCGCGGGTGGTTTGCGCCGCAAGGAGGCCTCCATGTCTTTGCCCCGGCGTCGGTTGGGCCGCACCGGTGAGGAAGTGACCATTCTGGGGCTGGGAGGTGAGGGAGTGCTGCGCACCTTCGGCCACGAGCGCCAGGCCCAGGCCGTCATCCAGGCGGCCCTGGAGGCCGGCGTCACCTACTTTGAGTCGGCCCGGGCCTACTCGGGCAGCGAAGCCTACCTGGGCCGGGGGCTCAAGGGACATCGCCGGAAGATTTTTCTCACCAGCAAATCCCACGCCCGCACCCGGGCGGAAGCGGAAGCGCACCTGGAAACCACCCTCAGCCATCTCCAGACCGACCACCTGGACCTCTGGCAGGTCCACGACGTCCGCACCGACGGCGAACTGGAGGCTTTGGCCGGTCCGGGCGGGGCCTTGGAGGCCTTTCGCCGGGCCCGGGAGCAGGGCCTGACCCGGTTCGTGGGCGTCACCGGACATCACGCCCCCCGGGTGTTGCGCCGGGCCCTGGAACTCTTTGACTTCGACACCGTGCTCCTGCCGGTGAACCCGGCGGAGCCCTCTTCCCGGAGCTTCCTGCCTCTGGCCCGGGAGGCCCTGGACCGCGGCCTGGGGGTGGTGGGCATGAAGGTGCTCTGCCGGGGACTGCTGCCGGAGCTGCGCCTGGCGCCGGTCCAGGACCTGGTGGCCTACGCCCTCTCCCAGCCCGTCAGCCTGGTGGTCATCGGCGCCGACAATGTCCCCCAGGTGAAAGAACTGGCCCAGGCCGCCCGGGACTTTGCCCCTTTGGAGACCGAGGCGGTGGAATTTATGGAAAGCCTGGCCTCGCCTTTTGCCCGGGGATTGATGTATTATAAGCCCTGAAAAAAACGAGGGTCACCCGAGAGTGGTGTCCTCCGCAGTCCCAGGGCGTGTGGTGCAGGTGCCAGGTGTCAGGTGCCACGCGTCAGGTGCCAGGTGTCAGGTGTCGGGTGTCGGGTGCCAGGTGCCAGGGTGAGGTTTTGGGTCTTGGGTTCCGGGTTCTGGAGGGACGCCAAGAATAAGGAAAGATGTTGGTGGCACCGGCGTCCCGCCGGTGGTTTTTTCGCGGGAAAAGCTCGGCAGCGCGGTCGTCCCCGCCCGCCGCCGGCCCCCGGCCATGGTGCGCGGAGCGCACCCAACGGAACAACTTTCAAGACCGTCCCCCATGGGCCGCTGGCCCACCCGTAACACATGAAAATCCTTGCCGATCTTGCCGGCTTTGCGTGAATATAGTTTCTCGCAAAGGCGCAAAGGGCGCAAAGAGAAGCTGACTGACTTTTCAGAGCAGTTGCTCATGAACCTTCTGCCCACTCGCAAAGCATGAAAAGCTCTCCCCCTCATCCCGACCCTTTCCCCCGCCGGGGGAGAGGGGGATAAGAAAGGAGCCCGGAATGTTAAAGGAATTTAAGGAATTCGCCATGCGCGGCAACGTGGTGGACATGGCCGTGGGCATCATCATCGGCGCCGCCTTCGGGACCATTGTCAAGTCCCTGGTGGACGACGTGCTCATGCCGCCCATCGGCATGCTTTTGGGAAATGTGGACTTTTCCAACATTTTCCTCACCCTCAAAGACGGCGCCAAAGTGGCCGGCCCTTACGCCTCCCTGGCCGCCGCCAAAGCCGCGGGCGCGGTGACCGTCAACCTGGGGGTGTTCATCAACACCATCATCAGCTTCATCATCGTGGCCTTCGCCGTCTTTCTGGTGATCCGGAGCATTAACCGGATGAAGCGGGAGGAGGCGCCGCCGGCCCCCCCCGACACCAAAGAGTGCCCCTTCTGCCTGACCGCCGTTCCTCTGCAGGCCCGGCGCTGCCCGGCCTGCACCTCGGAACTGGCGGCGCTGCAGACATAATCCAAGGGAGAGGGCCGGGGGTCAGGGATCCCGGCCCCAACCCCGGAGGGTCAGGCAGGGGCGGGGGGCGCACCGACAATTACATAAACGTTTGTTGCGAGTGCAACGGAAAATGGCATAACGAGCCGGGTCCCGCAGCCCCCTCCCCTGACACCGGTCCCGATCACCCCTCATTGGAAGGGAGTCGCCCTTGTTTCCCGGCTATCCCGTGGATTTCCTTACCGTTTATCTGCTGTCCGGCTGGTTCGGCAACGCCTACGAAACCTGGAAGGGCACCCTGAACCGCCATCTGGCCACCCCAGACACCCTGTCGTTTACGGTCTATCTGGTCTGGCCTCTCACCGAGGACCCCGAGGAGGCCCTGATCACCATCAAAAAGACCGACGCCGGCCTCACCCTGCGCTGCGACTGGTTCCCCGACGAGGAATTTCCCCTCCAGCCCTTCTTCTCCCCCGACCGGACCCAGGTGCTCCTCTTCTGCCTCTGGGAGCGGGAAACCATGTTCCTCCACCTGAAGTAATCATCCCCTTTGTGGTAAGATGCGGGTGACGGGTCCGGAAGCGCCCCCGCAGGAAACTCTAACACCCCGAGGTGTCTCCATGAAAAGGCTGATCATCCGGTCTCTGCTCTGTCTGGCCGTGCTCCTGATGCTGCCCGCCGCCGCGCCGGCCCAGGGCGGCAAAGGCGTCATCGAGGGCTCCCTGGGCTATCCCAGCGATTACATCCCCCAAGACATGGTGGTGTGCGCCGAGGACGCGGCCACCAAGAAACAGTACTGCACCTCCAGGCATCTGAAGGGCAAAAAATTCAAGTATGGGGTGGGGTACCGTCTGGAGGTGCCGCCGGGCGACTATGTGGTCTTCGCCTTCCTGCCCCACCCGGAGAAGCATGGGGCCGACTATCCCAAGACCTACCGGGCCTACTACTCCGAATACGTCAAATGCGGCATGCAGGTCCACTGCACCTCCCACCGCCCGGTGACGGTCCGGGTAACGGCGGGAAAGACCCTGGGCCGCATCGACCCCCTGGACTGGTACAATTTCTAGACCGGGGAGCGGCGCCGGGAAAGGTCTTTCACGACTGAGCCTCTTGCAAAATTGCAGGAACTTGCCGATCAGTTTGAGGTAACGGCAAGGTATGGGGAGTTTTAAGCAATGAAACGGTCCTTTCCGGCCCTCCGTGCGGGAAATCGAGCCCCTTTGGCCGGGTCCTGGACTGATACCAGGTTGCAGTCCGGAGGTGGCACAGGCTTTCCAGCCTGTGCGGACACCCGGGGGCGGGTGTCCTGCACAAACTTACCGAAGAGGTCTATGATTATTCGGAACCCCCGACGCCAACTCCTGAAACCTGCAAGCTGAAACCTCCCCCCAAAAGCCAGAATCCAAAACCCAGAACCCGGAACCCTACTTCATCCCCCGGCGCAGGTCGTCGTCCGCGGGCGGGTTGTAGTCCAGGTGCGCCAGGAAGTCGGTGCGGCCCACCAGTTCGCGGATGCTGCGGAGGCCCAGGCGGCGCAGGATTTCCTTGAGCTGCCAGGCCCAGGAGGTGTACATGTTGGCCACCCGGCGGTAGCCCCAGTCCACGGTCATCATGTCCACCAGCTCCGGGTCGGTGGTGGCGATGCCCCGGACACAGCCCCGGCCGCTCTCGCACTGGTGGCAGCGCAGGCACTCCAGGGCCACCATCTCCGCGGTGCCGATCTGGACGCCGTCGGCGCCGAGAGCGATGGCCTTGGCCACGTCAAAGGCGGTGCGGATGCCGCCGGAGGCGATCAGAATCATGTGCTCCCGAATGCCCTCCTGCTTCAGGAACTGGTGCACCTTGGGGATGGCCAGCTCGATGGGCATGGCGATGTTCTTCTTGGCGATGTCGGGCGCGGCGCCGGTGCCGCCGTAGCTGCCGTCCAACTGCACCACGTGCGCCCCGGCGTAGTAGGAGCCCACGGCCACCATGTCCACGTCCGTGGGGGTGGAGACCTTGACGGAGACCAGGGCCCGGGGGTTCACTTCCTTGATCCAGTCGAGGTGCTTCTTGTGGTCCTCCACGGAATAGACGCTGTGGAAGGGAAAGGGCGAAAACAGGGCGGCGCCGGGCACCGACTCCCGCATCTGGGCCACCGCGGGGGTGACCTTGTCGCCCAGGAGGTGGCCCCCCAGCCCCGGCTTGGCGCCCTGGGCGTACTTGAACTCCACCATGCGCACCCGCTGGATGGTGTCCTCCCGGACGCCGAAGAGCCCGGTGGCCACCTGGGTGACCACGTGGTGGTCGTAGGGGATGAGCACGTCGGGGTAGCCGCCCTCGCCGGTGGACATGAGGGTGTCGAAGAGGGCCGCGGCCTTGAGGCGGGAGAGGATGGTGTTGAGGCTCACCGAGCCGAAGGACATGCCGGCGCTGTACCAGGGCACGGCCAGCTTCACCTGGGGGCGGCCGTCGTTCCTTTGGTTGAGCTCCAACTCCAGCGAGATGTCCTCGTGGCGCAGGCGGGTGTCCTTGCGCGGCACGGGCAGGAGCAGGCGCATCTTGTCGAAGCCGCCGCCGGAGCCGCCGATGCGGTATTCGATGTCGGCATAGGGGAGCGTGCCGAACTCGGCCTGCCACCAGGTGCTGATGAGCAGGTCCGGGGTCCAGCGATAGTCGCCCAGGGCCCCGTAGGCCGGGTGGAGCCGCACGGAGAGGGCCTGGGCCGGGCAGTTGGCCACGCAGCAATAATCGTTCCTCTCACAGGATGGCCCCTGGCAGAGGTGGCTTTTGGGACGCCGCAGGAATTTCCCCGCCTTGGTGTGCACGCCGTAGGGGCACAATTCCACGCACTTGCCGCACTTGATGCACTTGCCTTCGTCGCGCCAGACCCGGTACTTGGACAACGGATTGCGGAACCGGCACGGGGTGTGCACCGGCTCGTAGGGCCGGTCCGGGGTCATGATCTTTTCCGCTGCGGATATTGCCTTGGACATAAGTCACGATCCATTCGGTTCGGGTGTTG
>VGSQ01000085.1 GCA_016874975.1 Deltaproteobacteria bacterium
CTTACCCCCCTTTGCCAAAGGGGGGAATGAGCAGTCGGTGACCCGAAGTCCCCCTTTGGAAAAGGGGGATTTAGGGGGATTTTAAGTAAAATCGGTATGTTATGATGTAAACTGGTTTTTTCTTATGTTAGCGCCCATGCCCCGAGGGGGGTGCCCTACATTGAGGTTCCGGGTCTGGAGAGCGCCTTGCCCATGGTCAAGAGGTTGAGTCTGTTTATCGCTCTGGCGCTGTGCGGTGTGCTCCTGGGGGCCGCGCCGGGCCTGGCCGGCGATTTCACCGGCCGGGTGGTGGGGGTGATGGACGGGGACACCATCACCGTCTATCCCGAGGGCGGCGCGTCCGCCAAGGTGCGCCTGTACGGCATCGACGCGCCCGAGAGGCGGCAGCCTTACAGCAATGCCGCCAGAAAATATCTGTCGGACCTGGTCTTCGGGAAAAAGGTGAGGGTGCGGGTGCGCACCCAGGACCGCTACGGGCGGGTGGTGGCGGAAATCATCCGGGAGGACGGCGTCAACGTCAACCAGGAGATGTTGCGGGCGGGCTATGCCTGGTGGTACCGCAAATATGCCAAAAAGGAGCTGCTCCTGCTCCAACTGGAGCAGGAGGCCCGCCGGGCCCGGCGGGGCCTGTGGGCCGACCCCCGGCCGGCGCCGCCCTGGGAATTCCGGAAGGGGAAGCGGAAGAAATCTCTGGATGATGACTGACGCGATCTGGAAATATTTTTAACAGAGAGCCTCATGCAAAATTCTCCCTTTGTCCTGGGAAAGGGCGGCGGTTTTGACAACGCGCTGCAAGATTCTAATCCTACTACGTGGAATTATTGATTAACCCTCAACAAATACTGACAAATCCCCCCTGACCCCCCTTTAGCAAAGGGGGGAAAATGAAAGGACTTTTGGACTACTGAACGCAGTAGCACTAATCTCTTTCATGTTGCGCGGTGCGCACCCTACAAGGGGGCCGGAACATCAGAGGATCTGTAAGGTGCGCATTGCGCACCATGATATTTCGATTTTTTGGAAACCCTGACGTGGCGGCGGAAGTTTTGCAAGAAGCTCTTTGGGTTCCTGAAAATGGTGGGACTGTGGTGGGTCAGGCAAAAAATTGTCGGAGTTAGAAAGTAGCTTGAGAATAGTTAACTTATTAATATCACTGGTGGCGGGGCCCAGAATCGAACTGGGGACACGCGGATTTTCAGTCCGCTGCTCTACCTACTGAGCTACCCCGCCGTCAACCTTTAATTAATTATCTTTCGCCTTGCGCCTTGTCAAGGATAAATCACGCCTTGCCAAAGAGGCGTCTTCCGGCGACAATTGAACGTAGCGCCGTTTGAGGCGCAAAGGGAGATCAACCCGACAGGGGGCCTTTCCCTGACACAAAGGTTGGCAATTCCGGAAGGTTATGACTTCCCAGGCTGAAGAGACACCCCCAGCGATACTTGTGGCCGGCGGCGGGGACCCGTCCGTCGCCGAGATGGTGTACCGGTTGAAGGAGGCCGGCTTTGCGGTGCAGGTCCGCCCGCCTCTGGAAGCGGCCTCGGCCTGCCGGGAGAAGGTCCCGGATATCGTTCTCCTCCTGGCGGACCCCCTGCGGGAGCCGGGATTGATTCGGGAATTTAGGACTTCAGCCCCTCTCCGGGAAATTCCCCTGGTGGTGGGCGTCTTGGGCGACAGCGACGCCGGGGCCGCCCGGGCTCTGGAGTTGGGGGCCGACGAATTTGTGCTGCCGCCCTTCTCTCCGCCGGAGGTGCTGGCCCGGATCAAGGTGCTCCTCAAGCTGCATCGGGACCGCATGCTGCTCATCACTTCCCAGGAGGATTTTACCCGTCTTTTTCAGGAGAGCGCGCAACCCTTGTTCTGCTGCGACCGGCAGGGTGAGATGTGCCAAATCAATCCCTCCCTGGCGCGCCTGTTGGGGCATGACGAGGGCCGCCAGGGGGGCCCCCTGTCGGCGGAGCGGTTATTTTTCGGTGACGAAGACCGGCGCCGGTTTCTGAAAATTCTGCAGCAGCCTGCGGGCGCCGGCGATTTCAAGGTGACCTTGCGCCATCAGAACGGTGAGCCCGTGGTGGTGTTGGTGCGGGACCTGGCTCAGGCCCAGGGGAAGGACGCCGTCGGCTTCCAGGTGGAGCCGGTGGGCACTCCTTCCCCTCTGAAAAAGGCGCTTTACGGACTGGTGGAGACCTTTTTGCCCACAGTCCGGGATTATCTGGCTTTGCTGCACCTGACGCCCCTGTTGGGCGGCCGCTACAAGAAGGTCAAGAAGCTGGGCCAGGGCAGTTACGGGGAGGTCTGGCTGGTGCTGGACACTGAGGCCCTGGGGCCGGACCGCCTGATGGTGGCCAAGATTCCCTTCAGCCCCAAGGCCAACGCCAAGTTCCGCAAGGAGGCGGCCATCGGCCAGAAGCTGTCGCCGCACCCCGGCGTGGTCCGCCTGCTGGACCTGGTGGAGGAGGACGGCAAGGTCGTCCTCATCCAGGAATACGTGGCCGGCAACACCGTGGGGGACCTGCTGACGGGCGAACTGCCCCAGCCCCTGGCGGAACGCATCATCCTGCAGCTCATCGACGTGGTGGCCCACGCCCACCGGCATCGCATCATCCACCGGGACATCAAGCCCAACAACCTGATCCTGATGCCGGACGGCACCCTCAAGCTGTTGGACTACGGGGCGGCCAAGATCCTCAAAGACAAAGACATCGGCGCCACCATGGTGGGCTCCCGGCCCTTCATGGCCCCGGAGCAGATCATGGGGGAGAGCGAGCGGCGCAGCGACATCTGGGCCATCGGCGTGCTAATGTACCTCTTTTATACCGGGGAACTGCCTTTTTACAGCGAACTGGAGAAGGTCCTCATCGATCAGATTCTGGAGCAGGAGCCCACGCCGCTCCGGGAATTGAACCCCGACATCCCGCCGGCGCTGGAAGAAATCATCCTCACCTGTCTGAAGAAGAAGGTGGAAGAGCGCTATCCCAACGCCCTGGCCCTGAAAGAGGAACTCCTGCGCCGCTTTCCCCGTTACGGCCAGGAGTCCCCGGAGTAATCATGGACCCGCTCACCCACGCCACCGCCGGCGTCGTCATCTCCCAGCTGATTCCCGGCCCCGACCGCAAGCGGATGATGCTGGCCGGCCTGATTTTCGGCCTTCTGCCGGACATCGACTATATCCTGATCTTTATCGACCGACTGGCTCTGCTCCGCCACCACCGGGGCATCACTCACAGCCTCATCGCCCTGCCCGTGCTGGCCTGGCTGGGAGCCCTGGTGGGCCGGGCCTGGGGCGGCCGGGCCTGGTTCCGTCCCCTGTTTCTCACCGGCCTGGCGGTCCTGGCCAGCCACCTGCTGCTGGACCTGGTCACCAGCTACGGCACCAAACTCCTGAGCCCCTTCAGTTCCGCCAAGCTCAGCCTGGACTGGGTTTTCATCATCGACCCGGTCATCACCCTGCCCCTGTTGGCGGGTACGGTGGCTGCGTTCCTGGGGTTCCAGGTGCGCCGCGCCGCCGCCCTCTGTCTTTCGGTGGCGGGGCTTTACTTGCTGCTGTGCGGCTTTTTCCACCAGCAGGCCCTGGTGGCGGCCCGGAAGGTCCTCAGCGCCAACGGGGAGGCGCCGTTGCGCCTGGCGGCTCTACCCCAGCCCTTCTCCTGCCGTCGCTGGCACCTCATTGCCTGGTGGCCCGCGGAGGTGCGCCAGGCTTTTCTGGAAGTGCCCAGGACGGGCCTGTGGGGCGCCCGGGTGGCGGCGGCAGACGTTTCTCCCCCCCAGGAAGCCTGTTTCAACCCTCGGGCCCCCGAGGCCCGGTTTCAGCCGCCCGACTCACTGGAGGTGAAGGTCTGGCGCGGCGAGCCCTATCCGATCGGCCCCTTCGCCCCAGACACCCACAGGCTCCTGGAATCCTTCCTGCACTTCGCCCGCTTCCCCCTGCTCCTCAAATGCTCACTCCAGGGCGGCGACCTCTTACTCACCTGGCTGGACCTGCGCTTCACCGTGCCGGGTCGCAGCTTCCCCTTTGTCCTGGCCATGGAGGTGGCGCCGGATGGCCGCCTTAAACACTGGAGGATGGGCTATGGCCCGGCGGACCGTCAGGAGGAGCAAAAAAACCGCCGCTCCTGAAAAATTTCCGGCCTATTATCCCTGGCAACTCTTTCAAGGAACGATTATCATATAGTATAAATTGTTCAGGAAGCCGCGAAAAAATCTATGGAGCGGCAGACCGTTTCATTCCTGGCTTGAAGGCAGGCTATGACGGTTGCTCCTGATTAATCTGTGGATATACGGAGGCTTGAGCATGGCTGAAGATCTGCTTGACAAAGGGGCCATTGTGCAGCGCGATAAAGAGACTTACGCCATCGCCCCCCACATTCCCGGCGGCATCATCACCGATTTCAACCTGTTGCGGAGGATGGCGGACGTGGGCGACAAATACGGGGCCAAAGCCATCAAGCTGACGTCCGCGCAACGCTTTGCCCTGGTGGGCCTCAAAGCCGAAGACCTGGACCGGGTCTGGCAGGATTTGGGCCTCATTGCCGGGGCCGCCATCGGCCTGTGCGTCCGCTCCATCAAGATCTGTCCCGGCACCACCTTCTGCCGCCTGGGGATGCAGGACGCGGTGGGCGTGGGGCTGAAGCTGGACGAACTGTACCACGGCATGCCGCTCCCTTATAAATTTAAGATCGGCGTGTCCGGTTGTCCCAACAATTGTTCGGAAAGCCCCATCAAGGACATCGGCCTGGTGGGCATGAACAAGGGTTGGCGGGTTCTGGCCGGGGGCTATGTCTCCGGGCTCAAACCCCGTCTGGCCGACGTCATTGCGGCTGATCTGAACGACGACCAGGTCCTGGACCTGACCGCCCGGATTCTGGAATGGTACAAGCAGGCGGATAAGAAGAAACGCCTGGGCCGGGTCATCGACGACGTGGGCCTGGACCGCTTTAAGGAGGACCTGGGCCTGCCGGTGGGATGAAGCTCCACTCTCAAGCAAGAAAACGCGGTTTTGGTAAATTTAATGGGGGGAAGGGGGCCAAGGGTGTCGGACCCTTGCCCCCTCCCTCAATCCCTGAGCGCTTTATGGTAGGGGCGGTTCGCGAACCGCTCTTGCGAGGCAAGAGAAGTCGGGAGCGCAGGTCCTGCCTTCCCCGGCCCCCCTCACAACTGATCTCCCATTGCAGGGCGCCATGAAGCATCGCTCCCGGCTTTTCAGACCCGGCCGGTTCCTCCTGGCCCTGGCCTGCCTGGTGAGCCTGGGGCCGGAGGAAGGCTTCGCCGTGGACCAGGAGGCTGTTAAAAAGGGACTTCTCGAGCATCTGACTTACCTCAGCGTCACCCTGGGCGAGCGCTCCATCTACCGGCCCGCCAATCTCCAGGCCGCGGAGGCCTATGTCTTTGACACCCTGGCGCAGATGGGCTATGCGCCCCGGCGCCAGAGCTTCATCTGCCAGGGAGAGGAGGTGAGCAACGTGGTGGCGGGGGAGCCCCGGCACACGGGCTATTACCTTCTGGGGGCCCATTTCGACACCGTGGCCGGCAGTCCCGGCGCCGACGACAACGCCAGCGGCGTGGCCGTGCTGCTGGAGGTGGCCCGCCTGGTCAGAGGGGAAAACCCACCCCGTCCCTGGGTCTTTGTGGGTTTCACCACCGAAGAGCCGCCGGCCTTTTTCACCCCCTACATGGGAAGCCGGGTGTACGCCCGCCGGGCCAAGAAAGAGGGCCACCGCATCCTGGGGATGATCTGCCTGGAAAGCGTGGGGTACTTCCGGCAGGAGCCGGGGAGCCAGTCCCTGCCCATTTCTCTGCGCCTCATGGGTTACCCCACCACGGGCAACTTCATCGGCATTGTCAGCGACTGGCGCTCCCGTCCCCTGATGCGGGGCCTGGAAGGGGCCCTCAAGGCGGCGGCCCGCCTGCCCGTCCAGTCCTTGGCCATCCCTCTGGGCGGCCACCTTATGCCCGAGGTCAGGCTGAGCGACCACGCCAATTTCTGGGACGAGGGCTACCCCGCGGTGATGGTCACCGACACCGCCTTCTTCCGCAACCCCAATTACCACACCGAGCGGGACCAGTTGGAGACCCTGGACCTGGAAGCCATGGTGGAGCTGACCCTGGGCCTGGCCCATTTTGTGCGCCAGGCGGAATGAGGCGGGGAGTGCCAGGCGCCAGGCGCCAGGTTTTGGCGGGCGGGTGGCGGGATTTGAGTCTTGGGTGGCGGGGCCGGGCCGGAAACCAGGCAAAGCCCGGTGGCGCCGGCGTCTCGCCGGTGATTCCCGGACCCTTCCTTTATATATGCATAACGTCATTGGGGCTTTGGCAAAATTTCCTTTCTTTATTGGCAGATGGTTGGCTGTTTTGAAGACACTCCCTGGATTCCGACCTTTTATTCGGTGCGCGGTGCATACCCTACATGGCGGCCATGACATTGGAGGAGTTGCAGGGTGCGCACCGGGCACCTTGATATTTTTGAAACCATGACGCTGCGCCGGAAGTTTTGCAAGAGCCTCGTCAATATTTATTGAACATAATCCTACTACGTGGAATTATTGATTAACCCTCAACAAATACTGACAAATCCCCCCTGACCCCCCTTTAGCAAAGGGGGGAAAATGAAAGTACTTTTGGACTACTGAACGCAGTAGCAATAAGCACCGCCACCATCGGCCTTGAGCAATGCCCACGGATGTCTCGGCAGCGATGAGGTTGAGCCAAATCCTCGTTCCCAAGCTCCCGCTTGGGAACGCACGTGCCCCCGAAGCTCCTGCTTCGGACAGCGAAACACCGAAACATGCATCTGGCTGATCCCCAAAATCCGCCGGGGAACCCAATTGCCTGCCAGTCTCTGCCAGGCAAGGCATCGCAGCACTCATTCTTGTGTGGGGTGCCTTCTGTGCGCCAGGATTCATTTTCGGCTCCAGATCCGCCTGTTGTCCCAGGACTCACAAACCTCAAGGGATTAATATGAAAAAGAAAATAGGCTTTTCCGGCAAGATCCGCACCGACCCCGGGGAATCTCTGGCCAAGGGGCATCGGGAAGTGATGGCCGCCATCTGGCGGGAGTATCTGCAGGAGGTCTGCGGCGCCTCGCCGAAAAGCGGACGCTTCCGGGTCTTGCGGGAGGCCATCGAAGCGGCGGGAAACTTCGCCCAGGTCTACGAAGAGTGGAACGACCTGCCCCCTGAGGACCGGGCCGCAGCCTGGCGCCGGCTTATCCAGGCCGTCAAATCCGAACTGGAGGCCAGAAGCCGGCAATGTGTGCGCTGCGGCGAGTGTTGCGAGCGCAGCAGCCCCACCCTTTTGACCGCAGACACGGCGCTGTTGGAGAGCGAGGCCATTTCCTTCGGGGAAGTCTACACCCTGCGCGCCGGGGAAAAGGCCACCGACCGGGACGGCGCGGTGGTTACCCTGAAGGAGGAGCGCCTCAAAGTCCGGGAGGTTCCCGGCACGCGCCAATGCTGGTTTTACCGGGCCGCGGACCGAGCCTGCCGCCTCTACGAGCAGCGGCCGGAACAGTGCCGCCGGCAACAATGCTGGGAGGAGCCGCACCCGGAGCCGGCCCCCGAGGAGGTCTTGCAGCGGCGCCACCTCTTCACCCGGGTCCCCGAGGTCTGGGAGCTCATCCAGGCCCATGAGGAGCGCTGCGGGGTGGAACGGCTGGCCCAGGTCTTGGCTCAGGTGGCCGCCGGCGAGGAGGAGGCCGGGGACCACCTCTTCACCGCCCTGCACTTTGACCACTATCTCAGGGAGATGCTGGTGGACGAGTGGGGGCTGAGCCCCGCCACCACGGAACTGCTCCTGGGCCGACCCCTCAAGAGCCTGCTCAGGGATTGGGGCTACCGGGCCACCCTCACGCCGGAGGGCGTCTTCCGCCTCTCGCCCATGTGCGAGGTACCCGACACCCCTTGAAATCAGGCTCCGCACCGCCATAACGCCAAGGGAGGGGGGGGAACTGTGTTCCCCGGGTCCTCCCCCCAAAAAATCTTTTCATTTCTTATGGGTGGGCCAGAGGCCCCGGCGCGACTGTTTCCAAACAATCCAGCAGCCGGTTCCACAACAGCTCCCGGCCTTCGCGGGTGACCGCCGAAAACCAGATGAAGTCCTGCTGGGCCATGCCCCAGGGACTGAGGACCTCCGCCACCTCTTTCAACCGCCGGGCCCGCTCAGATTTTTTTACCTTGTCCGCCTTGGTGAGCACCGGAATCACCCGCCGCCCCCGGGCCGTCAGCCGTTCCCACAGATAGAGTTCTTCGTCACCCGGCAGACGCCGCCCATCCTGGAGAAAAACCACGCCCGCCAGTTGGCGCCGCTCTTCCAGATAGCCCATGACCAGTTTGCCCCATCCGGCCTGTGCTTCCCGGGAAACCGCAGCATAGCCGAAGCCCGGCAGATCCACGAAGTGCCAGGCATGATTGATGAGAAAAAAGTTGAGGGCCCGGGTGCAGCCGGGACGGGAACTGGTGCGCACCAGTTTCCGCCGCCCCAGCAGACTGTTGATGAGGGACGATTTCCCTACGTTGGAGCGCCCCAGGAAGGCCACTTCGAACAGCCCGCCGGCCGGGAGCTGGTCCAGACGGTGGACGCCGAGGAGGAAGGCCGCGGAGGAGATTTTCGGTAGAACCATGGTGTCATGCCGGGTTGCGGTGGAGAGGCCGTTTTTGTTGGCCCAGCTCTGTGCCCTGTGGCTGCACAGCCAGGAAAAACCGCGCCAGGGAACGATTCATATTATCTTATCCTAGGTGTCTCATTGAGGAATCCCCTCAGATAGAAAAATTCGGCACCGGCGCCTGGATCTGCCCCGGAGGCATTTGAGGAATCGGGATGGAAAGCCGAAATATCTTCCAGGAAGGCGGCGGATGGCAGGAGGGGGAAGTTGCGCACTCTCCATCCCCGCCCCTTTCAGCCGACGGCCGCCGGGGAGGAGGCGCGCCGGGGGGAGCCATGAGGGTCAACCGAGACAACAGGGCCGGCCAGGTGGGGGCGTCCGGGGCTTTTGAGGTCCTGGAGGCGGCCCTGGTGCGCGCCGCGGTGCGCCGGGTCCAGGAGGTCCTGCCGCTGCCCACGGTGGTGAACGCCCTCCTGAAAACGGCCCAGGACCCGTACGCCTCCCTGTCGCGGCTGGCGGACACCGTGCTCCGGGACCAGGCCCTCACCGCCCGGGTGCTCCGGCTGGTCAATTCGCCCTTTTACGGTCTGGCCCAGCCGGTGGGGACGGTGTCCCAGGCGGTGATGCTCCTGGGGCTGGACAAGATCAAACACCTGGCCCTGGCCGTCTCCCTGGCCGAAGGTCTGTTCCGCCATTCGGGTCTGAGCTTCGGGCGCAAGGCCCTGTGGCACCACTCCCAGGCCTGCGGGGTGGCCACCTCCCTGGCGGCCCAGGCCGCGGGATATCCCTTGCCGGAGGAGGCCCTCGTTATCGGCCTCCTGCACGACATCGCCAAGGTGTTCTGGGCCGAGGTCTTTCCGGAGCGCTGGCAGGCGGCCCTCACCGCGATCAGGGAAGAGGGCCAGGAGCCCCTGGCCGCGGAGAAGGCCTATCTCACCGTGCCCCATGCCCAGGTGGGCGCCTGGATGCTGGAAACCTGGGGCTTGCCTCCTCTCTTCGTCCAGGCGGTGCAGGCCCACCACCACCCCGACGGACCTGCGGCGGAGGCCCCGGCCCCCACCCTGAGCCGGGCGCTGTACCTGGGGAACCTCATGGCCCACCTGCTCAACCTGGGGGACGGGGGCCATTCCCGCCTGCCCCCGGCCCCCGCGGAGCTGCTGCGCGCCCTGTGCCTGACGCCGGAAGGGGTGGTGGACCTCCTCCGGAAACTCCCGGGAGCCCTGGCCCGGTTTCTGGGGGAAATGGAGCTGGATCCCCCTGATATGGAGGGCCTGAAAAATCTCACCGGTCTCCTCCAGGGCCGGCCGGTGCTGTGGCTTCAGGACGGGGGCGACCCGGAGCCGGCGGGCTGGGCGCTCAAGGCCTTGGCCCCCCACACCGCGGCCATACCGTGGGAGGCGCTGCCCCGCTCCCAGCCGTCGCCCGGCGGGCCCGCGCCGCTGCTGTTCTGGTCAGGCGCCGATCCCGCCGGCGTCTTGAAGGCTGTGCAGGAGAACCAGGCCCTTTATCCCACGGCCACCCTGGCGCTCTTTATTACCTTGCCGGGGCAGGGTGTGCGGCTGCCCCCGCCGCCGCCCTTGCGGATGCAGGTGTTTGGTCCGGACTGGCGTCTGGAGGATTTTGCCCGGGTTTTATTTGCGGGGAAACGGGTGTGAAGCAGATGGCCGCCCATTCGCATATATCAACAGCTTTCAGCTTTCCGGCAGGAAATGTAGAAATGTAGGGCGGGAACGGCGTGCACGGCACGCCCTATGAGTGGCTAATACCATTTTCCGTTTTACGTGCAACAAACGTTTATGTAAGGGCGGTTCGCGAACCGCCCCTACGCTATTTTCCGATTATGAGGTTTGTTGCAGGTCAATGTGAAAACGGTATAAGTGCACAATTTCATAAGTACGATTACGTATTCTCTGACCCCCCTCACCCCAGCCCTCTCCCACCGTCGGGGGGGGAGAGGGGGTAATGAGACGGTTTTTGCTTTCTTCCCTCTCCCCCGATGGGGGAGAGGGTTAGGGTGAGGGGGAATTAACTCTTTGCGCTCCTCTCAATGAATACGTTACCGAATTTATGAAACGATGTACTAAGGTGAGGTTGGGTGGGGGCCAGGGGGTCACCGGTCCCCGGCCTCCTCCTTCACATCAATAATTTCATCATCATCGGACCATGAACGTTCCGCATCTCTCCACCTCCCCCGAATCGGAGGCCCTGCCCGGGCTCATCCTGGCCGGGGCTGCGGACGCCGGCCGCTCTCTGGGCCGACGGCTGATCCGGGCCGGTCTGCCCCTCACCCGGGTCCGGACCTGGAACCAGTTGCTGCCCCTGCTGGACGGGGATGATACCGTCATCCTCCTGGTGCACCCGTCCGTCAAGGGCCTGAGTCTCCCCGAGGGCCTGCGTCTGGTGCGCAAAATCTTCCCCCAGACCCTTACCCTGGTGCTGGGGCCGGTGGCCCCGGAGTTGGCCGGGCAGGCCCTGCAGGCCGGCGCCGAGGGTCTGCTCCCGGCCGATCTGTCCATGGACATGCTCCTGGACTGGCTGGCCAGCTATGCCGTGCGCCGCCGCCTGCGCCGGGAGAATGAGGGGCTGAGAGAGCGGATACATCAGGCTGAAGCGCACCTGGCCAGCATCCTGGACCACCTGGAGGAAGGCGTGCTTACGGCCGACGCCGCAGGGCGCGTGCTCACCGCCAACCGGGCGGCGCACCATCTCCTGGGCGCGTCCCCCGGCTCGCTGGTATCCAAAAATCTGCAGGAGTTCCCCTGTGGCGGGGCCGGCCCGGCGCACCTGGGGGAAGCGGTCCGGGAAACCCTGACCCGGGGCGGGTTGGATGGCCGGCTGCTGCTCACCGCCGGCCAGGGGCCGCCTTTTCCCGTTTTCCTCCGGGGCTCCCCCTATGCCTGGGGCGGGTGCGTCGGGGTCATTCTGGCGCTCCGGGACCTGACGGCCCAGGAGGAGATGGAGCTGCGGCTGGAGGAGCAGGAGCGACTGGCCGCGCTGGGACGCATCGCCCAGGGCATCGCCCACGAGGTGCGCAATCCCCTCATGGCCGTGGGCGGCCTGGTGCGACGGCTGGAACGCCACCTGCCCCCGGATAATCCGGGGCGCAATTATCTGCCCGGCATTCAGGAAGGGGTCCAGCGCCTGGAGCAGATGGTGCGCGAGATCGACGAATATCTTTTTTATGCCCGAGCCGCCGGACGCCACCGGGAAGAAGTGGACCTGGAGACCGTGGTTAATTCGGCCCTGGCCCGCCTGCGCCGGGAACAGGACCTCACCGGGGTGCAGGTGGAGGTGCAACCGGCTCCTCCCCTGGCGGTGCGGGGCGACCCGGCCTCCCTGGCGGAGCTCTTCTACCAGCTCCTGGTGAACGGCGTGGAGGCCATGGACGGCCGGGGCGCACTCACCATCTCCACCCGGGAGGAAGACGGCCTGGCCGTGGTGGCCGTGGCCGACCAGGGCCGGGGGATCGCCCCGGAGGCGTTGCCCCATCTCTCCCACCCCTTTTTCACCACCAAGATGACCGGGGCGGGTATGGGGCTCACCAAGGTGCACCTCATCGCCGGCCGCCACCGGGGCCGGGTGGAGGTGGAGAGCCGACTCCGGGCCGGGGCCACCTTCACAGTGCGCCTGCCCTTGGCGGGCGACGGCGATCTCAGCCGGGCCGAAGGAGTGAGACCTTGAGCTGTTGGTGGGGGGAGGCGGGCACGGAGGCCCGCCCCACCGGCCTTTTCATCTGAGGCTCTTGCAAAACTTCCGGCGCAGCGTCATGGTCCCCGCAATATCACGGGGCCCGGTGCGCACCCTACTGCTTGAAAATTCTGCCCGCTGATCTTTGCGTCTTTGCGCCTTGGCGTGAAAATTCCCTCACGCAAAGCCGCAAAGATCGCCAAGGGATATTTTTTTCATGGGTTATGGTTGGGCCAACAGCCCATGCGCGACTGCTCACTGCTCACTTTTCCATTTCGATTGACGGCTCCGCCGTTTCCGGGTAAGTTTCCTCCATGAACAGGGAGCGGCGCAGTCTCTGGCTGGCTTACGGCCTGTGGTGTTACTTCTGGCTGGTGCTCCTCACCGCCGGCTGCGGTATTTTGGTGATCTTTCTGAGCTTTTTGGACCGCACCGGCCGGATTCCTCAGAAAGTGGGGCGCTGGTGGGCCGCCCGGATTCTCCACCTCTGCCGCATCCGGGTGACGGTGGAGGGCCTGGAGCACCTGCAGCCCGGCCGGACTTACGTTTACGCCGCCAACCACCGCAGCCAGTTCGATATTTTTGTCCTCCTGACCTCCCTGCCCGGCATGTTCAGCTTCGTGGCCAAAAAATCCCTCTTCCAGATTCCCATCTTCGGCCAGGCCATCTCCCGGTTGGGGGCGGTTTCCATTGACCGCGCCAACCTCCAGGAAGCCATCGTCAGTCTCAACCTGGCGGCCCAGCGGGTGCGCCAGGGGCTGTCCATGATCATCTTTCCGGAGGGGACCAGGGGGAAGTCCCGGGAGTTGCTGCCCTTCAAAAAAGGGGTCTTCATCATGGCCCAGAAGGCGGGCCAGCCCGTGGTGCCGGTAAGCCTCAGCGGCACCGCCGCCATTCAGCCCCGGGGCAGCCTGATGGTGCGGCCCGGGCCGGTAAGGGTGGTGATCTCCCCCCCCATCCCCCCCGAAGACTTCGTGGGTCGGCGCAAAGAGGAGCTCATGGCCCGGGTGCGGGCCGCCATCGCCGCCCACTTCGACCCCGACTACCCCTATGGACCCGCCGGAGACCGCAGCTAGCTGGGTGGACCTCACCTTCCTGGGCGGTCTCGGGGAGATCGGCCTCAATTCCCTGACCCTGGAAACCGCCGACTGCCTGGTGGTGGTGGACGCGGGCCTTATGTTCCCCGAAGACCACATGTTGGGGATCGACATCGTCATCCCCGACTTCGCCTACGTGCGGGAGCGCCGGGACAAGCTGGCCGCGGTGGTCCTCACCCACGGCCACGAAGACCATATCGGCGCCCTGCCCTTCTTCCTCCGTGAGATGCCGGCCCCGGTCTACGGCACCCCCCTCACCCTGGCCCTGGTGCGGGAAAAGCTGCGGGAGCACGGCCTTTTGGACGCGGCCGACCTGCGCCTCATCCAGCCCCGCACGCCGGTGGCCATCGGCCCCTTCACCTTCGAATTCATCGCGGTGTCCCACTCCATCGTGGACGGCGTGGGCTTCGCGGTGGACACCCCCCAGGGCGTCATCGTCCATTCGGGCGACTTCAAGATCGACCAGACCCCCATCTCCGGGGGCGCCATGGACCTGGGCCGCTTCGCCCACTTCGGCGAGCGGGGGGTGCTGGCCCTCTTGTCCGACTCCACCAACGCCGAGCGGCCGGGCTACACCCTGTCCGAACGGGAGATCGGCCGCACCCTGGAGGAACTGGTCCGGGAGGCGGAGGGCCGGGTCATCATCGCGGTGTTCGCCTCCCACATCCACCGCCTGCAGCAGATCGTTCGCATCGCCGCCAAATTCGGGCGCAAGGCGCTGTTCAACGGCAAGTCCATGCTGCTGAACACCCGCCTGGCCCGGGAGCTGGGCTACCTGGACATCCCGCCGGGGCTGGAGGTCAATATCGGAGATCTGAAAAATCTTCCCCCTCAGGAGACCCTCATCGTCACCACCGGCAGCCAGGGGGAGCCCTTAAGCGCCCTGGCCCGCATCGCCCTGGAGGCCCACAAGCACCTGCACATCCAGCCGGGGGACCTGGTGATTCTCTCCTCCAAATTCATTCCCGGCAACGAACGGGCCATCGGCACGGTGATCAACAACCTCTACCGCCTGGGCGCGGAGGTGGTCTACGAGGAGGTGGCGGACATCCACGTCTCCGGCCACGCCTCCCAGGAGGAGCTGAAACTGCTCCTCAACCTGACGCGGCCCCGCTACTTCATCCCCATCCACGGGGAAATGCGCCACCTGGTGCGGCACGCCCGCCTGGCCCGGGCCGTGGGGGTGCCCCGGGAGCGCTGCCTCATGGCCCGGGACGGCCTCCAGGTGCGCTTCGACGCGGAGGGCGGCCGCCTGCACGGCGAGGTGGAGGTGGGGCGGGTCTTCGTAGATGGCAAGGGGGTGGGCGACGTCTCCCGCATCGTGCTGCGGGACCGGCGTCACTTGGCCGGGGACGGGCTGGTCATCGCGGTGGCCGCGGTGGACCCCACGGACCGGCGGGTGGTGGGCGAGCCGGACCTGGTCACCCGGGGCTTCACCCTGGAGGAGGAGCAGGCCCCCCTGCTGGAGGAGGCCCGCCACATCTTCCTGGAGATCCTGCACCGGGGCCTGAGCGAACCCACCCAGGACTGGCTGGAGATTCAGACCCAGGTGGGCAAGGCTTTACGAAAACTCTTCTTCAAGACCCTGGAACGCCGCCCCATGATCCTGCCGCTGATTCTCACCTTGTAGCGACTGTATTCCCTGTCAAGCTGCCTGGGCCGGGAATTGGTTCCAGGGTTGCTGTTTTTTGACCATGGCGTTGAGGATCAGGACCAGTTTGCGGGCGCAGGCGACATGGGCCAGTTTTTTGGGTTTGCCGGCGGCGAGCAGGCGTTGGTAAAAGGCCCGGATGACCGGGTTGTAACGTGAGGCCACCACCGCGG
>VGSQ01000086.1 GCA_016874975.1 Deltaproteobacteria bacterium
CGGCGCAGGTCCCGGTCGGCCTCAGCGAGCAGGCGGTGCACCAGGCGATAGGTGAGGCGGGCGCGGCTCCGGATCACCGCCCGGGTAAAGCGGCTGCGGCGCAGGTGGCCCCGGCGGTTCCTGACCCCCTGTACGAATCATTCCTCCAACAGGCGCCGGAAGATGTCGTTGGCCAGTTGGGGGTTGGCCTGGCCTTTGGTGCGCCGCATGAGCTGGCCCACGAAGAACCCCATGACCTTGGTCTTGCCGGCCCGGTAGTCCGCCGCCTCTTTGGGGTGGGCCGCCAGGATCTCTTGAGCCTGGGTCTCCAGGGCGCCGGTGTCGCTGATCTGGGCCAGGTTTTTCTCCCGGATGATGCTCTCCGGATCGCCGCCCGTGGCCGCCATCTCTTCGAACACGGTCTTGGCGATCTTGCCGCTGATGGCCCCCTGCTCCACCAGGGCCAGAAGGCGGCCCAGGTCCCGGGGCGCGACCTTGAGCGCGGCCACGCCCGCCTCCTCCCGCTTCAATTCCCGCATGACCTCGCCCATGATCCAGTTGCTCACCACCTTGGGCTGGGGGAACTCCTCGAGGGTCGCTTCAAAATAGTCGGCCAGGGCTTTGTCACTGGTGAGGACATCGGCGTCATACTCAGGGAGATTGTATTCTTTATGGAACCGTTCCCGACGCGCCTTTGGTAGCTCTGGCATTTCTTGCCAAAGGCTTGCTATTGCTTGATCGTGCCGGGCATCCTGTATCTCTAAATTGTGCTTTTGAGTGATAGATAATTCATCGACGACATGGTCATGAACCATATCCTGTACTTCAAGAATATGAACTTTGTTAAGATCACTGACCCTCACTGGCAACAGGTCCGGATCGGGGAAGTAGCGGTAATCGTGGGCCTCTTCCTTGCCCCGCATGGAGAAGGTCTGGCCCTTGGCCGCGTCCCAGAGGCGGGTCTCCTGGACGATCTCCCGGCCGTCCTCCAGCCAGGTTCGCTGGCGTCGGATTTCATAGTCCAGGGCCTGGCGCACGAACCGGAAGGAGTTCATGTTTTTGAGCTCGGTCCTGGCGCCCAGGGCCGAGGTCCCCACGGGCCGCAGGGAGATGTTGGCGTCACAGCGCAGCGACCCCTCCTCCATGTTGCCATCGCAAATTTCTAAATATAAGAGAATGTTGCGCAAAACCTTGAGGTATTCCGCGGCCTCCTCGGGGGTGCGCAGGTCCGGCTCGCTGACGATTTCGATCAGGGGCACGCCGGTGCGGTTGAAATCCACGAAACTGACGGGCCGGGCCTCGCCGTGGATAAGTTTGCCGGCGTCCTCCTCCAGGTGGATGCGGGTGATGCCGATGCGGCGCGTCCGGCCGTCCACGGTGATGTCCACCTGCCCGTGCTCCGCCAGCGGAAGCTCGTACTGGGAAATCTGATAGCCCTTGGGCAGGTCGGGGTAGAAATAGTTCTTGCGGGCGAAGACGGATTCCGGGTTGATGCGGCAGCCCGTGGCCAGGGCCATCTTAAGGGCGAAGGCCACGGCCTGGCGGTTCAGGACCGGCAGCGTGCCCGGCATCCCCAGGCAGACGGGGCAGACCTGGGTGTTGGGGGGCGCCCCGAAGGCCGTGGGGCAGCCGCAGAAAATCTTGCTCCGGGTGAGAAGTTGGGCGTGGACTTCCAGACCGATGACTGCTTCGAATTCCATGAGCTGTTCTCTTTCCGTGGGTAAGGAGCCTGGGGCCGCAGCAAGACCCCCTCTGACCCCGATCCCGGCAGTCCCGGGATCGGTGCTTTACTGTACCATAATCTCCTGGCGGGGGAGGGAAGGAAGACCGGCAAGGATGATTTCCCGGAGCTCCCGGGCCGCCCGGGTGGGGTCCGGCGCCGCGGTCACCGCGGTGATGACCGCCGGGTGCCTGGCTCCCCGCCGCACCACCTCATGAATATTGTCTCTCTTAAGGCCCCCCATGGTGCTCCAGGGGATGGACAGGTGCGGCGCCACCCGGGTGATCATCTCCGGCCCCAGCGGGGTGGCCGCTTCCTTGGTGCCGGTGGGGAAGATGGGGCCGATGTTGACGTAGCTGGCCCCTGCGGCCTGGGCCGCCAGGGCCTCCGCCAGGGAATGGGTGGAGGCCCCGATGATCAGTTCCGGGGCCAGGCGCCGGGCCGCGTCCAGGGGCAGATCGTCCTGGCCCAGGTGCACCCCGTCCGCCTCCGCCGCCAGGGCGATGTCCAGGCGGTCGTTGATGATCAGGAGGGCTCCCGCTCTGGCCGTGTGCCGCCGGAACGTCAGGGCCGATTCATACAACTCCCGGCCGCTCCGGTCTTTCTCCCGAAGCTGCACCAGGCGCACCCCCGCGGCCAGGACCAGGTCCAACATCTCCACGGCCGGGCGGCCGGCGCACAGGGCCTCGGTGATGACCACATAGAGGTCCGCCGCCTCCAAGACCCGGAGCCGCTCCGCGTGGGTCATCAGCCGCCCCCCACAATGCGCACCAGTTCCAGGATATCCCCCTCCCGCACCGGGGCGTCCTGGTAGGCGTCCCGCCGGACAATGGCGGCGTTCTGCTCCACCACGATGCGGCCCGGGGGGAGCCCCAATTCCTCCAGGAGGGCAAAAACCGTCCGGGCCGACACCTCCCGGGGTTCGCCGTTGATAATCACTTTCACGGCCCTTTTCCTTCCTGAGAAGAGATGTCCGCCGGGGGCCGGCCGACCCCCTCAAAAAAGGCCTGGTCAAAGTCCTTCCAAACCGGATCGTAGCCGGCCCGGCGGATGGCCGCGGCCACTTCCGCCGGCGGGCGCCGGTCTTCCACCTCGAACTGGGCCTGCAGCTCCTCTCCGGGGTGCGAATAACCCCCCGGCCGCGTGGAGGACCCGGCGCTCATATTGGTCACCCCCAGGGGAATGAGGCGGTCCCGCAGGGCCGCCGGCTCCCGGGTGGACAGGTTGAAGCCCACTTCCGGCAGGAAAAGGCGCAGGGCCACCATGAGTTGCACCAGGTCCCGGTCGCTCACGGGGTGGCGCACCGGGTGCCGGGGCGGGGCCTGGCGCAGGCGGGGGAAGGACACCGAAACGGCGCTCTGCCAGCATTCCTTCTGGAGATAACGGGCGTGGAGCGCGGTCCAGAAGCCGTCCAGCCGCCAGTCGTACAGCCCCAGCAGGGCCCCGACGTTGAGCCGCCTGACCCCGGCCCGGCCGGCCCGCTCCAGGGCCCCCAGGCGGTAGTCGTAATCCCGTTTTTTCCCCGCCAGATGCACCCGGGCGTAAGTTTCCCGGTGATAGGTTTCCATGTAGAGGGTGACCCCCTCCAGGCCCTGGGCCGCCAGGGTGCGGTAACCCTCCTCGTCCAGGGCATAGACCTCCACGGACACGGAAGGGAAATACTCCCGGGCCGTGGCCACGGCCTGGGCCAGATAGCCCGGCGGCGCCACCCGGGGGGCGTCCCCGGACACCAATAAAATGGTCTGGAAGCCGTGCCGGGCCAGACTTTCGCATTCGGCCCGGATTTCCGCCGGACTGAGGGTGCGGCGCCGGCCCCGGCCCCCCGCGCCTCGGGCGAAGAAGCAATAGGTGCACTCCGAGGTGCAGACATTGGAGAGATACAGGGGCGCATAGAGCCCGACGGTGCGCCCGAAATGCCGCCGGGTGAGGCGGTTCGCCCGCCGGGCCAGGTCCTCGAGGCGCGGCAGGGCCATGGGAGACAGGAGCGCGGCCAGGTCTTCGGGATGGAGCTCCTCCCGGCCCAGGGCGCGGCTCACCTCCCCCGGCCCCACCCGGCCCATAAGCTCCCGGAGGCGCGCTTCCGGCCAGGAATCCAGGATTTTAGCAAATCGAAAATGTTTGAAATACTTGCCGCGCACGCCAGGGCCTAAATCTTCACGGCGATATTCCGGACGCAAATCGTCAGACTTAGCCTTATTCATGGATTTTTATTTACTCGTTCCCAAGCTTGGCTTGGGAACGCAGTACCTTCCATGCTAATCTTGAAAGTGGCTTAAACCATGGGCCGTTAACAGTACCCTATAATTGAAAGGGTTTTCTTCACGAACCCATGAAGCTCGTTGTCGTCAATTGGTTCTATGGCGGCGTTTGGATTCTCTCCGTGGTGGTAACGGCGCCCGTACTCGTTAAGTGAATCCAGTTTTTCTAACAAAGGAAAGATTTGGTGGAGCGGGCCGTTGGCCCGAATCTTTCTGATGATAGTGCCAAGAGCGTCTTCATCGAAATCGCCCGGATATAGACTCCTACAGTAAGTCTCTAAAAGTGGCCTAATTTTAACTACTATATCCCTGGGAGAACCTTCGCCACTGGTGTAGTAGGCCGCCAACAATTTCCGGTCTGCAACGAAAGGAGATTGCATGGCTTCCTCAATATTCCAATCACAGATTTTCGTATCACGTTCGCCGACTCGCCGTAATTTGAGGCATTTTCGGTCGGAAGCCCGTGTGGCGAGACGATCCCATATGCGCTTTAGGAAGCTCTGATCGTGAGAAAGTACGAGGACCTGTTGACAATCTTCACCACATTCCTTAATTCTTTGAACGGTACACTCCTTTCGGAAGTTGTCTTGGCTATTAAATGGATCATCGAAAATGACGATCTTGCTAGTCTTCTCAGGATCATGCTCTATTCGAGATAGAAAGAATGCAAGAGCAAGCGTGCTTTTGTCACCAGAGCTAAGTGTGTTCTTGAAGCTCGGTCTACTGATGGGGCTATTGGAGTCACCTAGTTCTACCGGGGTTTCATTAATAAGAATCTTGTAGCTGGCACTGGCAACGCCTCCAGGATAACCGTGATTGGTTCCAGTAATCCGAAATCCTGCGTGGAAGCCTTCGAGTAAATCATTGATAGTGTTCTCATAGAGACCGATAACCTCACGCGTATGCTCGTCCAATCTAACTTTGACTCTATCCTTCTCTTGCTCGATTGTCTTTTTTTCTGTAAGCGCAGCCATATATTTATTACATGCTTCTTTAGCCTCTGGCTCGTATCGCTTCTTTATCGCCTGAAGGAGGGTGAGGTCCCTTTCAACAACTATAACGTCAACAGTCCCGGTGGCATCCTTCTTCTGGGCAATAACCACATTTGCCGCCCGCACGGCCTGATTGTAAGTCTCAGCACCTCTTATTGCCGCCATAAAAGCGTCAAGAGCCACGGTGAATGGTGCGTCTATAGATACGTGCTCAAGAGGTGTAGCGGCCTTGCGTTCAAGCAGAGGTAGTGCGGCATTGCGAAGATTGATCAGGGCCTCCGACACCCCGACGTCCAGAACGGGTGGCGTGGTCGTGCAAAACCTTGACCAGAATTCGATGCCAGCTTTGTTCTGGTCTATGATTCTCTCAATCGAGGCAATCACCCGATCGCTAAAGGCATCGGAAATTTGCTGGTGCAGCGTAGTAATCTCAGTCCGCAAGGCGTTGTAATCTTCGCTGAAATAGTCTCTATAAGCCGCTATCAAGGTAACGCCTGTTATAGCTTGGCCGCAGAACGGACACTTATCGTTAAGGATGTAGCCCAAGCCTTCAGACAACCACGGCTCGCCATGATCATGAATGGCGTGCGCCTCAATATGGAGGCTTACGCGGCGCTCTGCATCCTCGGCAATGCCTTCAATGGTCTTGCCAAGCAATACTTCGAATGTAAGCCAAAATTTTGGTAAGTTCAGCTCTGAAAGGGCAGGGCGAGTCCTTATCTCCTCCGCCTGTTGTGCGGCTTTGAGCTCCTTTCCCTTCTCGGCAATCTTATAATCAATTGCCGGGTCTTCCTGGAGTTGCAGGAAATTCTCGACCGTCAAACCTTGCGGCACAATAGCCTGAACAAACGCCAATTTTTCTCTTATCTCGGTACTCTTCTCGCGGGTTGCCGTGTCGTATCTTTCGATCTGACGCGCAAGGGCAACGCCCTGCGCTCCCACGATAACCCCGTAAAGGCTGCGTTTATGACTAAGATCGACGGCATCGCCAGAGTAAACGTTCTCAGAAACAAACTTTGAATCGAAGATGGCAAGGTTGGGGACTGTGGTGCTCCATGCTCCTGCATTTAGAACGGCGGTTCCACTGGCAAGGAGAATATTAATCTCTGGTGCGCCCTGACTTCCAATTGTAGTGCGGCCAATTACATATGCGGGGTCGCCGGATTGGAGGGAACGGAGAATTGCGCAGATTGTCGTCTTGCCCCGGGCGTTCTCAGCAAAAACTAGGGTATAGCGCCTGAGTTCAACATCTCCGGCTGCGCGATAGTTAAAGAATCGCCCTACGTTCTTGATCGAGATGACCTTCCGCAGCATATAAGTCACCTTCTTTTCTTGGGAATTTACTCAATTGCTAAGAAGTTGAGATATCTTGGAACAAAATAACGTTAAGTGTATTTACTCCAAAAACCCTGTCAAGGGTGACGAAGCCGCGGCGGCGTCCCGCTCCGGGCCCAGGCCCGCGAGGTAGGCCAGGCGGCCGGCCATGACCGCCAGGGCGAAGCCCCTGGCCATCAGGCCGTGGTCGGCGGCGTCGGCCAGGGCGGTGTTCACCAGCACCGCGTCCGCGCCCATTTCCATGGCCTCCGCGGCGTGGGAGGGCGCGCCCAGCCCCGCGTCCACCACCACCGGCACCTTGGCCTGCTCGATGATGATGCGGATCATGTCCCGGGTCCGAACCCCCCGGTTGCTGCCGATGGGCGCGCCCAGGGGCATCACCGTGGCGGCGCCGAGCTCCTCCAGGCGCTTGGCCAGGATTGGGTCGGCCTGGATGTAGGGGAGGACCACAAAATCCTCCTTTATGAGCATTTCCGCCGCCTTCAGGGTCTCCACCGGGTCGGGCAGGAGATACTTGGGCTCCGGGGTGAGCTCCAGCTTCACCCAGTCGGGGAGCCCCATGGCCCGGGCCATGCGGGCCAGGCGCAGGGCTTCCTCGGCGGTGCGGGCCCCGGAGGTGTTGGGTAAAATGAGGTAGCGCTCCGGGTCCACCGCGCTCATGATGCTGTCGGTGTCGGGGTGGGCGAGGTCCACCCTTCTGAGAGCCACGGTGACGATTTCGGCCCCGGAGCCGGCCAGCGCAGCCCTCAGGGCCCCGGCGGAGGGGAACTTCCCGGTCCCCACCATGAGGCGGGACCGAAAGGCGCGTCCGGCAATGATGAGAGGATCATGCCCCGCCATGTCCGGCCTGTTGATATCCTGGCACATGCACCCGAACCTTTATCCTGTCAACCGGAGTCGTCTGCCGCCGAATTTTTTCGGAGGCGCGGTGGGCGCCCTGCGAAGTCGGTCAGCACCATAGTCCTACTACGTGGGGTTATTGATTAACCCTTAACAAATACTGACAAATCCCCCCTGACCCCCCTTTAGCAAAGGGGGGAAAAGGAAAGGACATTTGGACTACTGAACGCAGTAGGAAGAGGAAAAGGCACAGGAGCGGACACCGGCGCCACCGGCCTCCGGCCCTCCCCCCAGAAAACCTGGTCATGGTTGCCGGTTCCCGCCGCTGGCGCCGCACAGCGGGCACTCCGGCGTCTTCAGTCTGTCCATCACCTGAAAGCGGCTCCGCAGACCGTCATAAGCCAGAAGCCGCGTTGCGAGGTCCGAAGGCAGCCCCAACAGGAGCTTGATGGTTTCCACAGCCTGGAGGCACCCCATGACCCCGGCCACCGCACCGAGGATGCCCAGGGGCGGCCCCCCGGGGTCCGGCGGGGGCGGCTCCGGCAGCAGGCAGCGGTAGCAGGGCGTTCCCCGGCCGGGATCAATCACCATCAGGTGGCCGGAAAAATCCTGCACCGCGGCGGACACCAGGATTTTCCCCTCCCGCCAGCAGCCCTCGGCCAGCGCCACCCGGGTGGGAAAATTGTCGCCGGCGTCCAGAACGACGTCAAACCCCCGGACCACGCCCGGAACATTCTCGGCGGTCAGCCGCAGGTCAAAGGTTTCCACCCGGCAATGGGGATTGAGCCGGGTCAGGGCCTCCCTGGCCGAGTCCACCTTACGCCGTCCCAGGTCGGCAAGCCGGTGCAGGATCTGCCGCTGGAGGTTGGACAGTTCCACCGCGTCGCCGTCCACCAGGCCCAGGTGACCCACGCCTGCCGCGGCAAGGTAGAAAAGGGCGGCGGAGCCCAGGCCCCCGGCCCCCACCACCAGGACCCTGCCGGCCCGGAGGCGCTCCTGCCCCGGCCATCCCACCTTCTCCAAGATGAGTTGGCGGGAATACCGCAGGCCCTCTTCCGGGGAAAAGCCAGAATCCAAGGGGTGGCTCTCCTGTGTGGGAGTTGGGGGTTTTCTTCAGCCCTCCGTTCAAGAATATTCTGCCACAATTTCATTATATAAAATTTGGGGGCGGAAGGGGCCGGAAAGCAAAAAAGGGCGAGGCCGGGGTTATCCCGCCTCGCCCTTGCAGGTGGGCCGCGCCTAGCCGCCGTTCAGGCGGTAGCGCTCGGCCACGATGCGCTCCACCTCCTCTTCAGTGGGCATGCTGTCCCGGTAGCCCGCCATGTACTGGTTGCGGAGCCAGCGGAAGAGGCTCACCGTTTCATTGATGCGCACGATGTCGGGGATATCGCCGCTCTTGACGGTGCGCAGATGGGGATTGTATTGCCCCAGCATGCTGACCACGTCGTAGAAGCTGGCCGCGTCCCGTTTGATGCCTCGCTTGAAGGACTTGCCTTCGGCGGGGTAGATGAGTTCCGGGTCCGGGTTGGCGGAAATGTCAATCCGCTGGAAGGGCCGGCGCACCGCCACCTGCCACTTGCGGGACTCCACCATCATGCGGGAGATGAGGGGCCCGGCCCAGTCGTGGGTGACGTGGCCCTGGGGGCAGGCGGAGAAAAACTCCACCAGGGAGGGACCGTTGTAGGCGATGGCCTCCTTCAGAATCTTGATGGCGTAGAAGGGGTTGTCGATGGTCAGCTTGGCCGCATAGACGTGGGAGATGGCCATGGCCTGGCTGATGATGCGGCGGTGCAGGGTGGTCTTGCCGGCGAATTTTTTACCGATGGGCGAAGTGGAGCGGTCCGCGCCGAAGCGGGTGGCCCCGGACTTCTGGGTGCCGGTGTTCATGTAGCCCTCGTTGTTGTAGATGACCCAGGTGATGTCGAAGTTTTCGCCCAGGGCGTGGTTGAAGGGACCGTTGCCGATGTCGTAGATGGCGCCGTCGCCCGCGAAGACGATGATCTTGGTGAGGACGTCCTGATTCCGGTCCACGTAGGCCTGGTCCAAGGCGAACTTGGAGCCCAGGGCCGCGGCGGAGGCGGTGCCGAAGCCGTAGTGGCCCGTGGGGTAGATGCGGGTGTTGTAAGGGTTCACCAGTTCCGACACCTGGTCGCAGCCGGTGGAGTTGATGGTGTAAATATTGAAGCCGTGGTCCAGCATGTGTTCGATGGCCCGGCGGTTCTTCTCGGAGAGGATGCGCAGGCCCTGGTAGAAGGTGGCGATGCCCGAGGGGTGGCTCCGCAGGGACTCCAGGGCGTAAAAGGTCAACAGGTTGATGACGCCTTCGCTGCAGCCCGGGCACAGGGTGTGCTTGCCGGGGTAGAGCTTGGAGAGCACGAAGAGCACCTGGTGGTTCAGAGGCAACTGGTCCACGATGGGGGCCAGGGCCATGGTGTTGTCCCAATCCCGGAGCAGGTCGGGGAGGAAATCCAGTTCGCTCATTTTGCTCTTGTCCACCATCCGCAGGGCGTCGGTGGGGCAGACCTGGGCGCAGACCCCGCAGCCCTTGCAGGCGTCGGGCAGGGCCTCGATGTTCATGGCGAAGCGGTCCCAGGGGATGCCCTTGGGCGGTTTTTTGAAGGTCTTGAAATACTGGGCAAATTCCTGGGGAATGGTGCGGTCGGTGACCGTGGTGAACAAGGCCGCGTCGGGGCAGGAGGCGGCGCACAGACCGCAGGCGATGCACTTCCCGGCGTCGTAGAGCGGCAGCGCGGTGCCGATGTAACTCATATCCCGGTAGCGGCTGGTGGCCGCGGGCACCACCGGCAGGAAGCGGTCCCAGGGGACCTTTTTGCCCTCCAGAATGGGGTGGATCATTTCCCGCTTAAAGATTTCCTGGTAGTCGGAAAGGAGATTGGTGGGCTTGATGGCGCCCAGCTCGTCCTTTTCCGTCATGTACACGGGCAGCCCTGCGGTGCCCGGTTTTTGACCGAAATCCTCGGGATGGGGCGGGGCGTAGGCCGGGACGTCTCGATCCAGGTTGAGGGTGGCGGGGGCCCAGCGGTCGGCGGCGCAGCCGGGGTTGCCCTGCTCCACCCCGAACTTGAGGAGGGCCATGTTGGAATCCACCATATCCTTGCTCTTTTTGGTTCCCAGCTTCTTTTCCAGAATCTTTTTGAAGCGCTGTTCGAACTCCTTTTCCGGCAGGATGCCCACCTCCTTGTTCACCAGACCCAGGATGGCGGAGCCGGGCAGATTGCGGTTCAGGCATTGGAGCGCGGCTTTGGTGGCGTCCAGGGTGAGCACCTTGACCTGGCGGTACTTGATGAGGGACTGGACCTGGGGCGGGAAGCCCGCCATCAGCTCCTGGCAGGTCTTGTTGGTGTTGACCACCAGGAGGCCCTGCTTTTTGAGGCCGCTGACGTACTCCCGGAGGATCTGGTCCGACAGGAATTTTTCATTGAAAAAGGCCAGCACGTCCCGCTCCGTCAACTCGGAGGCGTTGCGGACGGGCTGGGAGCTCAGGCGCAGATTCATGAACACGGGCGCGCCTTTGCGGGCGGCGCCGTAGCGGGCTCCGGACTGCACGTATTTCTTGCGGCCGGAGCCGAAGTCCTCGGCGTAGATGAGGGCGGCGGACTCCAGCGCGGTCTTGACCCCTTCGGCGCCCACGCCGATAAAAGTCATGCCCAGCTCCCGCTCTAGATAGCCTTGCAGCGGCGCCGGTTTCAGGGTCAGGGGCCCCTCCACTCCGACGTAGAAGTCCCGCAGGAAGCCGCGGCGCTTTTCGAAGCAGCTCACCATGTTTTCGATCACGGCGGCGGCGTCGTACTTGTTGAAGTCCTTGCTGCCCAGCCCGTAGACCCCGTGCAGCAGGGTGGGCATGTCCTCCCGTCCGTAGATGCGGTGCTCCCGTTTGCCTTCCCGTCCGGCCCGCAGGGAGATCTGCAGGGCGGCCTGGACGTCGGCCAGGAGGAGCTGGTTGTGGGCCGTGCCGCTGCGCTCCAGGACGCTGATGATCTTGGCTTTCCGCATACCGTAGGCCAATTCTTCGTAGCAGGGCGGGTTGAAGAGCACCGGCCGCACCACGCCGATCTTGTAGCCCTTGACGTCCCGGTAATAATCCACCACGTCTTTGACCACACCGGCCGCGGAGCCCAGGATAACCACCACCAGGTCCGCGTCCTCGGTGCGGTAGCACTCCACCACCTTGAGGTTGGTGCCCAGGATCTTGTTCATGGCGTTCATGGCCAGGACAAAGGCCCGGCGGAAGAAGCGGTAGGCCAGGTCCTGGGCGATCTGGCCCTCCATGGTGAGGTCCGTGTCGGTGAAGGTGCCGGTGAGGAGGCCGTGCTCGAAATCGGGCTGGTAAAGGCGGTTGGGCGGCCCGATAAAATAGCCCAGGAAGGCGTCGGAAAGCTCCCGGATGTTCTCGATGGCGTGGCTCTTGATGAAGCCGTCGCCGATGACCATGGTGGGCAGCATCACCTGGCGGAACTCCGACACCTTGAAGGCGATGGGCAGCAGCTCATGCAGCTCCTGGTTGTCCATGGAAACGAGCTGGGCCCAGCCGGCGTTGCGCACCGCGTAGAAATCGGTGTGCCCGCAGTGGATGGACAGGGACCCCTTGTTCACCTCCCGGGCCATCACGGTCATGATCACCGGCAGGCGTTTGCCGGCCACGGAAAAGAGGTTTTTGGTCTTGAGCAGCAGTCCCTGGGAGGAAGTGTTGTCCACGTAGCGCCCGCCCTGACAGGACATGGCCTCCACCGCGGCCAGGGCGGAGAGCTCGTCCGAGGGCTGGAAGTACATGATCTCGGTGCCGAAAAGGTTTTTCTGGCCCATGGCGGCGGCCCGGGCGAACTGCTCGGCGATGGGCGTGGAAGGGGTGATGGGATAACCGCACAGACCGTCCACCACCCGGGTGAGGACGGATAGAGCCGCCTGGTTGCCGTCCATCAGGACCTCTTTGCGGGTCCGGATGTCCTCCAGCATCTTCTGGGGAATGGATCGCAGGTCCAGGGTGTACATCTCCCGGGCGTCGAACCGCTCCCATTCGGCCTGCCAGTCGATTTCCTTGGTGGTCTTGACCTTGGTATGGCGCAGCTTATGATAGGGAAGCTGCTGCCGCAAAGCGTCGATATCGAGGCGCGGACTTAATTCGGACATCGTCAAACCCCTCCACTGATCTGCCGGGGAGCCGGACGGCCTCCTCGGCCCCCCATGTAGGTGTCATTATTACCGATTGTAAAGATTCTGCACTTTTTTTCTTGAGGTTATGGTTCGTTGCAGGGAAAGCCGGTCCTGCGCGGCTCCTGGGGTCTCCTTCCCCATCAGAGCCGTTTCCCGGCGCCCTCCGAAATGCAAAAAGCCGGTTGCCCGGCTTTCTGGAGGATGGTGGATAGTCTCTCTGCCGGGCCGGGTTAGCCGCCGTGTCCTTTTTTATAGAGGGGCGACATATCCCGAAGGGTCTGTACGATGCCGGGCAATACCTCTAATACCTTGTCTACGTCGGCGTCGGTGTTGTCCCGGCCGAAGCTGAACAGGAGCGTGCCCTGGGCGGTGGCGAAGTCCAGACCGGTGGAAATGAGCACGTGGGAGGCCCTAAGCGACCCGGAGGCGCAGGCCGAGCGGGTGGACACTTCCACGCCTTCCTCATCCAGCATGAGCATCAGGCTCTCCCCCTCCACGTACTTGAAGGACACGGAGAGCAGGTGCGGCAGGTTGAGGGTGGGGTGGCCGTTGATGACGATCTCGGGGATGCGCTCCAGCAGGCCCTGGCGCAGGCGGTCCCGCATGGCCTGGAGGCGGGGGATGCGCTCCGGCATCTCCCGGACCGCGGCCTCGGCGGCCGCGCCCAGGCCGACGATGCCGATGAGATTTTCGGTGCCGGCCCGGCGCTTGTTCTCCTGCATGCCGCCGTCGATGAGAGGCCAGAGCGGGGTGCCCTTCTTGACGTAAAGGGCGCCCACCCCGGGGGGCCCGTAGAAGATGTTGGCGGCCAGACTCAGCAGGTTCACCCCCAGGGCCTTCACGTCCACGGGGATGACGCCCACCGCGTCCACCGCGTCGGTGTGGAAGATGATGTTTTTCTTTTTGGCGATCTTGGCGATCTCGGCGATGGGCTCGATGGTGCCGATCTCATTGTTGGCCAGCATGACGCTGATGAGAATGGTGTCCGGGGTGAGGGCCTTTTCCACCGCGGCGGGGTCCACCAGCCCGTGGGGGGCCACGTCCAGGCTGGTGACCTGGTAATCCAACAGGCGGAGCGTGCGCAGGGCATTCAGGATGGACTTGTGTTCGATGTTGGTGGTGATGATGCGCCGGCCCTTTTCCCGGAGGCCGATGGCGATGCCTTTAAGGGCGTGGTTGTTGGCTTCGGAGCCCCCGGAGGTGAAGACGATCTCACCGGGATCGGCCTTGATCAGGGCGGCCACCTGCTGCCGGGCCCGGTCCAGGGCCTGGGAGGCCCGCTGGCCCACCCGGTGGTCGCTCACGGGGTTGCCGAATACGGTTTCAATATGACGGATCATCGCCTCCTTGGCCTGGGGATGCAGAGGCGTGGCGCTCAAATGGTCGAGGTAAATCAGTTGCATGACGGCGTCCTTGTCACCCGGCGGGGGGCCTTAATGGTCGTGCTCATGGGGGATCTCCTGGCCGCAGAAGATGCAAAAGGGGGATTCCTCTGCCACTTCCTTGGTGCAATACGGGCAATAGCAGGCCTGGCCGTCGGTGCCCTTGATGTGCTCCTCCCGGTCCGGGGTCAGGTCCCGCACCTTGCCGGCCTTGCGGTCGAAATAATTCTTGATGGCCGAATGCAGGGCGTCCGCCCCCAGGTTGGAGCAGTGCAGCTTGTTCTTGGGCAGCCCCCCCAGCGCGTCGGCCACGTCCATGTTGGTGATCTTCATGGCCTCTTCCAGGGTCTTGCCCTTGGCCATTTCCGTGATCATGCTGGACACGGCGATGGCCGAGCCGCAACCGAAAGTTTTAAATTTGATGTCGACGATCTTGTCGTTTTCAACTTTGATAAAAACATTCATCATGTCCCCGCAGACCGGGTTGCCGACTTCGCCGATGCCGTCGGCGTTCGCTATTTCCCCGACATTGCGGGGATTTTTGAAGTGATCCATGACGATTTCCGAATACATGACCGCTCCCTTCACAAAATTTAATGCAGCTATTATAATGATTTACCCTGACCCGGTCAAGACGCTGGAAAGGGTTTGAGGGCTAAGGAAAAAATTTTTCCTATAATTATACTAGAAAATCAGCCGCCCCGGTTTCCCCCAATGAATGCCGGCGCCGGCGGGAGGATTCATGTTCATTCCCCTGTTGCAGGCCGCCGCGGTTTTCCCTGTGGCCGGATGGGCTCTGGACCGGCCCACCGCCGGGACTTTGCTCTTTGACTGCCATCACGGGGATATTTTCGTCCTTAAGGCCACGGGTTTGGCGGCGGCTCCCGTGGATGAGCCCGCGGCCCCGGCTGGCATCCACCTGGAGGCGGCTCTCACCCCGCCCCGGGAGATGACGGCGCAACTGGAGGGCCTGGCGGCCCATCACACCCTGGCCCTGGGCGGCTCCCGGGAGCCGGCCGGGGAGTTGACGCTGCGGCCGTTGCTGGCTGCGGCCCACGTGCCTCCGGCCAGGCTGTTCATCTACGCCGAAGCCTCCACCCTGACGGTCCGGCCGGGGCCGGAGGGGCGGGTCACGATTACCGTGACGGCCGACTTCAAAGCCCGGCAAATCCCCTGCCAGGAGGCCGACCTGGTGATCCACCTGGACAAGGCCGCGGCGGCGCAGTTTTGCTCCTTTCTCCTGCGCCGGGCCCGGTCGGGGTGGT
>VGSQ01000087.1 GCA_016874975.1 Deltaproteobacteria bacterium
TCTGCAAGCCCCGTTTCCTGGCGGCCCGTTGATGATCAGCAAAGACGTACCACGGCGTGGGCTGCAGCTCCTTGCCGGCCTGGAGCAGACGGGTGATCACCCGGATGCCGTCCGGCAGCAGGGTGGAGTCGGTGGGATGATGGATGTGGGTTTCCACCACCGTGGAATCCAGGCGCACGGCCCGCCCCTTCTCCACCTTTTTTTGGGCCGCCTGCTCCAGGAGCGCCCGGTTCACCGCTTCCCAGGTCTCGGCGGCAATGGCTTTGATGTTCTCCTGCAAGGTGGAGCCGCTGGGATATTGACTCATGCCCAGCCGGGCAAAAGACCGGAAGGCCAGGGAGTCCTCCAGATGAAAGGCCAGTTCCTCGTAGGTCAATTCCCGGTATTGCTTCAAAAGGGCGCAGCGCAACACCTGTTCGGCGGTCATGCCCTGGCGCCCGGTATCCGTGCGCTGGTATTTCACCAGGTCCCGGAACACCGGGTTCAACATCTCCTGATGGGCGTCCAGTACTTTGGAGATGGCCTCCAGTTCCCGGGCCACTTTATTTCTGGCCATGAGATACAACAGGTTCCGTTGCGGGTCCCGTTTTTGGCGCACGCGCTCACCTCGGCAAGGTATCTTTCTAAACCAATTCAACCGGTTAGTTGAAAGAGTATACCTTTTCCCCCAGAAAAGCGCGAGGAAAAAAAAACCTATTATGAAAGAAATTCAAATAAATAGCTTTTCCGGATGAGAACTAACTACAATTTGTAACTCTGTCCAGGATCTCAGGCCTTGACTCATAAAAAAACCGGCTCCCCGGGGGAGCGCCTCGGGAAGCCGGTTTGCTGGTTTATGCAAGGTGCGCGGTGCGCACCCTGCAGCCTAACTTAGAACAGTCCCATGACCTTGCCGGTCTTGACGTCCACGTCGACGCGGCGGTAGGCCGGGTCGGAGCCGGTGCCGGGCATGAGGGAAATGGCGCCGCACACCGGGCAGATGAACTTGGCGCCGCTGAAAATGAGGAAGTCACGCACGGGCAGCCGCCAGCCCTTGGGGGTGCCTTTCTTGGTGGGATCATGGGTGAGCGACAGGTGCGTCTTCACCATCATGGTGGCGTATTCGTTGTACTTGGGATCCGCTTCGAACCGCCTAGCCTTGGCCAAGGCCTCGGGGGCGAAGTCCACGCCGTCGGCGCCGTACACCTGCTCAGCGATGATTTCCACCCGCTGGCGCAGAGGCAGCTCATTGGGATAGAGGAACCTGAAATTCGGCTTCTCTTTGCAGGCGTCCATGACCGCGTCGGCGAACTCCAGGGCGCCTTCGCCGCCGAACTGCCAGTGCCGGGACACGGCCACCCGGGCGCCTTCCGCCTCGCAGGCCCGGCGAATCACGGCATGCTCTTCGTCCGAGTCGAAGTGGAAGGAGTTGATGCAGACCACCGGGTTGATGCCGGCCTTCTTGATGGTGCGCACATGATGCACCGCATTCTCCACGCCGTCTTCCAACCACTTCATGGTCTCTTTGGAGGCCGAGAAGTATTCTTTGGGGACCGGCTTGCCCGGCGGGCAGGGCAGGGCCCCGGCGTTGACGCCGTGGTGCTTGAGGCCGCGCACGGTGGCGGTGAGCACCGCCACGTTGGGAATGAGACCGCTGAAACGGCTCTTGACGTTCCAGAACTTCTCAAAGCCGATGTCCGCGCCGAAACCGGACTCGGTGACGTGATAGTCAAACAGCTTCAGGCCGATCTGATCGGAGACGATGGAGGACTGCCCCACCGCGATGTTGGCGAAGGGGCCGGCGTGCACGAAGACGGGCTGCTTTTCCACGCTCTGCATGAGGGTGGGATGAATGGAGGGCACCATCCAGGCCATCATGGCGTTGCCGCATTCCAGGTCGCCGGTGGTGACGGGGTTGCCCTTCTTGTCGTAGCACACTGTGATTTCGTTCATGCGTTTCTTGAAGTCTTCCAGGGAGGTGAAGATCGAGAGGATGGCCATGACTTCCGAGGACACCGCGATGCCGAAGGAGGACTTCATCATGAAGCCGTCCATCTTGCCGCCCATGCCGATGATGATGTGGCGCAGGGCCTGGGCGCAGAAGTCCATGATCCAGCCCATCTCGAAGTTCTTGGGATCGATGTCCAGGCGCTTTAGGTTCCGCTTGGCCAACTGCTCGTCGGTGTAGTTGAACTCGTGCATCAGCCGGGAGGTGGCGGCCACCAGGGCCAGGTTGTGGGCGTTCATGATGTTGTTGATGTCGCCCGTGAGGCCCAGGGAGAAGTCGGTCATGGGGATCAAGAGCGAGATGCCGCCGCCGGCCGCAGTGCCCTTGACGTTCATGGTGGGGCCGCCGGAGGGCTGGCGCAGCGCCCCGCCCACGTTCTGCTTCCGGGCGCCCAGGCCCTCGATCAGACCCATGGAGGTGGTGGACTTGCCTTCGCCCAGGGGGGTGGGGGTGATGGCGGTGACGTCGATGTAGTAGCCGTCGGGCTTGTCCTTCAGACGCTCCAGGCACTTGATGTAGTCGACGCGGCCGATTTTATGCCCCATGGGGATGCGCTCATCTTTGGGGATTTCCAGCTTGTCGCACATCTCCTCAAAGGGAATCATCTCCGCTTCAGCGATTTCCGCAATCTGCCAGTCTTTCTGTGTTACCGGATCATACTTCGCCATAAGAAAGCCTCCTTCAGATTTTGGGTTATTCCTGAGAGGGTTAAGGGACCTGCCGCCTGTCCTTGCTCAAGCGCGCAGAATTCCCGCATGATTCCTGGTTGCGCTCGCGCCAGGGCTCATGCTTTTTTTCACATGCCCTGCCTTATAATCGATGTCGCTAGGTTTTGTCAATAAATATTTTTAACCCGGGGCTCCCGCTGGGAGAAAAATTTCCGGGGAATTTTCTGTTTGACAAAGGCGGATGGGGGGTTCTAAAATTGTGAACAGACGTACAAAGCCGGGCCGCTGGTGCGCATGGGGAGTGCCCGGAAAATTTTCCACCCAGTCCCGACGTCGGGAAGAGGGCGGCCCATGTTGTCGCCGGGTTTCCGCCGGGGGTGGTTTTTGGCAACAGGCGGCCTGACGACCGCCCTGGGTTTAACGGTATAGGAGGAATCTCATGGTTGTTGGGGAGTCAAAGCCCATTGCGGAAATCCTGGAGATGCTCAAGGACTGCAAAAAGGTGGTCCTGGCCGGCTGCAAAGGCTGCGTCACCGTCTGCAACGTGGGCGGCGAGAAAGAGGTGGGCATCCTGGCTTCGGAGTTGCGCCTGGCCCGGAAGGCGGCGGGCAAGGAACTGGCCGTGCTCGAATATACCTGCGAACGGCAGTGCGACCCGGAGTATATCGAGGCGCTGGACGATCTGGTGAAGGACGCGGACGCGGTGCTGTCCATCGCCTGCAGCGTGGGTCCTCAATACGTCGCCGCCCGCTACCCTTATGTCCCGGTCTTTCCCGGCATCAACACCACCTTCATCGGCGGGGCGGTGGAACATGGGGTCTGGAAGGAATACTGCCAGGCCTGCGGCAACTGCATCCTGGGCGACACGGGGGGCCTGTGCCCCATCGCCCGGTGCGCCAAGACCCTGCTGAACGGCCCCTGCGGCGGCTCCTCCGGGGGCAAATGCGAAGTGGGCAAAGGCGCCGTCGACTGCGTCTGGCATCTGATTTACGAGCGACTGAAGAACCTGGGCCAGCTCAAGAAGCTGGAAGAACCCATGCTCTATAAGAACTGGGCCACCAGCCGGGACGGTGGGCCGCGCACCATGATCCGGGAGGAGTTGAGGAAATGACCATGACCGCCGGCAGCAACCTGGAAAAGATTCTGACTAGCGGCCAAAAGGCCGTCACCTGCGAATGCGGCCCGCCCCGGGGGGCCGATGCCGAACACTTCCGCCACAAGGCGTCTTACCTGAAGGGCATCTGCGAAGCCGTCAATATTACCGACAACCAGACCGCGGTGGTGCGCTTCTGCTCCATGGCGGCCAGCCGCATCATGATGGACCTGGGCATGGAGCCGGTGATGCAGATGGTCACCCGGGACATGAACCGCATCGCCCTGCAGAGCAACGTCCTGGGCGCCGCCGCCCTGGGCATCAAAAACCTGCTGTGCCTCACCGGCGACCACAACTCCTTTGGCGACCACCCCCAGGCCAAAAACGTCCACGACCTGGACTCCATCCAGCTGCTGCACTGCATCAAGACCATGCGGGACGACGGCAAGATGATCAGCGGCACCGAGGTACAGGGACGGCCCGCCATGTTCATCGGCGCCGCGGCCAACCCCTTCGCCGACCCCTTCGAGTTCCGGGTGGTGCGCATGGCCAAAAAGATCGCCGCCGGGGCCCAGTTCATCCAGACCCAGTGCATCTACGACATGGACCGCTTCGCCCAGTTCATGCAGATGGCCAACGACATGGGCCTCACGGAAAAGTGCTACATCATGGCGGGCATCACCCCCTTCAAGTCCGTGGGTATGGCCAACTACATGAAGAAGTTCGTGCCCGGACTGGTGGTCCCCGACTCCTACATCCAGCGCCTCCGGGGCGTGCCCAAGGACAAGCAGGGCGCCGAGGGCATCAAGATCGCCGTGGAGCAGATCCAGCAGTGCCTGGAAATGAAAGGCATCGCCGGCATCCACCTGATGGCCATCGAATGGGAGGAAAGGGCGCCGGAGATTTTGAAAGCCGCGGGACTCCTGCCCCGGCCCAAAGTGGATTAGATCGTCCAAAGAGCCTGATTTTCTAATGCGAGCCAAGCCCGACCTTCCACAGGGTCGGGCTTTTTTTGGGGGGCAACGTTTGGTATAACGCTGAAAAATCAGATGGTTAACTTTACCGAGAAAATTTCCCGAGGCTCGAACGTCTTGAAATGCAGCAGCTGGTTTCGGCCTGCGCTCAGGCCTCGCCCCGGCGAAAAAGTTTTCATCATCGGGGGTGGCCCGGCTTGGGCCATGCACGTTTCCTAACAGCCGCGCCCGGGCCTTCGGCCCACCCGTAACCCTTGAAAAGGCCGGTGGGGCGTGCGTCCCAGCCCGCCGCCAGAGTTAGGCCATGGTGCGCGGAGCGCACCCTACGGAACAACTTTCAAGACAAAAGGATGAAAAGTATGGTAACGCAGGATGTCGGCTTTTTTCTGGGTCAAGCTAGAGCTTGGGAACCAGGTTTGCCGGCAATATTTTTTCACCAAAACCCAGCGAAATTTTCGCGTTGAACTACAAGTCAGCCGGCCCGCTGCTCGCCGTAATATTTCGCATAATAATGATAATGGAAATGGTAGCCGCCATAGCCCCGGCTGGTGATGTCAACCCCGTTTAAGATTGCGCCCATAACCGGGGCGTGGATCTGGCTGAGAAGCTGATGGGCCAGTTTGAGCGCGGTTTTTTGGGTGTGCTGGTGTTTGGTGACCAGTATCACACCGTCCACCAGGGAAGAGATCTGCCGGGCATCGGAAAATCCCAAGATGGGGGGAGTATCAATGACGAGCTGGCGGAATTGCTGCCGCAGGAGGGCGAGGAGTTCATGGAAAATTTCTGAGTTCAACAGATTGCCGGGGCTGGGGGAGCGGGGGCCGGCCGTGATCACCACCAGGTTGGGGACGGAGGTGGGGCGCAGAATGTCGTGCAGGTCCGCGTGCCCGGTAATGTAATTGGTGAGCCCCGGCTGGGGGTCGAGTTGAAAGGTTTTATGAATCCTGGGCTTTCTCAGATCGCCGTCGATGATTACCGTGGGACGCTCATGCAGGGCGAAGGACTGGGCCAGATTGACCGCTACCGTGGTCTTGCCCTCTTCCGGGTGAGGACTGGTGATCATCAGGGCCGTGGGCGGTCGGCCGGAGACGGAGAGCATGATGGAGGTCTGGGTTTGCCTGAGGGCTTCGGTGAAAGGGGTCTCGGGGTATTTGGATACCATCAGATCCGCATCTTCAGAAGAAATGATGCCCTGTCGCGATCCGGACCGGCGCGGCAGGTAACGCCCCACCGCCGTCGGACGTGAATCACTGCGGCCCAGAGCCGGGGGGCCATTCCGGTCCAGGAGAGGCAGGACCCCCAAGAACGGCAGGTTACAGCCTTCCAGGTCCTCCGCCGATTTCACCGAGTCGTCCAGGTTTTCTCTAAGCAGGGCCAAGACCAAACCCAGGATCAGCCCGAGGAAGGCGGCCAGGGCCAGGTTGCGGAATTTCTTGGGTTTATAGGGCTTGCTGGGGAGAGGCGCCGGGTCGATGACGGCCACATTGGCCGGCACCATGGTCCCGGCGATATTGGCCTCTTTGACCCTGGCCAGGAGCGCCTGATAGAGCTGCTCATTGGTCTGGGCGTCCCGCTTGAGAATCTGGTAGTCGGTGAGATTGGCCTGTAGTTTGACCATCTGCTCTTTCTGGCCGATGAAGGTTTCTTCCAGGAGCTTCTCCGTCCGCTGGGCCGCTTCGTAATCCGCTTTGACGCTTTCCTGGAGACGGTGCACCTCGGCCTGCAGGCGGCCCTGCAATTCACCCAGGTTGGCCTGTTCGGCCTGAAGCTCCGGATGCCCCCCGCGAAAAACCTTCTGGAGAGCCGACACCCTGGCCTGCTGAACCACCAATTGTTGACGCAATTGGGCCACCAGAGGATGGTTGACAATCAAAGGGGCATTGGGGCCTTTCTCTTTAATCTGTTTGAACTGGGCTTCTTTGGCCATTTTCTCGGCCTGGGCCTTGGTAAGCAGGGCGCTGAGATCGATGAATTTTTGGACAATCACATTGTCCTTGTCTTCGAGGGTGTAAATATCCGTCTCCTGGCCGAACTTGTAAAGTTTTTTCTGGGCCTCCTGCACCTTGGCCGCCATGTTCTGCAATTGCTTGTTCAGCCAGTTGCGGACCAGCATAAACGATTCGTTGCGGCGGTCGATGGATAATTGCATATAGGCATCGGCTATGGTGTTGATCACCTGTTGAGCCATTGCTTTATCAGGAGATTCAAAAGAGACCTCCACCAGGTAAGAATTTCGCACCGGAGTGATTTCCAGTTTTTTCAGAAACAACTCCACCATGGCGTCCTCGATTTCAGCCTGAGTTTTGCCCGCCTTGCCTTCGGCGATGGGCTTGAAATCGGGATGTTCCTTCAGATTCAGGTCGTGAATGACCCGAGCCGCCAGGGAGCGGCTCTGCAAAATTTTGTATTGGGTCTGCTGGAACTTTTCCAGGGAATCACCGCCGGTGAACAGAGAGAGTTTGTCGTCGGCGCTCACATGCGAGCCCGGGTTGTCCTGGGTGATCTGCAGGGTGGCCAGGGGGCGATAGATGGGGGTGCGAAGAAAGGTATGAAGCCCCGCGCTCAGGAATACGGCCAAAAAGGCCCCCAGGAACCACCATTTGCGCCGCAGCAGGATATGGATATAGTCCTTCAGATTCCGGCGCTGCTCCATTTCCAAATAATAATCCCCTGGCGGAGGCAGAGGCGCCGAGGCAGACGGCACAGAAGACGGCGGCACGGCCGGGGGCGTCGGAGGATGGGTTGACATGAGCTGAACCTCCTAAGGGGGACGACTCTTTAAAACGTCCCCAGGCTATAACCGCCACTGGGAATGGGAATCAGGGTCCTGATAACATAAGCTGCTTTTTTTATTGCGCTTTCGTTAACCACGATTACGTCGTTGTCTTTCACCGGTAAATCATCATCGGTTCCGGCAATGATACTTTTTAGATTGGTATCGATTTTTCGGGGCTTTCCCTGTTCGTCAAAACGCAGGATCGTGATGTTATTGGTTCCCAGGATGGGGTCGATGCCGCCGGCCAAGGCCACGGCTTGGGACACCGTCAGGTTTTCTTTCACGGCAATATTTCCCGATTTCCTGACTCCCCCCAGGACATAGGCCGTACCCGCAAAGTGTACATGGATGACATCCCCGTTTTGCACGCTGATGTTCAATTCCGGGGCCCGGCCGCTGACCAAGCGGCGGAGGTCGATGACCAGGGTGTCGGTTTGCGGGGCAAAGGGCTGCACGGCCCGGGCTTGCACCTTCCTGACCAGGTCGGGGGCGTTCTGATGCCGGATCACATTGACGACGTCACCTGCCTGGGCCCCCGGTTTGTTTGACAACCCCCCCGCCAGGGACAGGGCCTCCAGAAGGGTCCGGGGCCCGATGAGTTCATAGCTGCCGGGCTTGTCCACCGCACCGGTGACCGCCACCCGCTGGTGCCGGAATTCCTTGACCGCCACGGTAAGCTGCGGATTCACCAGATAGTCGGCATCGTACAATGCCCACAAGCGCTTTTCAATCTGCTGAGTGGTCAAGCCGGCCACCTTGACCACCCCCACCAGGGGCAAGGTGATTTCCCCCTGGCCGTTGACCCTGATCTCCCGGTTGAGTTTGTCCTGGCCGTAAATCTGGATGACCAACAGGTCCTCGGCCCCCACCTGATAATCTTTATAACGGGCCAAGGAAGCCCGGCTCGCCTGAACCATGAGTTGCTGCTGCATCTGGTTATCTTGGTTGGGGGCCGGTCGGTGAGCCGGGACCGGGGCCGTTAACATTTGGGGGGAGGGGCCGCCGCATCCCGCGACGCAAGCCAGAATTATTATGACCAGGGCGGCCGGGCTCCAGCCGCATCTAATAATCAACCCGGCAAAGGCCCAGGAATTTTTCCCTGTCCGGGCAGGATAAGAGGCGGGAGATGTTGTCGGCAATTTCCGTGGCATCTTTTTGTCCTCCCTATCCGGTTATCCGAGGTTTTGCGGCACCCTTGGCTGCGCCGGTCCCAAAATGGCCTTGGGGTCCCTGTGACCGAGTAAAAACTCCCAAGCGGTAAATTTCTCGAAGCCAATCCTTCTCGTAGACGGCAAAATAGCACAAATCGGGGCGCAAAGTCAATTTTTTCCTGATTTCGGGCATGCCGATCCCCCGGCGACCGGATGCTCCCCGGCCGGCAGGGATCGGCCATCCCAGGGGCTGCTGATTATTTTCTCTTTCCGGGGCAGGGGTTCCACGGTCCTGCTTCCCGAGTTGAACCGGTAAGCCAAACAAGGCGTTGCCACCGGTGTTGATAGAAGGATGTTACCATGGCTGTGGTTCAATTTCCCTCAGCTTCCGGGTCTTATTGAACTCCGCTACAGCAAGACATGGAAACGGACGACGACGTTTCAGCCTTTGCCGGATATGTTCTACAATCAGTTTTTGTCTTATCTTCTGGCAGGGGGCATAATACCATGACTCACCAAAGGAACCATAATATTTTAAAAATTGGAGCATGAAAAGAAGGCCGCTTGCCAGCTCACAAAATTATCGATAACATCATAGAATTATTGATATAAGCCTGATATCAAGGCCGGCATCCCTGCCGAGAGTAAACTGGAGGTGGAGCATGAAGGTTTCCAAGGCCGTCAACCCGTTCCTGGATTACCACAAGATGAATTCTCAAAAAAAAGATCCGGTCCTGCAGTTCGCTCTTGACCAAATTCCGGGATCATTTTCCTGACCGGGACCTGACCTCCTTGACACCCGAGGAGATACTCTCCTTTTTAACCAGTCTCAAAGGCGAGTGTGAGCAGCTCACCAAGCACACCCGCTGCGCCTATCCCCTGAGATTATGGGGCAGCCTTGACTGCAGCAGTGCCAAAATGCTTTTTTGACCCTCTTTGACCGAGTAAGATCTCCCAGATGCTCATCTTCCCGGAACCAATCCTTCCCGCAGGTAGCAGTTGCGCACGGGCCTTTGGCCCACCCGTTACACAACTTTGCAACTTGGTATCAGAGAAGATTACCCACAACATTTTCATTCGCAGGTTGTTCCGGGGAAACCCTGGTTTCCCCCACGTTCCCAAGGGTGCGACTTACGCACCATGGACAGGGGCTGGCGGCGGACGGGGACGCCCGCTTTAGAGAGCTTTTCAGGTGTTACCGGTGGGCCGTGGGCCCAGGCGCGACTGCTTGGGGACCTTCCAACCTTTCAGGTTTTCCCGGTGCGTCCGGGGTCCTGTCCGCCCGGGGGCAGGGCCAGGCGTTGTCGGCGGATTTCGAAGAGGCAGACCGCGCCGGCGCTGGCGGCGTTGAGGGAGCCCACCTCCGGGGCGGCCAGGGGAATGGTGACCAACAGGTCGCAGGTCCGGCGCACCCGGGGTCGCAGGCCCTTGCCCTCGCTGCCGATGACCAGGACCAGGCAGGGGGTGAGGTCTGCGGCGAAGAGGCTTAAGGAGGCCTGCACGTCGGCGCCCGTGACCCAAAAGCCCAGGTCTTTGAGGCCGAGGAGGCATTGGGACAGGTTGGTGACCCGGAACAGGGGCAGGAACTCCAGGGCCCCCGCCGCGGCCTTGGCCACCGCGGGAGTGAGGCCCACGGACCGGTCCCGGGGCAGGATGAGGCCCTGGGCCCCGGCGGCCAGGGCGGTGCGGCAGAGATTCCCCAGGTTCATGGGGTCGGTGAGGCCGTCCGCAGCCACCAGGAGCCGGGGGCGGGGCAGATCGGGGACCAGGGCCAGCAACCGGCTTTCGGTCTGATAAACCCAACCGGCCCGGCGGGCGCAGACGCCCTGGTGGCGGGCGCCGCCCACCAGACGGTCCAGGAAGGGGCGCTCCCGGAGGCGCAGGCGCACCCCTGCGGCACGGCACAAGGCCCGGACCTCCTCCAGCCAGGGGCCGGCGGCTTCCTGGGCGATGATCACTTCGTCCAGGGGCGTGTCGGGCCGGCGCAGGGCCGCCAGGACGGGGTGTCGCCCGTAAATGATCTGTGACTCTGAGGACTTAACCTTTCGCTCCCCAAACCGCCAGAGAATCCAGCCGCAGGGGCGGGTGGCAAACCTGCCCCGGCAGGAGGGTGTTGCCAAAAAATCAGGGGCTTAGTCTGATTGCGGCCCGAAGGCCGCGCGGCGCCGCGCCGTTTTCCCACCTTTGGGCTTGCCGGCCGCCGCCTAGCCATACCCGAAGCGCCGGCGGATCAAATCCAGCTCCTCACCCCGGGTAGCCACCTGCTCGTTGAGACGCGCCTCCAGCAGGGCCTCCAGCATCTCCCGGATCATGGGTCCGGCAGGATATCCCAGGGCCACCAGATCCCGCCCCCTGATTTCCGGCTTCATGTGCTTGAGGTGGGTAAAGAACAGGGAAATGGCCCGCCGGGAGGGCTCCTGCCGGGATTTGGCCATCATATAGAGCAGGTATTCGGTGCCCAGGGAATTGAGCAGGTGGTAAATCTGGCTGCGGGTGGGTTCCCCCAGGCGGAAAAGTTTCACCAGGGCCTGGTCGGCCGCTTCCTTCCCCGCCAGAATCGCCCTTCCCAGCCGGGGGGGCGGCTTGAACCGGCCGATCATCTCCTCCAGTTCTGCGGGCGTGAGGGGCTCCACCAGCCCCAGGAAATAGACCACCCAGCGCTCGAATATCTCCTCGAGGTAGGACAGGTCGAACCAGGCCAGCACCGCCTGAACCCGCTCCAGCATGGCCCGGGTGCCCTCGTCGAACCACAGCCGGGGGTGGATGGCCTTGAGCAGGTCCATTTCCGCCAGCCGGGCGATGGCCGGAATGGGGTTTTCTTCCTGGAGAATGAGTCGCAGCTCTCCGAACAGCCGGGGACCCGAAAGCCGGTCGAAGAAGTTGTTCTTCACTGCGTTCTGGATCAGGTTGATAGTCAACTTGCTGATGCGGAAGCCGAAGCGCTGCTCGAAGCGGATGGCCCGGAAGACCCGGGTGGGGTCCTCCACGAAGCTCAGGTTGTGGAGCACGCTGATGCGCCGCTCTTTCAGGTCCCGGTGCGCCCCGAAAAAGTCCAGGAGCATGCCGAAGCCTTCGGGATTGAGCTTCACCGCCAGGGTGTTGATGGTGAAGTCCCGGCGGTAGAGGTCCATCTTGATGGAGCTGTACTCCACCACCGGCAGGGCCCCGGGGGCTTCGTAATATTCCGTCCGGGCCGTGGCCACGTCGATCTTGAAGCCGTCCTGGAAGATGATCACCGCGGTCTTGAACTTCTGAAATTCCCGGGACCGGGCCTGACATTGGGCGGCAAGGCGCCGGGCAAAGACGATGCCGTCGCCCTCGATGACGATGTCGAGGTCGAGATTTTCTTCTTTGAGAAACAGGTCCCGGACGACCCCCCCCACCACGTAGGCCATGAAGCCCAGTTCCGCCGCCACCCGGCCCGCCTGCTCCAGGATTTCCCGGATCTTCCGGGGCAGCCGCTCCCGCAGCATCCCCACGATGTTCTTGGTCCGCAGCGGCTGGCTCCACTGGCCTTCCTCCTCCTGGTCGATGAGCAGGTGCAGCAGGTCCGTGCGGCTGATGACCCCGATGACCGCGCCGTCCTGCACCACCGGCAGCAGGCGCTGCTTTTTCAGCACCAGCGTCTCCCGGATTTCGGCCAGGGTCGCCTCGGGGCCCACCGTGGCCACCGGCGTGGACATGTAATCCCGCACCGGGTGGTCTTTGAGGCCGTGGTAGATGCCCTTTTCCACCGTCTGGCGGTTGATGAGCCCCAGCAGTTGCCGTTCCGCCATCACGGGCAGGGCGTTGATACTGTAACGGTTGAGGAGCAGTTCGGCCCCTTCCAGGCTCACCTCCGGGTCCACGCTCTTGACGGGGAAGCTCATGATCTCCCGGGCCCGGCGCTGGGGGTGCACCCGCCGGGACAGGGCCTGGCGCAGGCGTTCCTCCACCTGGGCCAGGGGTTCGTCCTTGATGGCCGCGCTGGCCGCGTATTCGTGTCCGCCGCCTCCCAGTTCGGCCAAAATTTCCCCCACGTTGACCTCCGGGATGCGGCTGCGGCCCACCAGGAAGACCCTTTCCTCCATCTGAGCCAGGGCGAACAGCACCTGCAGGTTATCCATGTCCATGAACTTGTGCACCAGCACCGCAAAGTCCGCCACGTATTGCGAGGTGGTGGCCCGGGCCACCACCACCTCCACCCGTTAACCAGAAAGGCGGCTGGCGTTGTCGATGAGGTCGTTCAGGAGGGCCACCTGCTCCACGGTGAGTTCCCGGGTCACCATCTGGGACACCACGTTGAGGTCCGCCCCGTGCCTCAGGAGATAAGCCCCGGCTTCAAAGTCCTCGGGCGTGGTGGAGGAAAAGGTGAAGGAGCCCGTGTCTTCGAAGAGTCCCAGCGCCATGACGGTGGCTTCCTGGGGGGTGGGCGGCAGCCCCCGCTCCGCCAGAATCTGGGTCATGATGGCCGTGGTGGACCCCAGGGGCTTGACCACCTCGACGCTGCCGTGCACGTCCTCGGGTGAGTCGGGATGGTGATCGTAGATGTGGATATCCACTTCTCCGGACCGGGCCGCCTCTTCAAATTTGCCGATGCGGGAGGCCTGGCGGGTGTCCACCAGGATGAGGCGCTTGATTTCCTCCGGAGAGACGTGCTTGGCCCGGGTGATGTCCAGGAAATAAAAGCTGGAGCGCACAAAGAAATCCCGCAGGTTCCCCTCCTGGGACCCGGGGAAGACCAACAGCGCCCGGGGGTAAAGCTTTTTGGCCGCGACCATGGACGCCAGCGCGTCAAAGTCGGCGTTCAGGTGGGTGGTGATCACCTCCAGGGTGCGGGCCGGCGGCGATTTTGTCCGATTCATGGCCGGGGATGGGACTTCCGGTGCGCCTCCTTAAGGCGCGGCGCGTCCAGGTGAGTGTAAATCTGCGTGGTCGCCAGGTCGGCATGCCCCAGCAGCAGTTGCAGAACCCGCAGGTTCGCTCCCCGAGACAACAGGTGGGTGGCAAAGGAGTGCCGGAGCGCGTGGGGCGACAGCGTGCGCACCCCGGCCTTGCGGGCGTAGTGCCGGATAATCTTCCAGAATCCCTGGCGGGTGAGGCGGGTCCGCCGCCGGTTCAGGAACACATAGGGTGAATCCCCGCCCTTGAGCAGTTGTTGCCTGCCTTCGGCCAGGTAGCGTTTCAAGGCCTCCACTGCCTTGGGCACCATGGGCACCAGCCGCTCTTTCCGCCCTTTTCCCAGGGGTCTGACCACCCCCCGGCGCAGGTCCAGCTGCTTCAGGGTCAGCCCCACCAGTTCCGACACCCGCAGACCCGTGGCGTACAGCACCTCCAGCAAGGCGGCGTCGCGCTGCCCCAGAGAGGTGGTGGGATCGGCTGCGTCCAGCAGGGCCGCCACCTCCTCCTCCGTCAGCACCTGGGGCAGCTTGAGGGGCAGCCGGGGGGCGTCCAGGAGCTCCACGGGGTTGACCGCCAGACGATGTTCCCGCTGGAGAAACCTGAAAAATTGCCGCAAGGCCGACAGCCGCCGGGCCCGGCTCCGGGGACCCAGCCCCCGCAGCTCCAAGGCGGCCAGGTATCCGCCCAAATCCTCCAGGCTCACTTCCTCCCAACTTTGCCGACCCAGCAGGCGGAGATGCTCCCGAAAATCCGTGAGGTCATGGCTGTACGATTCCAGCGTCAGGGGGGCCAAACCCCGTTCCACCCCCAAATGGTGGAAAAACTGCTCCACCATCTCGTCCATGGCCTCGGGTCCCGCCGCCGCCAGCCCGGCCAGCAGGGCCTTGAGCTCCTCGGGACTGAGAATCTGCGCCGGACCGCCCCCGGGCTCCTGTTCTTCCAGGCGCGGCCGGGGATCAAACGCCAGTTTTCCCGCCTCCCCCAGGTGGGTCAGGAAGCGCCGGAGGGCCGCGCGCCGCCGTTCCCGGCTGCGCCCCGAAAGGCCCACGGCCTCCAGGGAGTGGAGATAGGCGGACAGGTGGTCGGCATTCAGGGCCTCCCAGGAAGTGCAGTCCCTGGCCCTCAGGAAGTCGCGGAACTCCTCCAGATCCTGACGGTGCGCTTCCCGCACCGGTTCCGCCACCCGGTCCCTGAGCCCCCGGAAAAATGCCCCCAGCTCCCTTTCCATGGCCCCCCGCCTTCTTGTGCGATTAAGACATTATACTCTATCAGAACCTCCGGAGATTATCAGTTTTACCGAAATTTTTGAGCTGGCGCCTAATGATTCCAGGTAGATAGCCTTGAATTTCTCCAAAGTCTGTAGTGGCGGCAATTAATAATTGAGCGCCTTATCACTTTTTATAT
>VGSQ01000088.1 GCA_016874975.1 Deltaproteobacteria bacterium
CTGAGCAGTCCCTCATGGGCCGCCGGCCCACCCATAGCACATGAAAGGGCCGGTGGGGCGGGCGTCTCTGCCCGCCGCCTTTGGGCACAGGCTTTCAGCCTGTGCGCCGCACCGGCAAGATGCCGGCGCCACCAAGAACTTTTCAAGACAGTTACTCATGAGCCTGGGGCTCACCCGCAAAGCATGAAAAGTTTTCCCCCTCACCCCAGCCCTCTCCCCCATCGGGGGCATTGGCGCTAACTTAAGCAAGCAGTGGGTATGCCAAGGGTAACCTGTTGAACAGTCAAGATAAATCCCACCTTACCCCCTTTTGCCAAAGGGGGGAATGAGCAGTCGGTGACCCGAAGTCCACCTTTGGAAAAGGGGGATTTAGGGGGATTTTAAGTAAAATCGGTATGTTATGATGTAAACTGGTTTTTTTCTTAAGTTAGCGCCAATGCCCATCGGGGGAGAGGGGGATAAGGGACTTTTCATAGCAGCCGGGGCAGGAAGTACAAGCTGTGGGCCTCCCGGCATATCCTCAACTCTCCACGCAACGTCTGCACCTGCCGCCTCCGACGCCCCATCCTCCGCGCCGGGACCACCTTCCGGCACGACCACGGCAGCTTTCGGACCCCAGGACTCCTTTTTACCCCTCTTTCCTTTGCCGCTCCGTAGGAGAGGGTTTACCGCGGAAAAACCGGGGCAATGAGCGCGCGCCCATTTTTTCCTGCCCCGGCCTGGCCGAAAGGCCCGGGAAGGCCGCCTGCGGCGGGACGGCAACAACCACCGCCGCCAGTGTCCGGAGGTGATCAACCCCCCATGTCCTCGCCCTCAATTAAACCGGCTATGATGCAGCGGCGATCACAAAGTGGTAGTGGTTCGTGTCGATGACCACCCGCCCGTTTTTGACATAAGGGTCAAAGAGCTTCATGATATGGGGCCAATCCATCCGGGACAGATGCTCCCCCAGCAGAAACCTGGCCGTCATCCGGCGGTTGCTTTCCAGGTCGGGAAAGTCCATCGTGTAGGGGAGCAGACGCCTTCGGAACGGTTGCCTAAGAGAGGCCAGGGCCTTCTCCAGGTCTTCGGCAAAGTGGTAAGGCGCCGGCTCCCGGATGGAGGCAAAGCTGCGGTCAATGATCCGGCTCAGGATATTGTCTCTGCCTGCCAGGGAGACGAGAAGGCGGCCCTCCGGCGCCCGGGCCTCCAGAAGGCGCTTCAGGGTTCCCACCAGGTCGGTGACGTAATAAAAGACATGGTTGACCAAAATGAGGTCGAACCGGGGGGGCGTTTCCGGGGGAAGCGAGGGCCAGGCCGAGACGGGGTGGGTGGTAAAAACCCGGATGCGGCTTCGGGCCTGGGAAAGATACCCGGCATCGGGCTCCACCAGGGAGAGGAACAGGCGCGGGGGCGGGACTTCGGTCGCGGCAAGCAGGCGGCCCAGAAACTCTCCGTCCCCGCATCCGAAGTCCAACAGGCGGATGGAGGGGCCGGATTGAGCCAGCGACGTCAGGTAGGGGAGGTGAGCCCTGAGGTCCTGCTCCGCTTCGGTGGAATGCTGTTGGAAAAAGGCATACTCATCATGGATGGCGTCGAAATGCTTGCTGGAACCGCCGGCGTCCATTAAGACCTCCTCAGGAATCAAGGATTATCGGCCCGGCGTGGTCCGGGCAGGCGGTGTCGTTCCTTTCCTTCATGTCCTCTGATCCCGGAGACCCTCAAACGCACCGCTACAGGTTTTCCTTTGCCCTTTCCCCCGGCTTGCTTTATCATATCGGCAAATCCACACAAGAAAGGAAGTTCATGATGCGTCGTTTGGCCCTTTTGTCAGTTCTGGGAAGCTGTCTGATCTTGTTCCTCTCTTTCACCGCCGCCTGGGCCGCCGAGGCGGAGCCAAAAGTGGGTCTGGTGCTGGGCGACTTCAAGTTCACCAAGGTCATCACACCGGAAGACCAAAAGTATCTCGGCCTGGATAAGGAAGGTCCCTTCGGCCTCCAGGATATCAAGGCGCCCTATGTTTTCCTGGAATCCTTCAACACCACCTGCCCCCATTGCCTGGCCCAGGCGCCGGTGTTGAACAATCTCTTCACGTTGGTGGAGAAAGACGCCCAGCTCAAGGGGAAGGTGAAGTTCATCTCTGCCGGACAGGGCAACAACGAACAGGCTATGCAGATGTGGAAGAAGTTCCATAAAGTGCCCTTTGCCGTGGTGCCCGATCAGGAAAGGGCCCTGAGCAAGGCCATGAACTTCAGCCCGTACCCGGTGAGCATGGTGGTGGACAAGAGCGGCAAGGTGCTCTGGGTGCACATCGGTTCCTTTGATAAAGCCGAGGAAGCCCTCAAGGAAATCAAGGGCGTGGTCAAGTAGCGAGTCTCCCCAGCCATTCGGTCGCGCAGGAGCCGCTGGCCAATCCCCCAGCAATGTGATGGTCATGCCGGGGTGAGGTCCGGGGGTGCAGGGCTCTCCCGTCCTGCCCCGGATCCTCCCCCATCCCCTTGAGGGGCGGGCCAAGGGAGGTTTGCGGCCTCTTCTTGCCCGACCTGCCATCCCATATGGGGGTTTCCAGGAGCGCCCCCACCTTAAGGCCCTTCGGGGGCGGGAAAAGGGAGGCGTGGGGGAAAAGGCAGGAGTAGGTGACCCCCCGGCCCCCTCCGCCGCGGCAAACTTTTCCATGCAGATCTCGCTGAAGGAGGACAACGTGCAGTCCATCCTGGTGGCCACCGACTTTTCCGACTGCGCCGGCGCCGCCTTTCGCATGGCCCGGAGGCTGGCCCGCACCTTTAAATCCCGCATCGTCGTTTTGCACGTCATCCATCAGCGCCGGGTGGAAGCGGTGGCCCAATTCCAGGGGGTGGAGGCCGAGTGTGTGCTGCCCGCCCTGAGGGAGCGGGCCCAGCAGCAACTCACCCAATTCCTGGCAGGCGGGGGAGACGACGGCCTGGAAATTGCCAGCATGGTGGCCGTGGGCCTGCCCTTCCAGGAGATCGCCGTTATCGCCCGGGACCTGGCCGTGGATCTGGTGGTCATGGGCGGCTACGGAAAGTCGGGCCGGGGCCCCATCGAAGAGGTCTTTTTCGGCTCCACCGCGGAAAAGGTGGTGCGCCTCCTGCCCTGTCCCGTGCTGTGCGTGCCCCTGGAAGAGACGGCGGAGAAATAAAATTCTTATGGAGAACAGCCGCCCCCGGCTGGATATTGCAGGCGAAGCGCCTGCTCTACATGAACTTGGGTTCTTTGAGGTCCTCTTGCCGCTAGCAAGGGATTTTAACAGAGATTTCAAGTTATGAAACCAGGGGGCACAAAGCTCGGTCTGCCTGATCTCCGGCATGCAGGGATTGTATTTTATAGGATACAGTCGGGCAAGAAAAAAATTTGATGGAATCTTAAAAAGTAAAAATGGCCGTACTATCTCCAAAAGGTGGCTCTCGCTGCCATGGATAACTGATTGATTTGCCTCATTAACCCCCTCTCCCCCTTGGGGGAGAGGGCTGGGGTGAGGGGGTGAATGGACTTTTTACGAGGCCATCAAATTTGAAATCACCGCGAAGGCACCACCGGTTGCTCCCCCTGCCTATCATCTTGATTTTCCTAAAAAGACTGCCGGCAGATCTTCTTGCAAAACTTCCGCCGCAGCGTCGGGGTTTCCGAAATATCTCTCGTGTGGGCCGCAGGTCCAGGTTCACTGCCTGTGGCCCCCCCCGGCCTGGGAGCAAACCCTCCTATCCATTTCCCTCTTGTCTCACCCCCCTCGCCCGAGGTATGATGAAGGTGGTTTAAGACCTTTACCCGGGGGACTTTGAGGCAGGGTTCATCCGTCTCCAGGCCGAATTTAGCAAACAGCCGGTGGGGCGGGCCTCTGTGCCCGCCACCCCTAAGGCGGCCAGAGACGGCCGCCCCACCTACTATTATTTTTCTGGTTCCCCAGCTCTTGCCGGGGAACCACCCTGGCCCGCCAAGCTCCCGCTTGGCGAAGGAAGTCTGGTAATTTTAGAAAATTGGCCCTAAAATATTTACGTGCCCTCGCTGAGCTTGGGCGGACAAACCAGTTCCCAAGCAGGAGCTTGGAACGATAAGGGGGAGAGGACAATGTCAGATTTTACACGTTAGCGAGTTAAAAGATCTCCAATTAACCCCTTGGTTCTATAGTCAATTTTTATTGACATACCCCCCTTTTTGTTATATATGATTTTAAATTTATAAAATTACATATTCTAAATAAGGGAGGAACGCCTTGAATATCATTGAACATCTGGACTTTGGGAATGAGGCCGCTGATGATGTAGCTCCAGAAGAGCTTTCTTCATATTTTGTTGAGCAAGCTATGTTTAATAAGTTTCTTAATAAGAACAACAAAATATTAATTGCAACTGCTAGAAAAGGTGTGGGGAAATCAGCTCTCCTTCAATGGATTTCTCACACGATTCATAAAAATGACCATAATGCTTTGGTAATAAAGTGTAGAGGTGCAGACCTAGTGCGAAGCAAATTCAATTTAACCTCAAAACTTACCACCCCGAATGAATATATCAGGGACTGGATGATTAGGCTATGTGCCCTTGTGAATCGCCAACTTGCACTTACCCTTAATATGAATCTAAAAGACAATGAAATTACTTTAGATGATCAAATTACTTTATTGGAGACAGTTGAACTGGAGGGGTATAAATCAAGAAATTTGATAAGTTGCTTACTTGACAGGCTACTTTCTATATTTGAAAAACGAAAGCTAACTAAAATACCAGTAAAAAATGAAATTGAAATTTTAAAAAGAGTAAAAAATAGAAAAGTATGGATTTTGATCGATGACTTAGACGCCACATACCAAAATACCAACATAGAATCTTTAGAACTAGCTACCTTTTTTTCTGCGTGTCGGTACTTGGGGCAGGATTTAAAAGACACATTTTTTCGAGTAACAATGAGAACAGATGTTTGGGCAATTATTAGGAGGTATGATGAATCGCTTGACAAAGTTGAGCAATACGTTAATGAAATACTTTGGTATCAACGTGACTTTCTTAGTTTGCTATCACTGCGTATTAAAGCAAGTTTAGAAGCTTTAAAAATACCTTTTCCAAAATTGAAGGCTAATTTCCGCATTGATAATAAGCATGAGCGTTTTTTGGAGTTGGCCTTTGTTCCAAAGATGGAGTGGGGGGAAAAGCTGGTTGACACCTATAAGGTTATATACACACTATCTTATGAACGTCCTCGATGGGCTATCCAATTGTGCAAACTTACCCAAGAAGCAGCCCTAAGGCGAAGAGGAACACTTATCGCAAGAGGAGATATCGATGAAGTGTGGGGGGAATATGGAGCCAAAAGAATTGCCGATCTAGTCTCAGAGCATAAACATCAGTGTCCCCAGGTTCAAGAACTGATTAATGCATTTCGAGGTAGTGAACGTCTGATGAGCAGGGATGACTTGTTTAAGTGGATCAATAATAGGGTATCAAATCATATTTCTCCAGTTATTGAAGGTGAAACAACGCGATCTCCCAGGGAAATAGCAAGATTTCTTTATAGGTTGGGCTTTATCTTAGCTCGCAGTGATAGTCCAGATGGCAGTTACGAGCATTATCGTTTCGACCAAATGCCGGATTTTTTGACTGCGAGAACTGACGAGGACTTCACTCTCAAGTGGGAAATACACCCTTGCTACCGCGAAGCCTTAGACATTAAGAAACTAGACAAATCTCATAGAGAACGTTTCAGGCGATTGAGAGTCGATTAATATTCCACAGGACCGTAGGGCGGGAAAGCGCAGCGCATTTCGTCTGTTGTTTTGTGCGGGGTCCCGGGGATGCACAATTTACGTCTGCGCTGGCGCGGCGCGCAGGCGCAGGCCCAGGGCCCGCACCACCTTGAGGATGGTGGCGAACTCCGGGTTGCCTTCGGGTGACAGGGCCTTGTAAAGGCTCTCCCGCCCCAGGCCCGTGGCCCGGGCAATCTGCGCCATGCCTTTGGCCCGGGCGATGTCCCCCAGGGCGGCGGCCACCAGGGCCGGGTCCCCTTCTTCCAGAGCCGCTTCCAAATAGGCGGCCATGTCCTCCGCGGTTTCCAGATGCGCCGCTGCGTCCCACGGTCGGGTGCGAATCTTTGCCATCACCGTCTCCTAAACCTGCTTCGCCAGTTCCCGTGCGGTTCTGATATCCTGGTCCTGGGTGTGTTTGTCGCCGCCGGCGAGCAGGATCACCAACTTCTGCCCACGTTGTGCGAAATAAACCCGGTAGCCGGGACCATAATTGATGCGCAGTTCCGATACGCCCTCTCCCACCGGCCGCACGTCCCCCGGGTTGCCCAGCGACAGGCGGCGGATACGCACATTGATGCGAGCCCGCGCCTGCCGGTCACGTAAGCTTTGAAACCATTGGGCATAAATCTCGGTCTGCCGGATTTCCAGCATGAACGTAGTGTAGTCTATGGGATACATTTCTGCAAGAAAAATATTTGTCAAATCGCCAAGGTGGAACATTCAATGACGAAATTCTACCTAATATCTTGATTTCCCAATATAAACTGCTCATCAGAAATGAGATTGGAAAATTGACGGCCACATCGTCTATAATCCCCCCATCATGACCTCCGACTTCGTACATCTCCACGTGCACACCGCCTACAGTCTCCTGGACGGGGCCATTCGGGTCAAGGACCTGGTGGCTCGGGCCCAGGAGTTTGAGATGGAGGCGGTGGCCATCACCGACCACGGCACCCTGTTCGGGGTGCTGGATTTCTACCGGCAGGTCAGGGCCGGGGGGCTCAAGCCCATCATCGGCGCCGAGGTTTATGTGACGCCGGGAAGCCACCTGGAGAAAAAGGGCGGCAAGGGCGAATACCACCACCTGGTGCTCCTGGCGGAAAACAATCGGGGCTACCAGAACCTGCTGCGGCTGGTGACCACCTCCCACCTGGAGGGTTTCTACTATAAACCCCGGGTGGACCAGGACCTGCTGCGGCAGCACGGCGAGGGCCTCATAGCCCTCAGTTCCTGCCTGCACGGCGAGGTGGCCCGCTATCTCCTGGCCGACGACCCGGCCGGGGCCGAGGCCGCGGCCCGCCGGTACGCCGAGATCTTCCCCGGCAGCTTTTACCTGGAGCTGCAGGCCAACAACCTGCCGGAGCAGGAAAAGGTGAACGCCGCCCTCCTGGAACTGGGGCCGCGCTGGGGCCTGCCGCTGGTGGCCACCAACGACTGCCATTACCTGAGGCCCGAGGACGCCCGGGCCCACGATGTGCTGCTGTGCATCCAGACGGGCAAGACCATCCACACCAAGGACCGCCTGACCTTCGGCACGGATCAGCTCTATTTCAAGAGCCCCGCGGAGATGGCCCAGGCCCTGCCCCATCCGGCCCTGCTGGCGGCGTCCGGGGAAATCGCCGGCCGCTGCCAGGTGGAATTGGAGTTGGGGCATCTGCGCTTCCCCGTGTTCCCCGCGCCCGCGGGCGAAAGCAGGGAGGCCCTGCTGGAGCGCCAGGCAAAGGAGGGTTTGCAGCAGCGCCTGGCCGCCTCGCCCCCCTCCGGCCGGTCGGAGGACGAGTACCGGCAGCGCCTGGACTACGAGCTGGACGTGCTCAACCGCATGGGCTTCGCCAGCTATTTCCTGGTGGTGGCCGACATCGTGGCTTACGCCCGCCGCCGCCGCATCCCGGTGGGGCCGGGCCGGGGCTCCGCCGCGGGCAGCCTGGTGGCCTATGCGCTGGGCATCACCGACCTGGACCCCCTGGCCCACGGCCTCTTTTTCGAGCGCTTCCTCAATCCCGAGCGCATCTCCCCGCCGGACATCGACGTGGACTTCTGCTTCGAGCGCCGGGGGGAGATCATCGAATACGTGGCCAAGACCTACGGCTGGTCCAACGTGGCCCAGATCACCACCTTCGGCAGCATGAAGACCCGCCAGGTCATCCGGGACGTGGGCCGGGCCCTGGAGGTGCCTTACGCCGAAGTGGACCGGATCGCCAAGCTGGTGCCGGAGCAGCTCAACATCACCCTGGAGGAGGCCCTGCGCCAGGAGCCGCGCCTCCGGGAGCTCAGGGACAACGACCCCCGGGTGGCGGAGATTCTCACCGTCTCCGCGGCCCTGGAGGGCCTCCCCCGCCACGCCTCCACCCACGCCTCCGCGGTGGTCATCGCCGACCGGCCCCTGGTGGAGTACCTGCCGCTCTACAAGGGGACCAAGGGCGAACAGGTCACCCAGTTCGACATGAAGGGGGTGGAAAAGGTGGGCCTGGTGAAGTTCGACTTCCTGGGCCTGCGGACCCTGACGGTGATCGAGGAGGCGGTGCGCCTCATCCGCCGGCGCCACGTCCCGGACCTGGACATCCGGGCCATCCCCACCGACGACGGCCCCACCTTCGAGCTGCTCCAGGCCGCCAACACCGCCGGCGTCTTCCAATTGGAGAGCTCCGGCATGCGCAGCCTCATGGTGCGCCTCAAGCCCACCTGCTTCGAGGACGTGGTGGCCCTGGTGGCCCTCTACCGGCCGGGCCCCATGGAGAGCGGCATGCTGGACGACTACGTGCGCCGCAAGCACGGGGAGACGGAGGCGACCTACTTCCTGCCCGAGCTGGAGCCCATCCTCCGGGAGACCTACGGCATCATCCTCTACCAGGAGCAGGTGATGCAGATCGCCGCGGCGGTGTCGGGCTACTCCCTGGCCGAAGCCGACATCCTGCGCCGGGCCATGGGCAAGAAGGAGCCCGCGGTGATGGCGGCCCAGCGGGAGCGGTTCGTCACCGGCGCGGCGGCCAAGGACGTAGACGCGGCCAAGGCCCAGGAGCTGTTCAATCTCATCGAGAAATTCGCGGGATACGGCTTCAACAAGTCCCACAGCGCCGCCTATGCCCTCATCGCCTACCAGACCGCCTACCTCAAGGCCCACTATCCCCTGGAATTTCTGGCGGCTTTGCTGAACAGCGAAATCAACCAGACCAACGCCCTGGCCAAACACATCCTGGAGGCCCGGGAGCACGGCCTGGGCATCCTGCCGCCGGACCTCAACCGCAGCCAGCGGGACTTCACGGTGGAGGCCGGCAAGGTGCGCTACGGGCTGGCCGGCGTCAAGAACGTGGGCGTGGGCGCCATTCATGAAATCCTGGCGGCCCGGCAGGAAGGCCCCTTTGTCAGTCTGTCCGACCTGCTCCTCCGCCTCAACCTGACCAAGGTCAACCGCAAGGTGCTGGAGTCCCTGATCCAGGCCGGGGCTTTCGACAGCCTGCTGGGCAACCGGGCCCGGCTGCTGGCGGGGCTGGACGCGGCCCTGGAGCGGGCCCAGACCTGGAAGCGCCACCAGGCGGCCAAGCAGATGTCCATGTTCGAGGCCCTGAGCCCCCAGATCGAGGATGACTGGCTGCCCGAGGTCCCGGAGTGGGAGGAATCGGTGAAACTGGCCCGGGAAAAGGAAGCCCTGGGGCTCTATCTCACCGGGCACCCCCTGGACAGCCACCGGGCCGTGCTGCGTTCCTGGATCCGCACCACCACCGCGGACCTGGCCGACCTCCCCGACGGCGAGGAGGTGGCCCTGGGCCTGGTGGTGACCAGCCTCAAGGAAAAGGTGAGCAAGAAGGGCGGCCGGCTGGCCATCCTCACGGTGGAGGACCTGGCCGGCTCCGTGGAGGTGGTGGTCTACGGCGAACTCTTTGAGAAATCCGCGGCCTGGCTGAGCCAGACCGGGCTGCCCCTGTGGCTCAAGGGTACGGTGGTGCACGAGGAGAAGGGCCCCAAGCTGGTGGCCCAGGAGTTGGCGCCGCTGGGCGCCGTGCTGCCCAAGTGGCCGGAGCGGCTGGACTTCCGCCTCCAGGCCGCCACCCTCACCCGGGAGCAGCTCCTGGCCCTTAAAGAGATTTTAATGCGGCACCCGGGACCGGTGTCCGGGTTTCTGCACTTCCTCGCCCCGGAAAATAACGGCGGCGTCCTGGCCCTGCCCGAGGACCTGGCCCTTCTGCCCTCGGACGCCCTGGCGGAGGAAGTGAACCGCCTCTTCGGGTACCGGGTGTTGTCACTTTAGCGCCACTTCGGTTGAGGGGGGCGGTCCTGAAAGCTGCGGGCAGTATCTGGAAAAGTCTGATGTGGGGAAGTCCCCGGGGGGCGGACACCTGCGCCCACGGAGCCGCCGGCCCGCCGGCCCTCCCCCCCACCGCCCCGTACATGCCTCAAGGCTGAGCTTCAAGCCATGCAGCATTCCTTTGCGGCGCGACTCTCCCGGCATCCTCTGCTACTGGTGGGCCTGATCAGCCTGGCCGTTTTCGTTGGCGCTCATTTAACCGCGTTCACGAACTTTTATGTCATCAACGACGACGTCCGCCAGCAGATCTACTGGATGGCGCAGTTCCAGGACCCGGAGCTCTTCCCCGACGATCTCCTCACTGATTATGCCCGGCGGTACGTCCCCTTCGGGGTCAAGGGGCTTTATTGGCTGGCCTCGTTTTTGGTGAGCCCTCTGTGGTTTTGCAAAATCCTGCCGGGCCTCCTGTTCATCTGGTTGGGCTGCCTCCTCTACCGGATGGGAGAGGGCCTGGACGGGCCGCCTCTGGGCTGGACCATGGCGGCGGTGGTCTGGTTGGTTCCGCTGTTCCTGGAGAATTTGTCCGGCGGTCTGGCCCGCTCCTTTGCCCCGCCTCTGCTGGCCTGGTTCTGGCTGGGCTGGCTGCGCCGCAGTCCGGGGACCATGGGCCTGGCCCTGCTGGCCCAGGGTCTCTTCATCCCTTACATTTTTCCGGTGGCGGCCGGGGCCGTACTGCTGGCCTGGGGCTGGGGATGGCTGCGCGGCGGAGAACTCCCTCCCTTTCCCCGGCGGCTCGGACATTTTCTGATCCTGGCGTCGGCCGCGGTTCTGGTCTTCGCCTTCAACCGAAGCCTCACCCAGTCGGGTTTCGGCCCCCTGGTGAGCGCCGCCGAGATGATGGGGCGGCCTGAGTTCACCGCGGCCGGTCGGTACGCCTTCCTGCCGGTGGCCTCTCTGCCCTGGGAATTTCTGACCCCCTTGGCCTCGTTGGCCCCCTTCCGGGAGCTGGGGAAAGTGGGAGGGAGCGTGGTGTTGGTCGCGCTCCTGGTATGGGCCGGCTGGGGAGCCCGCCGGCTGAATCGGCGTCAGTGCGCCTCCCGCCTCTCCTCCCTGGCCTTCCTCCTGGCCTCCTCCCTGATGTTTTATTTCCTCGCCCGCCTCTTTTTTCTCAAACTTTTCGTTCCGGATCGCTATCTCCAACATCTGTTGCCGCTGTCTTATACCGTCCTCCTGTCCTGGTCCTGGCAAGCCCCCTTCCGGGGCCGCCGCCGGGTCCGCTATCTGCCCGTCCTGCTCATCGGCCTGGCCGCAACCCTGGGCGTCATGCGCCTGCATGGGGCGGGTCTCTACGACTTTTCCCCGTATCGGTCCCTCTACGCCGCTCTGGAGCAGACCCCCAAAAGCGCGCTCATCGCGGGGCATCCCAACCTGATGGACAATGCCGTCACCTTCGGCCAACGACGGGCCTTCGCCACCTTCGAATTGGCCCACCCCTGGAGCAAGGGATATTGGGAGCGCCTGGCCCCCCGCCTGCGGGAGCTGTTCGCCGCCTATTACGCCCATGATCCCCGGACGGTGCGGGAGTTTTGTCGGCGCCACCGCATTGACTTCCTGGTGCTGGACCGGCGCCACTTCGAGCCCGCCTTCCTGGCGGGAGGGGCTTTTCTGGCGCCCTTTGACGACCTGAAGCCGGTGCGGGACACCCCCCGGCTGAGGGAAAAGGTGACCTGCCCCTTCTTCGCCCCTTTCGATGCGGAGATCCGCCGGACGGTTCAGGCAGGCCTCCCCTTTGCCCTCCTTTCCCCGGAGCACTTCCCCGGCCGGGACCTGGACCGGCACCTGCGCCTCATCGATATGCGGCCGCAGCCGGGCTCGAGGGGAGACTGAAACCACCTCCGGGTTATGCCGTTTCCCCGTTCATTTGCACCAATGGCCTCGTGACAATGATTCACGAACCGCCCCTGCACCGCCTTCCCGGCGGCAGCAGGGTTTCGGCGCCAAGCCGGGAGGCCCCTGCCCCGCTCCGGTCACCTGACCGGATTGCTCACTTCCCCGGTTTCGCTGAAACGGAGGATGGCCTCCAGATTGGTATTGAGGATGCGGCGCACCGCCTGGGTGGTGTTGAAGGCGTTGTGCGGAGTGAGAATGACGTTGGGGAACCGCTCCAGATAAAAACTTTCGAAGGCCAGCCGATAATCCTCCGGCGCAAATTCCGCCCGGCCGTGCACCAGTTCCGTTTCCTTGATCCACAGCAGCTCCCCTTCAAAGGTGTCCAGCGCCAGGCCCCCCAGGATGCCGTTCTCCAGGGCCCAGAGGAGGGCCGAGGTGTCGGTGATGGGTCCCCCCGGGCGGCGTTGACCAGAAGCGCCCCCTTTTTCAGCAGGGCGATATTGTCCCGGTTGATCAGGTGATGGGTCTCGGGGAGATACGGCAGGTGAATGGTGATGATGTCGGCCCGGCGCAGCAGCTCCTCCAGCGGCAGATAAATTACGCCGTAGGCTTCCACCAGCTCCTGCTTCTGGTAGGTGTCATAGCAGATGATGCGCATATCAAAGCCGCCGGCGATCCTGACCACATGGGCCCCGATGCGCCCGGCGCCCACCACCCCCAGGGTGCTGCCGGCCAGGTCCATGCCCCTGAGGTCCTCCCGGGTCAGGCGTCCCTGTTTGGACCGGGCGAACATGGTGGTCAGGCGCCGGGCCAGGGTCAGGATCAGGGCGAAGGTGAACTCGGCCACGGTATTTTCCCCGTAAACCGGCACGTTGGACACGGCGATGCCCCTGGCCCGGGCCGCGGCCACATCGATGTGATCGAAGCCGGTGCAGCGGGTGGCGATCAGTTTCAGGTGCGGCAGGGCGGCCAGCACCGCCTCGTTGACCAGGCTCATGGCGCTGATGGAAAGGATCTCGGCCCCGGCCACGGCCGCCGCCTTGTCCACCGTCAGCCCCTCCTGGGTGTAGGGATGGTCCAGCACCTGCACGTCATGGCCTCGGAAGGCTTCTTGGTAAACAGCCGGCTCCCAGCCCTCCAGGTTGAAAAAGGCGACTTTCATGCGGCTCTCCCCGTCATTATCCACGGCCGGCCACCGGAGGCCGGGCGGCCCTACTTCTTTCCGGCCTTTTGGAAGATCTGTCCCAGGCGCAGGATGTGCTCCGAGCAGTCCAGGCGGTCCAGCCGCACCTCGATGAAAGCCAGGGTGTCGGGTTCGGCCTGGGCCTTTTGCAGGGCGTCTTCCAGTTCGCCTTCGGTGGTGACCTGACAACCACAGCCGCCGCCGAAGACCTCGGTCAGCCGGGGGCCGCCGCTGATCAGCACCACCGGCAGCCGTTCGCCGAAGGCCCCGGAGGGGATCTTAAACCGGGAGGCCGCAGTCCGGCAGACGTCTGCCGGTTGCGTCTGCCCCGGGCTCGGATGGACCGCAAGATTCTCCGGTCCACTTCGGCGGAATTCGGTGGCAAAATCCAGGGAGATGAAATATATTGAGATTTATTAAATAAATTGATTAGTTTCCCCTGATGAACCGAGAAGATTTCCACCTCTATCTGCGTCTGCTGGCTTACGTAAAACCCTATCGGGGCCGCTTCGCCTTGGCCATCCTGGCCATGTTGGTGGTGTCCGCCCTCACCGCGCTGTTGGCCTACCTGGTCAAGCCCTTCCTGGATGAGGTCTTTTTCGCCAAGAACCTGCGGATGCTCTACCTTTTGCCGTGGTTGGTGGTGCTCCTCTATTTCTTCAAGGAATCCCTGACCTTCTTCCAGCACTACCAGATGCAGTTCATCGGCCAGAGCACCGTCACCCGTTTGCGTGACGAACTGTTCAGCCACCTGCAACGCCAGTCGCTCAGCTTCTTCGACCACCAGGCCACCGGGGTGCTCATCAGCCGGGTCATCAACGACGTGCTAGTGCTGCAGGAGACGGTGACGCGGGTGGTGACCAGCAGCGTCCGGGACATTTTCACCATCATCGGCCTCACCGCGGTGATTTTCTACCAGGAGTGGCGCCTGGCCCTCATGGCCATGGTGGTCATGCCCCTGGCCGCGGCCTTCATCATCAGCTTCGGCAAGCGCCTGCGCGGCATCACCACCGAGTCCCAGAAGGCCATGGCGCGGCTCACCACCCTGCTGCAGGAGGTCTTTTTGGGGCAGCGCATCGTCAAGGCCTTCGCCCGGGAGGACTTTGAGGACGCCCGCTTCGCCCGGGAGAACCAGGCCTACCTGCGCATCCGCCTGAAGCAGGCCATCTACCGGGGCATCACCCCGCCGGTGATGGAGTTTCTGGGCTCCATCGGCATGGCCGGCATCCTCTTTTATGGCGGCTACAACGTCATCCAGGGGCACTCCACGCCCGGCACCTTCTTCTCCTTTCTGGCGGCGCTGGTAATGCTCTACGCCCCCATCAAGGGGGTGAGCCAGGCCCAGAACGCCATTCAGGAGGGGCTGGCCGGGGCCCAGCGCATCTTCGCGGTGCTGGACCTGACGCCCGCCATTCAGGACCAGCCCACCGCCGCGGCTCTCCCGCCCCTGCAACGGGAGATAGTGTACGAAAACGTGACTTTTGCTTACGGCGACCGGCCGGCCCTGGCGGACATCAACCTCACCGTGCGCCGGGCCGAGCTGGTGGCCCTGGTGGGGCCCAGCGGCGCGGGCAAAACCACCCTCCTCAACCTGCTGCCCCGCTTCTACGAGGTGAGCTCCGGGGCCATCCGCATCGACGGCCACGACATCCGGGACGTGACCCTGGCCTCGCTCCGGGGCCAGATCGGCGTGGTCACCCAGCAGACCATCCTGTTCAACGACACGGTGCGCTTCAACGTGGCCTACGGGCGGCTGGAGGCCGGCGACGACGAGATCGTGGGGGCGCTCAAGGCGGCCTACGCCTGGGATTTCGTCTCGGCCCTGCCCCAGGGGCTGGACACCCTCATCGGCGAGCAG
>VGSQ01000089.1 GCA_016874975.1 Deltaproteobacteria bacterium
CAGCGCCGTGCCCAGGAGGACCGTGGTGGCGGCCCCGGCGTTGACAAAGGAGCCGCCGCTGAAATAGTTGACCAGGTCGCCGTCGATGGGGTCGGCCCAGAAGCCGTTCCAGGCGAACAGGGTTTCCCGCCGCCACACGCCCCGGAGATAGTAAACTTGCCCGCCGCCCGGGAAGGGACTGGTGATCCGGACGCTGCCGTCGGCCTGGACCTGGGTCACCGCGCCGCTCCAGGCGCCGGCCACCGCCTCCTGCAGGGGGGCGCCGCCCATGTTGTCGTAGACCCAGTTGAACTGGCTGGAGCGGGCCCATTGAATGTGCGTCATGCCGCTGTCCTCATGGTTCCGATCTTGGAAAGCTCCTCATTTCATCTTTGCGTCTTTGCGCCTTGGCGAGAAAAATTACTCACGCAAAGGCGCTAAGATCGCCAAGATAATCTTTTCATACTTTACGGATGAGCCGCAGGCCCTCGGGAAGCCGTCCTATTCCCCCAGATACGCCCGCATCTTGATCTCCCCGCAGTCCACCCACAGGTCGAACAGGGTGCGGCTCACCACCTCCCGCAGCGCCTCCGCCGCGGGCAGGTTCTCAAAACAGACCCCCACGGCGTATTCGGGCGTCAGGCTCCGGGCCAGATCGAAGGAGTCCTGGTGGACGGCCTCCTCCAGGCCCACCTGGGCCAAAATGTCGCTGATGATGTCCACCGGATGGGTGGTGGCGTCCTTCACCACCCGGGCCTCCACCGAGGCGCTGCGGCCGGTCACCAGGATGACCCCGTCGGCCGGGTCCGCCGCCACCCGGTCCCGGGTCTCCTCGCCGTTCAGATAAACATCGGTGATGCTCTCGAAGGGGGCACCATACACCCGATAATGAAAAACCGGCGCCCGGGCCGTAAAGGTCCAGGTGTCGCCGGCCACAAAATCATTGCCGATGCCCGCCTCAAAATAAACGGCCAGGCCCTCCTCCATTCTCACCGGGTCTTCGGGCCCGGTCGTGACGATGCCCGTCTCCCGCCAGCTCTGGCCGTCGTTGGCGGACCACCGGAAGGTGGCGCTGCCCAGCTCTCCGGTGGTTTCGGCGGTGACGCGGTAGGCCCGGTTCTCCTCCCCCCGGTAGGCGCCCGCCACGGTGAGAATGGCGCTGCCGCTGCCGCTTTTCACGGGGGCGTCCACCGTGGCGGCGGTGGTCTCCGTCAACTCCGCCCGGGCCCGGTAGGCGCCCCGCAGGAAGGGGCGGCGTTCGCCGTCTTCTCCCGGACCGCCGATGCTGCGCCGGAGCCGGGCCGCCAGCCAGTCCTGGCTTTCCACCTGGGCCCGGTGCCGCCCCCGCCAGGCGTGGCTCATGCCCCCCAGCCGCTCCAGCACCCCCTGGTACACCGGCAGCCACTCCACCGCGCCGCCGGGCAGTTCCCAGCCGTGGTGGAGGGCCAGGCGCTTCTCCCGCCACGGGAGCCCCAGGAAATAAAAATTATCCGATCCGGGCAGCCACTGGCCGCTGCGGTTGTCCACCACCAGTATGTGGTCGCCGCTCCGGAGCTCGCCGAAATCCCGGGCCAACTCCACCCGCACCCGGCCCGCGTCGATGATCTCCCCTTCGGGCAGCGACAACAGACCCTCCAGGCTGAGGCCGGCCACGTATCCCGGCGCACTGCCGTCGCCGCTGCAACTGTCGTAGCCCGCCTCCCCGGCGTCATCCAGGGCATAGGCGGTGAACCCGTCGGCCTGGCCGGGGTCGTCCACCGCCCAGTTCCGGTCCGTCTGGACGAATTCCACCTTCACCTGAAAATAGGGGGCCAGGGCCGCCTCCTGCCCCGGCGTCAGCTTTTCATAGGGCGCCGCGGCCACTTGCGCCACGCCGGCCGCGCTGCGCAGATAGACCGACATCTCCAGGTAGCCGGCCCCGTCCTCCCAGATCGCCGCCACCCGGTCCAGGTTGGGCGAAAAGGTGTGCATCACCGGCGAGGTCCAGGAACCTGAGGTGACGTAACCGCCTTCCAGATCCACCCTCCCGGTCTCGCCTCCATAGGCGGTGTTGACAAACTCCCCGGACCCCGTCGCCAGCCCGTAGTCCAGCGCGAAGGGGTAGACGACCGCCTTCACCCGGGGCCTGGCCCCCCGGCGCCGATTCTCCTCCTGCAAAAATTCCGCCCCGGCCTGCCTCATATTCTCCTCGGCCCCGCCACGGGGACATGCTTTGCTGCGGTGAATCTCATGACGAACATGTTGGTTCTTACTAACCAGCCACCGGCCCTAAAATGTAGGGTGCGCACCGCGCACCACAACCAGGCCGCGGGCAACGCCTGGCGCCGGCTTTACACCTCTTCCAGCGCCACACTCCCGGACCACAGCCCCGGCGCCACTTCCCGGAAGTCCAGATCGTTGGTCCACACCCCCGTAAAGGTCCTGGCCCCGCCCGCCTCCCGGTAAAAGTCGATGTCCGTCTGGGCCTGCTTGATGGCGGCCAACTGCTCCTTTTGCGCGGTGCTGATGTAGTGGAATTTGAGGGTCCAGCGGGCCTTCAGGCTCCGGGCATAGCTCCGCAGGGTGCCGTCCAGGGCCCGCTCCCGGTCGCTGTCGTCCTGAGCCAGCTCCTGGTAGTCGTAGGTGAAGTTGACGGGCAGGGTGTAGCTCATCAGGCTGCCCGCCGCGGTCCTCCACGCAAACTTGGCATTGGCCATGGCCCCTCCTTACCAGCGCCGTCCCAGCTCTTTCTGGAGAGCCGGCAGCAGGTGGCGCTGCACCACCCGGTCCCAGTCCAGGCCCGCGGCCGCGGCCCCGTCCAGAGACTGCACCTGGATGGTGACGTCATAGCGCGGCGGGCTCTGCCCCGGACCCGTGGCAAAGCGCCCGGAGCGCAGCGCCTCGAAATTCTCCTCGCCCAGGCGCACCATGCTTTCCCGGGGCAGGATGCCCTCTCCGGACTGCACCACCACCATCTGTTCGTCGTCCAGGAGCGTCTCGGGCGCCACCGCCAGACCCCGGTGGGCCTCCACCAGGCCCCCCTGGTGGAACCAGCCGCCGAAGTCGAATCCCAGACCCAGCCAGCCGAGCCAGCCGCCCCCCCCGCCGCCGCCGAACATCCCCTGCCAGGCGGAGCCCACCTGGCCCAGGACGGCCATGACGTGGGCCGCCCACTCGTCCACCGCCGCGGTCAGGGCCGCCAGCGCTTCCTCCCAGCTTGCGGTCAGGGCCGCGCTCATGGCCTCCCCCTGGCCGGTGATGTCCTGAAAGCGCGCCGTCGCCAGGCCCGTCATCTGCTCCAGGGTCCCCTGCCACTGGCGCTGCATGCCCTCCCAGGCGTCCTCCAGGCTCCGCACCTCCCGGGACCACAGCGCCGCCCGGGTCTGGCTATACTCCTCCTGGAGCCGCAGCATCTCTTCCTGCTGCTCCCGGAAGGCCGCCAGCTCCCTGTCCTCACCGCCCCTCGTGGAACCGTCTCTGGGCAAAGTTCCCCCCTCTCTCCACCGCCAGCAGCCGCTTCACCAGGCCCAGCAGCAGCCAGGTGTCCAGCGTCAGGTCATTGGCCCGGAATGGGTAGCCCGCCTCCTGCAACTGGTGCAGGAACAGCAGGTGCCAGGTCCAGGGCGAGATGTCCTCCGGCCTGAGATACTCCCGGCACTCGCCGCAGGCCCAATCGGCAAAGGCCCCCTGTTCGGCCCGGCAGCGCCGCCGCTCCTCCCCCCGGCACAGCCGCCCCCGGGCCAGGGCCGTCACTTCCTCCGCCAGGGGCCAGTCCGGCCGCACCTCCGCCGGGCCGCCGCTCATTCCCCCTCCGGCTCCCCCCGGCCCACCACCCGCCAGCCCTCAAACACCTGCTGGCCCAGGTAGGACACCAGATCCGGGGCCTGGGCCGCCAGCCGGGCCTTCCAGTCCGGATGGCGCTCCTGGTCCAGGGGCGCCGTCCCGCCATCCTCATGCACCAGGAAAGCCCCCGGCGCAAAGCCCTGCAAAATCTCCGCCCCGAAGCGCAGCCGGGTCTCGCCCAGCCGGTAGCGCCGCTCCCCCTGCTCCAGATGGAAAGCGGCCAACTGGTAGGCCACCCGCTCCTCCGAGGTGGGCGGCCGGAAGTACAGGGTGATCACCGACCCCGACACCGGGTCCTGAATGGCCATGGCCTGGCGCTCTTCCCCCAGAATTCTGGGCATCTGTGGCCTCCCGCGCTCAGTTCAGGCCGCGTAGCTGCTCACCTGGTTCTGCACCAGGGCCAGCACCGACCCGTAGGTGTCGTCTTCCAGCACCGCGAACTGCACCTCTTCCACCAGCCGCCGCTGGGCGATCTTCACCGGCGCCTGCAGCACCGCCACCCTCGGGAAGACCAGCTCCACCTGGTAGCGCACCCCCGTCTCGAACTCCGGCCCCAGGGCCTTGACGTAAACCGACAGGTAGTCGTTGTCTTCCAGGTGCTGGGCCAGGATGAAGTCCCGGAAATCCCGGTCGAACTCCAGCTTCTGCTCCCGGCCCATACGAAAAGCCCGGTTGGCGTAGTCCGCGCCCGCCCCCGGCGTCCGCTCCGGCGTCAGGTGGTTATTTAAGGTCCACACCAGCCGCCGCAGCTCCGCCGCCAGGGTGTGCCCGCCCACAAAGGCGCTGCCGTTCCAGCGCCCGCCCACGCTCACCAGCGTCTGGCTCACCTTCAGGGGCGGCTCCTCCACCCGGGCCGGCAGGCTCATCCAGCCGCTCTCCCGGGGGATGTAGTGCACCTTGTAGGTGGTCGCCGTGCCGGTTCCGCCCGGCGGCGTGATGGTGATCACCGCCGGCATCGCCCCGGACACGGCGCTGTAGCTCACCTCGTCCCAGGCCTGGGTGGCCGGGTTCAGCACCTGCACCCCCTGCACGTTGGCCAGCCGCTCCGCCGCGTCCGCGCCCTCCACCCCGTTGGCCGCCAGGGTCAGACTGCCCGCGTTGTAGGCCGCGCTCACCTGCTCCACCGCGGTGTTGTCCGTCACCTTGCCGGTGCCCTTCACCGTCCCGTGGATCTTGGCCCAGCCGTCCTTAGCCAGCTCCAGCCGCACCTGGTCGATGAAGCAGGAAGCGAAGCGCCGCTTGCGCACCTGCTTGCCGTAGCGCATGGCCGCCGTAAAAGAGGGATTGGACCTCGCCTCGTCCAGTTCCCCGGACCGCGGCCGGATGGCGTGGCGGTAGCCGCTCGCCCCCACGGCGGTGGTGCTCACCTCCCCCAGGGCGTAGGCCAACAGAAAGGCCGCGTGCTGCGGCTGCGCCCGGGAAAAGGACAGCGTCCCCCCCACCGCGCCGCCCAGGTAGTGCAGGCGGTCCGCCTCCTCCTTGCCCGTCAACTCCTCCCGGTTGGGGAATTTGCCGGGGCGCCAGTTGAGCACGGTGTTCAGATCCACCAGCATGGTGGTGTCCAGCGTCTGCTCCTGGTTCAAGGCCGGCTCCCGCAGTCGGGCCGACACCGCCAGCAGATTGTGGGTGCCCAAAAAATTCCGGATGGACCGGCTCATGGTCGTCTCTCCTTGCTTGCCGCCGGCCCTTTACCCGGCCAGGTCCTGCACCAGGACGGTGCGGTAGTGGGCGGCATGTACGCAAAATTCCCGGGTATGGAGGAGCGGCTCCTCCCGCACCAGCGCCAGGGGCAGGATGTTCAGCCCCAGGTCCCGGTGCCACAGGGCCTCCCTGATGCCCGTCAGCAGGTCATATACGCCGCCCTCCTCCCGGCGGCCCGCCTCCTCCCCCCGCCACTGTCGCACCATCGCCAGCAGGGAAAAGTCCACCACCAGGTCGCAGGACGACACTCCCACCTGCTCCGCCCGGCTGCCGGTGAGCATCACCAACACCGCCGGCAGCCTCAGGCCCCCCTGCCGCAGCTCCTCCCGCCAGTTACCCCGGAAGCTCTTCAGAGTCTTCAGGGTGCGGCCCAGTCCCGCTTCCAGCGCCCCCAGCAGGGCGTCCTCCAGATCCTTGATGGCCAGGCTGGTCATGGCGTCACCGTCGCTCACCATTCACCCAGGGTGTTCCGGGAAAAGATCCGCACGGCGCTGCTCACCTCCACCCGTTCCCGCTCGGTGGAGATCGGCTCGCCGCTTGTCCCGGCAATCACCGCCTGCCCAGCCCCCACATCTTTCAGAAAACGCACCGCCGCCTCGTAGCGCTCCCGGCGCACCGGCGGCGCCCCGCTGCGGCGGCTGTAAAGGTGGAAGATGGCCAGGTCCACCGCCAGGGCCTTGACCTGGGCCGGCGTCGGCGTCAGCGGCACCTGGTAGCGCACCCCCAGATAGGCGTCCACCTCGGCCCCCGCCTGGTTGATGGCCTCCTCCACCACCAGGAAGTCGGGAACCTCGCCCCCTTCCGCCGTCAATTCGGCCAATTCCTCCTGGGTAATCATGGTCAGCAGATCATCTTTGGTGCAGTAGCCCATGTCGTCTCACTCCCGCCCCCCGGCATCTCGGGGCCGCACTTCCCCCAACCTGGAAATCTCGGTGCGCTAGAAAAAGGTATTTGTCGGACACCCGCCCCCGGGTGTCCCGGCACTGTCTCCTACAGCCTCAGAAAAGTGTGCCGTCCGACCACCGCCGTCACCTTCGCCGGCTGGTACCACCGGGGCACCCCCCAGCGGGATTTCCGGCACGCCTGCACGTTCAGGTAATGATTGGCCCCCTTGGTGGGGTCCGGCACACAACCGTTCAGAACCAGCCGGGCCAGACGCTGGGCCCGCTCCCATTGTGCCGCGTTCTGCTTCCAGGGCGTCAGGGCCCAGCGGTTCTGCGGGTCGTCGCTTCTGGTCCAGGAGAACTGATTGCGTTGCAGGATAATGGTTTTCAGGCTCTCCTGCGGCCTCGCCCACCGGGGATCGTCCATGCGGTTCAGGACCACCCAGCCCACTGCCACGATCCCCAGGTCCGATTCGCCCCTGGCCTCGAAGAAGAGGTTCCGGGCGAACACCGAAAATTCGTCCGCCTCCCGAAGCTGCTGCACCACCCGGTTCAACGCACCACCCTTCCCGTGGCGCTGTGGGAATGCCGGTTGACGGCGCCCCACAGGGCATCCCGATCGATGCGGTATTCATCCTTCATCACGAACCTCCTGGCAAATTCCCGTTGGCACTCGCAGCACAGTTGCATGATCTCGTCCAGCTTCTTCTCCATGCGCACAAACATGCGCCACAGGAGAACACCGCTGATCCCCGCAAACAACGTCAGGAGACCCACCACCGCGCCGATATGCTCGGCCAAATCCCTGTAATTCATGTCATTCCTGGCTCTTCGTCACCCCGGCCCGCAAGGCCGCCAACCCCAGAGAGCCGGCCATCCCCAGAATCACTTCGTATTGCGTCTGATCAAGCCAACCCAGGGCGCGGGCAAAAGTGGCCAGCGCCATCACCGCCGCCGTGATGTAGGTCTTCTTCCCGGCCAACACCTTTCCCTCCTTGATGGTTCACCGGTCAAGGGCCATGTAGGGTGCGCACCGCGCACCATGTCCCCGCTTCCTTAGTAGTAATACGTCACCCGCAAAATGCCGTTCGTGTCACCCTGCCGGATGGCCCGAAAGTTGAGCAGCGACTGCGACCCGTTCAACACCAGGGTGTCGCCGCTGGTCAGAGAATGCCCGTTGCTGGCGGTGGGCAGCCCCCCGTCGATCCGGAACCGCACATCTCCATTGTCCAGGCTCACCAGCACCGCCTGCGCCGTCAGACCCTTGAAGGTCCCCGACGTCGGCCTGATCTTGGTGCCGGTCAGCCCCACTGCCGTGGTGCTCACCGTGATGACCTCGTAGTCTCCCGGCACGCTGCCCATGGTCTGCAGCACTGCGCCGCCGAACCAACCCATGGCGTCTCCTCCCGGAAGTGAGGCGGGACCTCGCCCGCCTCACCTTTCCTCCGTTTACACCAGTTCCGGCACCACCAACAGGTCCGCCGTGCCTTGCCAGATGTTGGACTTGGCCCCGCCCGCCGAGGGGTCCCCGATGATGAACTGGGCCTGCAGAATCTCCCGGGCCTTGGCCTCCAGGGCCGGCGGCACCAGCAGCAGGTTGGGCCGCACCCCCAGAGGAGCCCCCTGCCCGTTCACCATGGACATCATGGCCGTCCGCGCCGCCGCATAGTAGGTGGGCGTCAGCTCCTGGGTGGAGCAGTAGGCCATCTGCCACAGCCCGTAGGCCGCCGCCCCCCGGTAGTCCACCCCGTAGCGGAACTTCTTCCGCATGAACGCATGCTCGTCGTCCGGCCGGTCCATGCGCACCAGCTGCACCCCCCGTCGCAGTTGAAAAATGAAGGGCTTGATGGCCCGGGCGGTGTCCACCAGGTACCAGGCCGCGCCGCTGCCCGCATCGTAGTTGGCGGCCGTGGCTGACCCCACCGGATGGTCCGTGGCGAAAAAGTTCTTGCCGTCGTAGCACGGCGTGGTCGTCCCGGCTTTCAACAGCGCCGCGATCAGCTTCTCCGGGTGCCGCTTGGCCTCCTCCGCCAGGGCCGCCACGATGGGGTTGTAGAGCCCCAACTGCTCGTCTTCGATGTCGTTACGCTCGATCTCGATGGTGGCTTCCCAGTCCTTGTTTTCGATCTGGAAGGCCTTGGGTTCCAGGGAGCTGATCTGCCGGTCCCCGATCCACTCCCGCACCATGGGGAAATCCAGCAGGAACTTGTAGTCCATGATCCGGGTCTTGGCCGGCACCGTCATGGCCACCCGGTCCGCCCAGGTCTCCGTGGCCTTGAAGGCGTTGTTGAACACCGTGGTAAAGGCCGTATAAACGCTGGCCAGCACGTCCGCATTGACAATCATCTGTCCGCCTCCCCCTTATCTGCCGATGTCGATCCAGCCCTTGGTGGCCGACTCGTACTTCACCAGGACTCCCACCCGCACGTCGTTCGTGGGGCCCGCCGCGTCGTCGAAGGTGTGGTCGTCCACCACGTACATGGCGTCGCCCATCATGGCCTGGGTGATGCTCGCCGCTTCGAACTGGAAGACCCCCGTCCGCCGCAGGCGCACCTTCTTGGCCCCGTTGGCCCCCCCGGTATTGTCCACCTGGGCCAGAGCCACCCCCGCGAACTTGAAGCTCGCCGTGTCCGCCGCCGGCGCCGCGTAGCCGCTCGTGTTCAGACACACCAGGCTGCCGGCGTAAATCTTGGTGTTGCCCGCCACCGGAAAGTCGATCTCGACCCCGTCCCGGTATGGCGTGGCCCGGTCTTGAGTTAAACTGGCCATTCCTTCCTCCTCCCTCTCATTTGGCTCGTTCCATCTCGGCCTTGGCCGCAGCATAAGTTTCGGGCGGCAGGTTCATGGACCGGCAAATGGCCCTCTCCTGCGCCGTCAGCCCACGGGGCTCCCCCTCCCCTTCCCGGTAAGGCGGCAGGCGTTCTCCCACCGGCACCACCTTGGGAGCCTGAGCCACATAGGACTGAAAACTCTCCAAATCCCGCCGGCAGTACTCCACCGCCCAGGCGTGCTGCGCCGGGCTGATCTTCCCCGCGCTGAGCGCCTCTTCCACTACCCGGCTCACCACCTCTTCCGAAAGTCGGGCCTTGAGAGCAGCCATCTCTTCCTGGATGATCCGCATCTCTTCCGGTCCCGCCTTCAGAGCCGCCACCTCGCGCAGGAGGCACGCCGCCTGGGCTTCACCCGGCAGGTTCAAGGCCCCGGCCAGTTCTCCCAGCAGCTCCTCCACCCGGGTGTAAATGCCCCACTCATCGGCATCCGCCCCCAAATTCAGCCTCTGCAACAACCGCTCCCGCATCGCCGCCTGCTCCTCGTCCTCTTCGGACATCTTCAGCCCCTGTCGCATCCCCAGGTACAGCAGACGTCCGGCAACCAGAGACCGCTCCTGCGGCGTGTACTCCGCCTGATTCTCCACCTGGTTCCAAGAATCCAGGGCCGCCCGGGCATGCTCCGGCGTGTGACAGGGATAGCGGTAATTCACCGGGTCGCCCCACTCCTCGTCCGACACCTCGCTGAACTCCGCCGGTGGGTTCACGTTGCCGCTTCCCTTGATGCCGATGCCGTACTTCCGGCTCCGAACCTCCTGTTCCGCCTGGTCCGCCCCTCCGGCCTGCATCTCCTCCGTCTCCTCCCCGCCCCCCAGACGGGCCACCAGGGGCATGAGCCCCCGGATGGCCGGCACATTGGTCAGGCCCACGTGCAGCAGCGCCAGCGGCCTCCGGCTCTCCCCTGCCAGCCGCACCACCGGCGAAAAATACCGGTATTCTCGGGCCTTCAGGTATTCCTCAGCCTGGGCCGTCCACTCCACCCGGCCCCACAAGCCGTCCTCCCGGGCCTCCAGCTCCCGGATCCACCCCGCCGCCGGCGCCCGGTCCCCTTTCAGGGATTGGTGCTCATAGTCCACCACCAGGTCCACTCCCCGGGACTGAAACGCCTCCACCATCCTGGTCAGGGACTCCCGGTCCACCTCGAAGGGCTCCCGCTCGTCCACCAGTTCCACCTTCCCCAGGGGCAACAGCCGGATCCATGCGGGTGACGGGCTGCCAGACATCATCTCCAAAAACAGTGTCACTACCTTGTCCATGCTGCGTCCTGTCTGCTCCATCGGTTTATTTCCCCGTCCCCTGGCCGGCCTCCTTGACCCCGGCCTCCTGGGCCAGTCTCCGGGCCTCCCGCATTTGCATTTCCAGTTGCTCCACCGACTGCCCCGAGGGACACCACATGGCCTGCAGCTCTGCCGCCAGCAGCAGCGTCGTGTCCGCCGCCACGATGGCCCGCCGCACCCGGTCATCCTTCAAATCCTGTTGCAGCAGCGGCTCATAGTAAGCCTGCGCCAGCCTCAGCGATTGATCCAACTTCTGAAACACCCCGGGATTGTTGCAGCAACCTCCCAGACTGAGGCAAACTGCTCCCATCGCCAGCCACTTCCTTCCTTCCCTCATCCCCTCATCCCTCCTCCACCGGGGCCGGCAACGGCACCCCGAATCGCTCCGCCACGTGCTCCCAACTCATGGGCAGCCCCATGGCAACCAGGTTCCGGTACACCTCCGACAGAGTCTTCAAATCCTCCTCCTCCTCATGCCGGAACCGGAACCAGGGCGTCGCCTTGTCCCAGCCGAAGTTGAATCCAACCAGCGGCTTCAGCAACTGCTCTCTCAGGGTCTGCGCCAACCCTTGCGCATCCGCCTCCACCAGGTCCCGCCGCACCTGGGCGTGCACCTTGGCCGCGGCGTAAGTCCCCGTCGCCCCGCTGGTGTCCACGCTCAACGTCTGACCCAGCACCGCCTTGGACATCTCCCGGTTGCAAAAATCCGCCAGCACCCGATACGGCACCGCGTTCCCTCCCTGTCGGGAGGCCACCTCCACAAACTCAATCTCCGTGCTTTTGCTGATCACCCCCGCCGCGTCGGAGCCCAGGTTGCGGATCGCCTGAATCAGAGACTCCCGGTCCGCCGGCGAAGCCGTGGGCTCATACTTCCCCAGACGGAGCGGCATTCCGAACACCTCGTTGAAGGCCGCCCAGTCCTTCAAAGCGTAATTCTTCAGCAGATACAGGTACCCCACCACCCGGAGCACCCCGGACCGGGTGTCGTGGCCGCTCCGGGCCTTGTAACGGTGGTAGATCACCTTCCAGGGCGTGAACTCCACCCCCTCCCAGTCCGAGGCTGAGGTCAACAGGCGCGGTTGCATCCCGTCCACAAAGGTCAGCCGCTTCTGGGGCACCCACTTCAGTTCCACCACCCGGGACCGGCCCCGCGTCGTCTCCCACATCACCTCCACCAGGGCAAACCCTTTCCCCACCGCGTCCAGCAGGTCCAGAAAGGCCCCTTCCACATTGGGGATGGCATACACCAGTTCCCCCACCTCCTCGGCGATGCGCCGGTCCTCCTCCTCCTGGGAATACGGCAACACCTCCCAGTCCAGGCTCAACACCGCCAGCTTCCGGGTCTGCAGCAGCGCCGCCAGGTGCGCGTCCTTCTCCTCCATCTCCCCAAAGAGCTCCATCTGGCGTCGCACCGCCCCCTGGTCCGCCTCCTGGAAGATGGCCGCCAGCCCTCCCGGTGTCAGTCCCACGCTGGGATAGGTGCTGTAGCGGTCCTCCAGAGACACCGCCGCCAACTCCCGCGTCTCGGGCTTGTCCGTCGTCTTGAACCATCTGCCGAAAAAATCTTTCAGTCGCATCCCCGCCTCGTTTCCGCCTCACCTGATGCCCTGAGGTCCCTGGTCACCAGCAAGTCCCGCTTGGTTCCTCATTCCCGTGCCCCTGCCCGGAAAATCCTCTGTGGGACACCCGCCCCCGGGTGTCCGGAGCTCGCGCCCTCCCTTCCCTCAAAACGCCCCCCTGCCTCCGAACACCCGCGTCTTCAAGGGAACATAATCCGAGGCCGACCGGGCCGGCGCCCGTTCCGCCAGCCGGATGGCCCCCTCCAGCGCATCCGGCCCATCGTCGTGCAGACTCCGGGAGGGAAAGTACAGCAACTGCTCCACCAGCAGCTCCTGGTCCGAGTGCCCCCTGATGAACCTGATCTTCCCCCGCTCCAACAGCGGCGACAGGCTGGCCACCCGCGTCTCCTTGGCCAGTCGCTGGGTCACTCCCTTCACCGGCAGCACCATCCCCAGCTCCCGTCCCAACAGATCGAATTCCTTGAGCAGCAGCCGCTGGAACAGGTTGTCCTCCACTCCGAAAATGTGGAAACCCTGCTCTTTGTGGCGATTGAAAATGCGCCGCATGGTCTGCTCCAGCGTGGTCTTCCGGATGAAGGCGTCCAGCACGTAATACACCCCCTCCTGGGGCGCCAGGCCCACCGTCACGCAGGCCTTGTAGTCCGCGCTCCCACCGCTCTCCAGCGACGGGTCGAAAAATCCCACCACCAGCAGATCCCGGTCCTTCAGACTGTCCGGATGGTAGTAGTGCACCCACTCCTCCCGGAACAGACCCTCGTCCGGCGCCGGCTCGTTCATCTTCTCGCGGTTGAAGGCCACCGTCCCCATGAGCTGCTTCTGCAGCCTCAGCTTCCCCGCCGGATGGCGGGCCTCCCACAGCGACGTCCCGTCCTCGTTGAGCGCCCGGTACAGCCGCCGCTGAAAGTGGCGGTACGGCTCCTCCTGGCTGGTGAGCATGATGTGCAGCGCGCTCTTCTGCCGCAAAATGGTGCCGATCACCAGCAACGTCCCCTTCTCCGACAGGGCCGGGTACACCGCCGACTGCACCCATTCCAGAATCTGCTTGACGATCTCCGGATTCCGCACGTTCTGGTCGTTTTCCAGGTCGTCCAGGATCACCAGGTCCGGCCGCCACTGCTTGTGCTTCAGACCCCGCAGACGCTGACCCCGCCCCCGGGCCTTCAGGCGAATGTCGTGCAGGGTGACAAAATCCTCCACCGACTTGTTCCCCTTCACCAGCTCCCCAAAGTCCTGGTGCAGCCGCTCGTTGTACAACAGTTCCAGGTACAGGTAGCCCGTCAGGTCCGAGGCCAGGTCTTCCGTGTCGCTGCCGATGATGATGAACCGCCGCTTCTTGAAGCAGATCTGGTGGAGCACGTACCCGAAGGAGCAGACCGTGCTCTTGGCGAACTCCCGGGGCGCCGCCACCACGACGGGCTTCACCACCTTCTCCCGCTCCTCCAGCAGCCGCACCACCTCGTAGTGGAACGGGGCCGGGGCATGGCTGAAGTAATGGGGCAGATAGGTGCGGCAAAAAAAGAGGGGATCGGCCTCGGCGCGCCTCAGCCTCTCCCCCCGCTTCTCCCCGCTGTCCTGCCAAAACGGCGTCACCTCCAGCGACAGCCGCATCAGCAGCTCGTCCGCCTTCTGTCGGAACTCCCGTTTGGTCAGCTTGGTCTTCAGGGTCATACCGCCGGTTCCTCAATCAAATAACGATAAGGGGTTGGGGAAGGGGGTTCGGCGGAGGGGGCAGGGGGCGCTGACCCCTGGCCCCCTCCCCAACCCCTCGTTCCCAAGCTCCTGCTTCGGCTAACGGTGCTGAAACCAGAGGGCGCCAAATTTCTCAAGGATGCAGGGTGCCCACTGCACCCCCTGACCGCTAATCCCGGCCCCCCTGCTCCTCATCCTCCAGCTTCCGAAAAAATTCCTGCATCCACTGGGAGAAGCGCCGGATCTCCTCCGGATCCTTCACCCAGCCCCGCAAGAATTCGCTGAACCGGTCCATCACCTCCAGAGCCGCCGCCCTCAAATCCCAGCCCTGGTAGCACAACTTCTCGATCAGGGTGATGATCCGGGTCAGTTCCTCCAACTCCGCCGGCTTCAGCTCACCCCTGGCCAACAGCCGCCCCGTCTTCTCACGCAAAATCCCCTTCAGGGCCTTCCCCAGCCACCGGGGCGACACCAGCGCCTGCCGCTTCTTCTCTTCCCACTTCCCTTCCCGGTGCCACTGCTTCAGCGTCTTGGCCGCAATGGGCAACAGCTCCCGGATCTCCTCCAGACCCTTGCCGGCCAGGTATAAGGACTCCGCCTCTTCAAAGTAGAGAACCCGCTTTCCCGACTGCTGCGTTCGCGTCCTGACCGCCATAATGGCTCACGGTGCCGGCGATTGCCCGGCCTGCATGACCGCGGCTGCCCCGCCGCTCAAGGCCGCCAGCCCAAAAAATGTTCCGCCTCCGCCAGTTGCCCCTGTACCGAGCTCTCCAGAATTCTCACCGGCCCCCCCATCAGCTTCACCCCGTTCAGTTTCCCTTCCCAAAACCACCGGTAAACCGTGGAACGGGACACCCCCAGCCGCGACGCCACCTCCCGGGGCCTGAGCAACTGCTCTCTCAGCATCTGCCGTTCCTCCTTTCCTCATGTCGGCCTACCCCTCTTCAAGAATCGTGCTCCTCCACGCCGCCGTGTCCCCGTTTGACACAAAAGCCCCCCGCCCTCTCTGAGGCATCCGCATTCCCTTAATTATCTTCATATGTTACCCTTACAGTTTGCCATACCCTCACCCTCCCCCTCTCTGCTCCCCGACCCCTTTTCCCGTCTCACCTGAATCGCAATACTCCTAGAGCCGTTTGTCCCCCCTAG
>VGSQ01000090.1 GCA_016874975.1 Deltaproteobacteria bacterium
CCCCCAAAAAATCTTTTCAGGTGTCACGGGTGGGCCAGAGGCCCAGGCGCCACTGGTTGGGATACTGGCTGCGGCTGAGGGGCCAGAAACGGGTGCCAGAGCCGCCCGCCAGGATGACGCCGAACAGTGCCGGTGGATGAGTCATTTCGCCGCCCCCTGTCCCATGGCTGTCATTGTCTCCTCCAGGATGCCTTCCAGGAAGCGCCTGATTTCCTCCAGGCGCTCCGCAGTGCGGGCTTCGAAGCGCAGCACCAGGGCCGGCTGGGTGTTGGAAGCCCGCACCAGCCCCCAGCCATCGGGGAATTCCAGGCGCACGCCGTCCAGGTCCACCAGCGGATAGCGGCCGGCCAGCCTGGTTTTGAGATGGGCCACCACCTGAAATTTGAGGTCATCGGGGCAGTCCCGGCGGATTTCCGGGGTGCTCACCACGGCGGGCAGGTCCTCCAGCAGTGCGGTGAGGGGGCGCCCCTCCCGGGCCAGAATTTCCAGCAGGCGGCCGGTGGCGTAGATGGCGTCATCGAAGCCGAAATAGCGGTCGGCAAAGAAGAGGTGGCCGCTCATCTCCCCGGCCAGCAAGGCCCCTTCCTCCAGCATTTTCTGCTTGATGAGGGAGTGCCCGGTCTTCCACATGAGCGGCCGGCCGCCATGCCGGGCCACATCTTCGTAGAATCTCCGGGAACACTTGACTTCGCCGATGATGCCGGCGCCCGGGTGCCGGGCCAGGATGTCCCGGGCGAAGAGGATGAGCAGTTGGTCCCCCCAGATGATTTCCCCTCCGGGTCCCACCACGCCCAGGCGGTCGCCGTCGCCGTCGTAGGCCACCCCCAGGTCCAGACCATGCCGGCGCACCAGGTCCCGCAGGTCGGCCAGATTGGCCTCCACCACGGGGTCGGGGGGGTGCGCCGGAAAGCGGCCGTCGGGCTCGCAGTACAGGGGCCAAACCTCCACCCCCAGGCGGCGCAGAAGCTCCAGGGCCACCGGCCCGGCGGCGCCGTGGCCCGCGTCCAGCCCCACCCGGAGCGGCCGGGAGATGGTGAAATGTCCGGCCAGGTATTCCAGGTAGGGGCCGACCGCCTGTGCGGGCTGCACCGTTCCCTCTCCGGCGACGGACGCCCCGGCTTCGGCCAGGCGTCGGAGCTCCTGGATCTCCGCCCCGAAGATGGTGTGGTGGCCGTTTAGAATTTTAAAGCCGTTGAATTCCGGGGGGTTGTGGCTGGCGGTGACCATGACTCCGCCGTCGGCCGCCAGGTGTCGCACCCCGAAATAGAGCACCGGGCTGGGATTTAGGCCGATGTCCAGGACCTGGCAACCGCTGCGGGCCAGGGCGGCCACCAGCAGGTCCCGCCAGCGGGGGGAGCTCTCCCGGCAATCCCGGGCCACCACGATGCGGCTTTTCCCCTGGCGGCGATAGTAGGCGCCCAGGGCCCGGCCCAGCCGGGTCACTCCCGCGTCGTCCAGGTCCCGGTCCACCCGGCCCCGGACGTCATACTCCCGAAAGATGGAGGGGTTCATCACGCCCTCTGCCATGTGGTCATACTCCCCTTGTCGTCAATTCGCCCCGATTTCGCCAAATTTCTCCCGGGGCGGGCCGGCAGCGGATCGTCCGGTTTTTTCGCACCGCCCCTCCGAATCAGTGGGCAGGGAATGTCCGCCATCCCTGCGGCGCCGGAATGAGGGTCAGGCGTCCCCCCTTTGCTGGAAAACCAGGCTGCTCGTGGAGTAAGGTTACCTCAAGTGAATGGAAGTCTGCAGATATTGATTGTGCCACAGAAAACCCAGGAGAGCACCATGGAAATCACAGACCAGGCTCGACGTCGGTACTGGCTCGCCAAGCTGGAGCGGGATGGGTTGAAGAAGCTCAAGCTCGACAAGGCTACGGAAGCCAAGGTGAAACAGGCCATCGCCACGGCCAGGGCCGAACTGGCAAAGGAGGGCGGGAGTGTCGTATCTCAGGGACGCTGAGGGCAACGTTTATTTGGAGGCCGACAATCCCCGGGCGGCCTGGACGGCCCAGGAGTGGGAAGCCCTCAAGGCGGCCAAGCAGGCTGAAGTAGAGGTAGCACGGCAGGAGCTTGAGGCTCTGCCTAAACCTGACCCGACCTGGCCCCCGGAAGCCCGGGCGATGGCGGCTTCCTTTGCCGACGTGGTTTTGGGCAGGCCCAGTCTGGAAGCAAAGCTGGCCGGGCTTGAGGCTGAACTGGCCGAACTGGAGAAAGTCTGATGCCCGGTACCTTTGCACTCAGAAGCTGGGGAGCGCCGACTGCTTTGGGGGGCAGCCTGGCCGCCGGAGGCAGCCTGGCCGCCGGGGTAACCTACTACTACAAGGTGTTCTGCTATGAGCGGGAAGTAAATCAGGCCCTTACCATCTCCCCCCGGTCGGCCACGTTCAGCATCACCACAGACGCCGTCAACAAGACGGTGAACCTAACCTGGACGGCGCCTTCAGGGTTCACCCCCAGCGGCGATCGTAACAAAGCCTACGTGGTGCTGCGGAACACCAGCGACAGCTTCCCGGACAATGTAGCCGTCTGCCTCATGCGCACCGGGGAGGCGCACTACTGGAATTGGCTGGCCACCAACAGCTTCTCCGATGACGGCACCAAGGTTATGGGCCAGTGCGCCAATTTCATCGACGGCCTGCCCACCATCTGCTGCACCGGCGGCACGGACGGGGCCCCCATCACCATGTGGGACATCTACCAGTGGGCCTTAACCGGCGCTCCCGGACGCATCTTCCCGGCCCTGAGCACGGCCTTCATGGACTTCGAGGCCTCGGGGTGGAAGAAAGACGGCATGAGTTGGGTGGTCCACGCCAACTTGGCCTTCGGGTGGAACGGAACGAGCGATGTGGAAACCCACTTCAAAAACCTCTACCATGGGGCCCTGATTATTTATGGCGGGCTGTGGTCCAGGTCCACCGCATATCTGACCTTCGGCCACAAGGTCAACAACGACCGGGACGCCAACGGCAGCGACGGCCCCTTGGTCCTGGTGCATCAACCGGCTACAGGCGGTTTGGGTTGGAATGGAGCGACGAAAGCCTATAACCTGCGCTTGCAGCAAGGGGGTCGGAGATGGGGCGGATATGCCTTTTCTGCTTGGAATAACCCCTACTGTATGCCCGGCCTGGAACTGCGACCCGGCAGCGAGATCCTGGACTGCGATTTCGGCTACCTGGGGAATGGAATGTCCATTTCCGCTGGAAGCGGGGGTCCTTACACGGTAAGGCGCTGCCGTCTGGCCGGTATCCGGGGTGCGCCCAACGTCAACCTGGAGAAGCCTCACATCACCTGGGACGAGGGCCTGGGGTTCAGAACATCCGACAACTGCATCGTAACCGAACCCCTGATAACGTATGCAGCTTATGACATCATGTGGCGCACAGCCTTAAAACAGACCGTCATCGACGGCGCGTTCCAGAGCAGGCAGCAGGCCGACAACAAACCCTGGCTGGCTCTGGGCTACGGCCACAATCTGAACGGCTGGCTGAAGTTTCAGAACACCATCAAAGGCTCGGTGAGCGACCAGGCCGGGACCCCCATCTCCGGGGCGGCCGTGACCGTCAAGGATAAGGACGGGAACACGGTTTACTCCGGCACCACCGATATCAACGGCAAGTTCGACGCCGGGGCCGTCACGGCGCGGGTGCTCTACCCTACGGCGCAAATCAACGGCGTGTGGAGCGTGGCGCAGGCCCATGAGGACACCCACATTGCCGACGGCTGGCTGAGCCGCACCATGCACACCCCCCACACCCTGACCATCGAGAAGGCGGGGTATGAGACCTACGTGGACGTGTTTAATCTGGTGGAGAAGAAAGATTTGGACCTGGCGTTGAGTCCGGCGCCGGCGCCGGTGTATCTTGCGGTGCCTTCGGGGGAGTTCACCATCGAGGCGCAAACGGAGGCAAACCTGGAGGTCGCTCTTTCCTCCTCACAGATTGAGGTGACATTGCGATGATCGACATGGTGACGTTCAAGCAAAAGGAAGCCAAGACCCTCACTCTTACCGTCAAAGAGAACGGCAACCCCGTGAGTCTGGTGGGGGCGGTCTTGTTTCTCGGGGTAAAGAGAACCAAGGGTGACGCGGAGTATGTGTTTTCCAAAGGCGATGCCGATTTCAACAAAGGCCAGGCGGCACAAGGCATCGTCTCGGTGCTGCTTTCCACCGGCGACCTCACCCAGGAGCCCGGCCCCTACGTGGGCGAACTGAAGGTCAGCTATCCGGACGGCACCATCGACAAGAGCGCGGATTTGACCCTGGTCATCAAGCAGGCCGTTACTGGCTGAAGGACGGCCCCGGAAAAAAGTGGGGGGAGGGCCGGAGGAGCACCGCCCTCCCACCCTCCCCCAACAGAAAGCCGCTCAACCCAGCAACGCCTGTAAAATGCCGACGATGCGCACCGCGGCCCGGCCGTCGCCGTAAGGATTGTGGGCCCGGGCCATGGTTTCGTACCGGGCGGCGTCGGTCAGAAGCTCAGAGACCCCGGCGACGATGCGCTCCCGGTGTGCGCCCACCAGTTTCACGGTGCCGGCCCAGACGCCTTCGGGCCGCTCCGTCACCTCGCGCATGACCAAGACGGGTTTGCCCAGGGCCGGGGCCTCTTCCTGGATGCCGCCGGAATCGGTGAGGACCAGGTGGCACTGCCCCAGCAGATACACAAAGGGGGCGTAGTCCAGGGGCGGCAGCAGGGACAGGCGCCCGCCGCCGGGGGCCTGCCAATGACAGGAGCCCGGCGTCGGCCGGGGGGCCCCCGCGGCGGCGCTGAAAAGCCCGTACACCGGCCCCTGCACGTGGGGGTTGAGGTGCACCGGATAGACCAGGTGGATATCAGGCCGGGACTCGGCCAGGTCTTTTAAGGCCAGGCAGATCTCGGCGAAGCCCTCGCCGAAATTCTCCCGGCGGTGGCCGGTGACCAGGATGAGGCGGTGGCCGTCCAGGGTCAGGCCGTGGCTTTCCCGGAATTCCCGGCGCCAGCGCGCCTCCTCCTGCGCCACCCGGCCCGCCACCATCTGCAGGGCATCGATCACCGTGTTGCCCGTGACCCAGATGCGCTCCGGGGCCGCGCCTTCGGCCAGGAGATTGTCCCGGGCCCAGTCCGTGGGCGCAAAGTGATAGTCGGCCAGCACCCCGGTGAGGCGGCGGTTCAGCTCCTCGGGGAAGGGGGCGTAGCGGTCCCCGGTGCGCAGGCCCGCCTCCACGTGGGCCACCGGGATTTTCTCGTAATAGGCCGCCAGCGCCCCGGCGAAGGAGGTGGTGGTGTCGCCCTGGACCACCACCAGGTGCGGCCGCTCCCGGCGCAGCACCTCCTTTAACCCCGCCAGCACCCGCACCGTCACCTCGAACAGGTCCTGCCCCGGCCTCATCAGGTCCAGGTCATCATCCGGCGCGATGCCGAAGAGCCCCAACACTTGGTCCAGCATCTGCCGGTGCTGGGCGGTGACCGCCACCCGCACCCGGAAGCCCCCGGCTTCTTGAAGACGCAACACCACCGGGGCCAGCTTGATGGCCTCGGGCCGCGTGCCGAAGATGAGGAGGACGGATTTCATGATGTCGGATCGCTCAGGTCGCCCCGGCGTGGCCGGTTTTTTTATTATTTGAAGAAGCTGTTGAATATGCTAAAATTATTCCGGTGCTGAGCGCAGCGCCCCCCGAGGACGGATCATGCGCACCCTGGCCTTTGACACCCTGGAATTTGCCAAAAAGCTGAAGGCGGCCAATTTTCCCCAGGACCAGGCCGAGGCCCTGGCCGAAGCCGTGGCCGGCATCGTGGAGGAACGCCTGGCCACCAAGCAGGACCTGAAGGAGTTGGAACTTCGCCTGGAGGCCCGGAGCAAAGAGTTGGAGACCAGGCTGCGACATGACATGAAGGAGTTGGAAAACGGATTGCGCCATGACATGAAGGAGTTGGAAACCGGATTGCGGCATGACATGAAGGAGTTGGAAACCGGATTGCACCGTGACCTGAAAGAGATGGAGTTGCGCCTGCGCCACGACCTCACCCTGCGGTTGGGGGCCATGCTGGTGGCCGGCGTCTCTCTGGTGGCCGTGCTGGTCAAGTTGTTGTAAGGCAGGGGTGTCTGCGAGGAGACATCGCCTCTTAAAAAGGCCGACAGCCAGGTCAGGGCCGTCTCAGCAAATGAATTCTGTTTGAAATGTTGCATAGTTATTGATCCTACTACGTGGAATTATTGATTAACCCTTAACAAATACTGACAAATCCCCCCTGACCCCCCTTTGGCAAAGGGGGGAAAATGAAAGGACTTTTGGACTACTGAACGCAGTAGCATTATTGTGGTGCTGCGCGCAGCGCCCCCGAGGACGGATCATGCGCACCCTGGCCTTTGACACCCTGGAATTTGCCAAAAAGCTGAAAGCGGCCAATTTTCCCCAGGACCAGGCCGAGGCCCTGGCCGAAGCCATGGCCGGCATCGTGGAGGAGCGCCTGGCCACCAAGCAGGACCTGAAGGAGTTGGAAGCCAGGTTGGAGGCCCGGTTGCGGGAAATGGAGTTGCGCCTGCGCCACGACCTCACCCTGCGGTTGGGGGCCATGCTGGTGGCCGGCGTCTCTCTGGTGGCCGTGCTGGTCAAGTTGTTGTAAGGCAGCGGTGTCTGCGAGGAGACATCGCCTCTTAATCCTAATACGTGGAATTATTGATTAACCCTTACCAAATACTGACAAATCCCCCCTGACCCCCCTTTAGCAAAGGGGGGAAAATGAAAGGACTTTTGGACTACTGAACGCAGCAGCATTATTGTGGTGCTGCGCGCAGCGCCCCCGAGGACGGATCATGCGCACCCTGGCCTTTGACACCCTGGAATTTGCCAAAAAGCTGAAGGCGGCCAATTTTCCCCAGGAACAGGCCGAGGCCCTGGCCGAAGCCGTGGCCGGCATCGTGGAGGAGCGCCTGGCCACCAAGCAGGACCTGAAGGAGTTGGAACTTCGCTTGGAGGCCCGGAGCAAAGAGTTGGAGACCAGGCTGCGACATGACCTGAAGGAGTTGGAAACCGGATTGCACCGTGACATGAAGGAGTTGGAAACCGGATTGCACCGTGACCTGAAAGAGATGGAGTTGCGCCTGCGCCACGACCTCACCCTGCGGTTGGGGGCCATGCTGGTGGCCGGCGTCTCTCTGGTGGCCGTGCTGGTCAAGTTGTTGTAAGGAAGGGGTGTCTGCGAGAGGATATCGCCTCTGGAAAAGGCTGACAGCCAGGTCAGGGCCGTCTCAGCAAATGAATTCTGTTTGAAATGTTGCAGAGTTATTGATATCCACCGGAAACCGGTCCAGTTCCCGCTCCCGCAAGCGGACTCCTTCCCCTCAGATCACCCCTTCCGGGTGATGCCGGCCCGCCATTTTTTCCCAAGCTGACGCCGAGATCCCCACCCGTCACCGTCCCCCGCACCCGAAAGCCAACCAATTCCCGCAGACCCAACACCACCGGCGCCGGCTTGATGGCCTCGGGCCGCGTGCCGAAGATGAGGAGGATGGTTTTAGGTCTTACCTCACCCACGCTTCTGGAAAATGAGAACTCCGGTTCTTACAAAAAAGGCTTTTCTATGAGTAGGATGGGAAAGACATCGAAAGCCGTTGCTGAGAAACCACAAGATTGCATCGTGAGGGTCAATACTGTTACAGGCGTCAGAATCGCTGGTCCAAAAAATTTCATAATTTGCCTTGAGCCTCTTATATTTCAATTTCATATATTTTTTTCCTAAAAGGAAAGAGATGTGACGACATAATCTTTTAGGGAAAATATAAAGAGAGCGCCACCAGATAGAATCACGCAACGGTATCAATGCTTTTATTATTTTCCCTCTCATGTCAAGATTTTTATAAGGACGTACGGCATACCCCTGTGACGCCCAAGGTCGGCATTGCCATGCCGGAGCAAAGAAAACCACACCACGGGGCCTGAGAATCCTTTTTAATTCGTGCAATGCCTGATTTATTTCCGGAATATGTTCGTGAACGGCGATGGCCCAGATGGCATCCAAACAATTGTCAGGGAATGGATAAGATCCGTCATTCCTAACAAGAACAAAAGGTTTCCGGTAATATTGAAATAGTGACTCGGCTATGTCCAATCCTGTGTAGTCTTGTACTACATCTTGGAAAATTCCCTTCGATGACCCAACCTCTAAACATTTCTTACCATCAAGTTTAAAATCATTTATGAATTTAATGAGTTCTCCATAATAGGCATGGCTCTCCGGGGCCTCGGTGGAGCCATAGACCTGTTCCCTGTCAATCTTTTCATAAAATTCTCTATAAGAAGAATTTCGCACGGCGGACCTTTTCAAAAATATCACCCCGGATCATCTGATCGTGATCATTGAAACCGCGGCCCATACCACCTGACCGCAACGAGTTTTCGGAGCGATGGCGGGTCAATGGTACAGGGATGGATGAATGGTGCGAGGTCTTCAGGATTCCGGCAAGCTAATCTTGTGCGGTCGTATTCGTGGTTGTGAGGAGCAGTCTCCGGTCAACGTGGTCCTGCCGTCAAACTGAAAGTGACAACCGCCTGGCCCCGGATTCAGCCCCGCTGGCTGGCCCGCAGGATGGTAAGTCCGATGACCTCGTCGCCCTCGTAGCGGACGATGATATCATCTTCGGTCAATTCGCTGTCGGTGGCATGACTGGGTTTCTTGAAATTGATGTAGAGAACATCAGCCTCCGCGTCATAGGAAGACCACAGATAATTCTGAGGGGAGCCCTTCACCGCAGGGATAATTTTGAGATAATTGTCCATCTGGACTAAGGCCATAGTTTTGTTCTCCGTTCGAGGGCGGCCGCCTTACTGGTTATGAACGCAGTGATAATGAAGCCGTCCGTGATATCTTCCCGGTAAACCACAACAAGATGTTTCCCTGGCCAAATCTCTCGCACAGCCAGGAGTTCCCCGGCGCCGCCGCGTAAATCCGGGCGGGGGAGGCGACGGTTTCCAGCACCTCTGCCCGCAAGTCCTCCAGTTCGCAATGTTCCTCAGTGATATGCTGCCAACGCTCCGTGGTCAAACGGATGGGGACTTGGCGAACAGACCGGACAATCTCAACCATCATAAATGATATTCTATCATCGAGACATGCACCTTTTATCCAGCCCCCGCAGCGGGTGACCCATTCTGAGACCGAGCAGGAGCCAATCCTCCAAAGTGGAGCGCAATTCCTCCTCACAACGACGCAACGTGTCGGCAAAGGCGATGACTCCCGGACAGACAGGAATGCGACCGGCAAAGGCGCCGTCTTCCAGTTTGTCATACACCGCCTGGGCCATAGCCAAGGAGATATAGTCGGTCAGGATGAATTTTGCTGCCATGTCGGGATGACCATCGTGAGTGGGTGACGCAAAAAAATTATCTTTCATAATAGCAGCATGCTGGAAATTTTTCCAGACCAGCAAGCAAACTCCTCATTTCCAGGCGGGAGACGCCGGCCGCACTGCAGAACTCACCCCCGGCCCGAAGCCTGCGGCGGCGTGGATGGCGTCCCAGTTTTCCCGGAACCAGGCGATGGCGTGTCCCAGGCCCGCCTCGAAGGGTGTCCGGGGCTCATAGCCGATGAGGCTTTTGGCCCGGTCCACGGAGGCCAGGAGGCGGCTTTTGGTGTCCCACTTGCGTTTGGGGGCGAAAGTGACGCCGGCCGGGTTCCCCACCTGGGCGTTGATCAGGTGGGCCAAGTCGATGATGCGGGTCTCCTGCCCCGAGGCCAGGTTGAACTCCTGCCCCACCGCGGCCTCAAAAAACCCGGCGCGCAGGAGCCCGTCCACGACATCCCCCACGTAGGTGAAATCCCGGGTCTCCTCGCCGGTGCCGGTGATCGGGAGCGGCTGGCCCTGCATGGCCCAGTAGATGAAGTTGGGGATGACGTTCCGGTACTGGCCGGGAAGCTCGCCGGGGCCGTAGGAGTTGAAGAAGCGGGCCTTGACCACGGGCAGGTCAAAGTGGTGATGGAAGAAGTTGCCGTAGAGCTCCCCCAGCATCTTGGTGATCTGGTAGGGGGTGGACAGATGCAGGGACATGAACTCCTCGGTGAGGGGGAGCGGCGCGGCGCTGCCGTAGATGGAGCAGCCCGAGGAGGCGTAGACGAAGCGGCGCACCCGGGCCAGGGCCGAGTATTGCAGCATTTTCAGGGCGCCCAGGCCGTTCACCAGGAGGTCCGTTTCGGGATGGTCCAGGGAGTTCTGGTTGGCGAAGAGCGCGGCCAGGTGGAAGACCAGCTCCGGGCCCTCGAAGAAGACGCGTTTGAGCTCCACTTCGTCCAGGATGCTGCCTTCCACGAAGAGGACGTTGGGGAGATGGGGCACATTCCAGCGCACCGCGGAGGACAGATCGTCCAGGACGATGACGAGCCGGGCTTCCAAATCGCCCAGGGCCCGGACCAGATTGCTGCCGATGGCCCCGGCGCCGCCGGTGACCAGGATGATCTTGCCGCGATAAAAGGCCTGATAGTCGGAGAGGTTCATGGTTTCTTCCCGTCATGAAAAATTCGCGCAGGGTGAGTCTCTATCAGCAGCGCCGGCATCAGCCTCCTCCCTGCCTGCAGCGATGCTTGGGCCAGGCAGAGCCTGGCGGGCAAGCCGGTTCCCAGGCAGTTATTCATGAGCCTAAGGCTCACCCGCAAGGCATGAAAAGTTCTCCCCCTCACCCCAGCCCTCTCCCCCGCCGGGGGAGAGGGGGATGAGGAACTTTTCGTAACAGTTCCTCATGAGCCGCTGGCCCACCCGCAACAGATGAAATTCCTTGGCGATCTTGGCGGTGTAGCGTGAGTGGATTTTCTCGCCAAGACGCAAAGGGCGCAAAGAGAAGCTGACTGACTTTTCAAGACCGGCTTTCATGGGCCGTGGGCCCACCCCTAACCCATGAAGAGGCCGGTGGGGCGGGCGTCTCCCACCGCCGCCAGGCCGGCGATGGTGCGCAGTGCGCACCCTACGGAACCTTGGCGGTGCAGCGTGAGTGGATTTTCTCGCCAAGGCGCAAAGGGCGCAAAGAGAAGCTGACTGACCCGCCACCAGGCCGGCGATGGTGCGCGGTGCGCACCCTCCCTAAAACTTTTAGGAACAGCTTTTCGCAATCGCCCGCCGAAGCGGGAGCTTCGGGGGCAAGGGCGTTCCCAAGCGAAGCTTGGGAACGAGGGACGGTGCGCGGTGCGCACCCTGCAGAACCGGCTATGGTGCGTAAGACGCACCCTACGGAACGGTGCGGAGACACCCGGGCGCGGCTGTCCCACCTGCACTTTTCCACCTCAGGTGCCCCGGGCGCCCAGCACGATGCGCACGGTCTTGAGGAGGATCAGCAGGTCCAGCAAAAACCCCATGTTCTTGATGTAATAGAGGTCATACTGGAGCTTCTCGTGGGTCTGCTCCGGGGTGGAGGCGTAGGGGTACATGACCTGGGCCCAGCCGGTGACGCCGGGCTTGACGGCCAGGCGGTAGCTGTAGAAGGGCAGTTTTTCCTTGAAGCCGCACTGCACCAGGCAGCCCGGCGGGTCGCCGGCCCGGCGGCCGGGGCGCAGCTCCACGCAGGGTTCCTGGAATTCCTGGATGAACTGCACCTGTTCGGGCCGGGGCCCCACAAAGCTCATGTCGCCCTTGAGGATATTGAAGAGCTGGGGCAATTCGTCCAGCCGCAGGCGGCGGAGCACCCGGCCCAACCGGGTGATGCGGGGGTCCCGGGCCGTGGCGAACCGGGGCCCCTCCGCTTCGGCCTGGGCGGTCATGGTGCGGAATTTTATGATGCGAAAAGGCGCGCCGGCCTGCCCCAGACGTTCCTGGCAGAAAAAGACCGGACCCTCGCTGTCCAGTTTGACGGCCAGGGCGATGAACGGGAAGAGGGGCAGGGTGAGGGCCAGGGCCACCGAGGCGAGGACCAGGTCCAGGAGGCGCTTGAGCCGGCGGTAAAGGCGATTGCTGGTGGTGAGGTTGTGCAGGAAGAGCCAGATGTCGGAGACGTGCTCAATGGGCACTTTGCCGGCCAGGAACTCATAGAGGCTGGGCATATCCAAAATCTGGCAGCGCCCCCAGCACACGGTGGTGAGGACCTTGAGCAGGGCCGGGGACTTCTCATGGGTGACGGCCACCACCACCAGGCCCACCTGATGCTGTTTCAACAGGTCGGGCAGGGCCGAGGAGTCCCCCAGAACCGGCAGGCCGTCGATGATCCTGCCGACCTTGGCGGGGTCATCGTCCACAAAGCCCAGGGGCGCGAGGCCGCTCAAGGGGCGTTTGCGCAGGGCCTCCAGGATGCGGCGGCCGCTGCCGCCCGCGCCCACGATGACGATGCGGCGCACCAGGCGGGTGGGCAGCGCCGCGGCGGAAAACAGGGCCCGCCAGCCCGCCACCAGCACGATGAGCACCGCGGTCTGGAGGACCAGCAGGGTGCGGCCCAGGAAGGCGCCCAGGGGAAAGTAGAAGAGGACGATGACCACCAGGGTGCCCGCCAGCACGCCGCCCACCACCCGGGCCTGGTGGGTCAGGCGGCGGTAGTCCTCCTGGTGGTCGTAGAGGTCGGCGATGAGGAAGACCAGGGAGTAACACAGACCCATGAGGCCGAAGAAGGGCCAGTTCTGCCAGAGAAACTGCGGCCAGCCGGCGCCCAGCTTGGGGTTGAGGAGCAGGCCGATGAGAACCGCCAGACAGAAGGCAAGGCCGTCCCCCACGGCCAGGACCAGCTTCCAGACCGAAAACTGCAGGCTGAACAGGCGCAGCATGGGGGGCCTCGGGAAAGGCTCTACAGAGACAAGGTGGGATTTACCGGCTGCTCATGGATGAGATTATGCAAAAGGCGCTCCAACCGGGCGCTGATGGCGCTCAGCGATAGATGGCGCTGGGCATAGTCCCGGCCCCGGTCGCCCATGGCCGCTCGGGCGGGGGCATCATCCGCCAGGTCCGCCACGGCCCGGGACAGGGCCGCGGGTTGGGCCGGAGGCACGGCCACGCCGCAGCCGGCCTCCCGGATCAGGGCAGGAGCGTCGCCCATAAGGGGGAGACTGGCCAGCACCGGCCGCCCGGCCGCCATGATGCTGAGAATCTTGGAGGGCACCACCGGGGTCCGCACCTCGGGGCGCAGCGTCACCAGGCAGAGGTCGGAGGCGGCCAGCACCTCGGGGTATTTCTCCCGGGGCTGCATGGGCAGAAAGCGGACATTGGAGAGCCCCAGGCGCCGCACCCTGGCCTCCAGGCCGGGCTTTTCGACGCCGTCCCCCACCAAGAGAAAGACGATGTCGGGCCGGTCCCGGAGCAGGCGGGCGCTCTCCACCACGGTGTCCAGGTCCTGGGAATAGCCCATGATGCCGGCGAAGGAGACCACGAAGCGGCCGTCCAGACCCAACTGGGCGCGCAGGGCGTTGTCCCGGGGGCTCGGCCGCACGGCTTCGGTGTCCACCCAGTTGGAGACCACACAGACGCGGCCGGGCGGCGCGCCCCTGGCCGTTAGATAATCCCGGTTGCCCCGGGAGTGCACCACCACGTGGTCGGCCCGGCGGTAGAGCAGGGACTCCAGCGTCCGGAAGAGGCGGATCAGGTGCGGTTGGCGCAGCACCCCCAGGTCGATGGCGCTCTGGGGGAAGAGGTCCTGAATGTTCACCACCAGGGGCCGCCCCCGCAGGCGGCAGCAGGCCAGGGCGGCCAGGGCCAGGGGCAGGGGGGGCGAATAGACCAGGGCCGCGTCGAAGCGCGGCAAACACAGGCCCGCCAACCCGGCGCAGCCGGCCGAAACGAACTGGTCCAGACCGCGCAGCACCGGCGCGTTCCAGGGGATGTCCAGGTTGAAGACCCGGAAGACCCGCAGGCCGTGGTAATCCTCCCGGATCACCGGGGCCCGGCGCACCTTCCCGGCAGACTCCGCCACGTGGTAGCGGGGCAGGCCGGTGAGGACCAGGACCTCATGGCCCCGGGCCCGGAAGGCCTGGCCCAGCTCATAGAAGAGGTGCGCCGCGGAGCCCACTTCCGGCGGAAAGAAGGCGCTGATGAGGAGGAGTTTCATGAAGGGGCGGGTTGGGGAATTCCTCGGTGATCTTCGCGTGTCCTTTGCGTCTCTGCGTCATTGGGAGAGACAGTTTTCACGCCAAGGCGCCAAGGCGCCAAGACATTTGCCCAAGAGAACTTTTCAGGATAGTCGCCCATGAGCCTCTGGGCTCTCTCAACATCATGAAAATACTGGTGGCGCAGGCTTCCAGCCTGTGCACCGCACCGGCAAGATGCCGGTGCCACCAGAAACTTTTCCAAGCAGTGGCGCATGGGCCTCCGGCCCACCCTTGACACATGAAAAGTTCGGTAGGGCGGGCGTCCCCGCCCGCCGCCAGCCCCTGTCAATGGTGCGCGGTGCGCACCCTACAGGGCAACTTTTCAAGACAGTTACTCATGGGCCTGAGGCCCACTCACAAAGCATGAAAAGTTCTCCCCCTCACCCCAGCCCTCTCCCCCATCGGGGGAGAGGGGGATAAGGAACTTTTCATAGCAGTTACTCATGAGCCTGGGGCTCACCCGCAAAGCATGAAAAGTTCTCCCCCTCACCCCGGCCCTCTCCCCCGCCGGGGGAGAGGGGGAGAAGGAACTTTTCATAGCAGTTATTCATGAGCCTTCGGCTCACTCGCAAAGCATGAAAAGTTTTCCCCCTCACCCCAGCCCTCTCCCCCGCCGGGGGAGAGGGGGGATAAGGAACTTTTCATAGCAGAACTTTCCCTTAATCATGCTG
>VGSQ01000091.1 GCA_016874975.1 Deltaproteobacteria bacterium
CCCCAGCCCTCTCCCCCGCCGGGGGAGAGGGGGGATAAGGAACTTTTCATAGCAGAACTTTCCCTTAATCATGCTGTCTGGCGAGACTCGCTGCGGCCGCCAGGGTGGCCCGCATGGAGGCGGCAAAGCTCTCAAACAACTCCCCGGCCCGGTCCAGCGGCGTATCCAGAAATGCCTGCATTTCCGCCCGGTAGCCCATGTCCATGGACCACAGCTTCCACTTCCGGGAGCGGCCCCCCTGGGTGATCTGGGCCACGCGGAAGTCCTCGATGACCCCGGCCGTCTCCTCGCCGAAGACCTCCACCCGCTCCCGGGAAAAGGCCTTGGGGCCCGCGGCGGTATAGAGAATCTGCCCCAGGGAGCCGTCCTGAAAGGTGAGGGTGAGGCAGAGATTGTCGTCGGCGCGGTACTTGCCCGTCTCCCCGCCCATGGCGGCCACGGTGACGCCCGCGGCCCGGGAGTCGGTGAGGAAGTGCAGGAAATCCACAAAATGGCAGACCTCGCCCAGCAGCCGCCCGCCCCCCACCTCGGGGTCGTGGATCCAGTGCTCCGGCGGGATGAAGCCGGCGTTCACCCGGTAGGTCATGACCAGGGGCGCGGTGCGCCGGGCCAGGGCCTCCTTGAGCCGCACGGCCAGGGGCGCAAAGCGGCGGTTGAAGCCCACCATGAGCAGGCGGGCGCCGTCGCAGGCGGCCTCGATTTCCTCCAGCTCCGCCAGGGTCAGGCACAACGGCTTTTCCACAAAGACGTGCTTGCCCGCGGCCAGGGCCTCGCACACCAGCCGGGCGTGGGAGTTGTGCCGGGTGGTGATGAGAACGCTGCCGATGGCGGGGTCCTCCAGGATGTCCCGGTAATCCGTGGTGGCCGCGGCAAAACCGTATTTTTTGGCCAGGTGGTGGGCCGTCACCCCGGTGGTGGTGGCCACGGCCGCCAGACTGACCCCGGGCACGGTTTTCAGGGCCGGCATCAGCACGTTTTTGGTGAACATGCCGCCGCCGATGAGGCCCACGGTCAGGCGGGAAGCAACCCGGGCCGGGGCCGCCGCGGCGGGCTGCACCGGGACCCGGCGGGCGGGCAGGGAAGGGCCCCCGGTTGCGGGCTCCGGGTAGGTCAGCACCACGCCGATGTAAGGCTCCCGGTTTTTAAGGATGAGTTCATAGGCCTGGAGAGCGTCGTCGATGGGGAAGCGGTGGGTGATGAGGGACTTGACATTGAGACTTCCTTTAGCCGTCAGGTCCAGCACGGCCTCGAGATTCCGCCGCTCCGTCCAGCGCACGTGCGCCGCGGGGTAATCAAAGCCTCTGGCTTCGTAGAGGGGCGCCAGGCTGCCCGGCCCCGCGGCCTTGGACACGGTGAAGAGCAGCTCCTTTTCCCAGAAGGTCTTGCGGGTGAGGCTAAGCTCCGCCATGCCCACCAGCACCAGGCGGGCCCGCTCCCGGGCCACGGCTTCGGCCAGGCGCACGGGCTCCGGCCCCGGGCTGGCGGCGCAGATAAGCACCGCGTCCGCGCCCAGCCCCCGGGTGAAGTTGGCCACGGCCTCCTCCACGTGGTCCCTCCCCGGCGTCAGGGTCAGGTCCGCGCCCAGCTCCCCCGCCAGGCGGCATTTGCCTGCATCCAGGTCCACGCCCGCCACCCGGCAGCCCTGGGCCGCCAGCAGCTGCACGCTGAGCAGGCCCAGGAGACCCAGGCCGATGACCACCGCGCTCTCGCCCAGGGTCAGCCCGGCCAGGCGCACGCCGTGCAGGGCAATGGCCCCCAGCATGCAGAAGGCCGCGGCTTCAAAATCCACCCCGTCGGGGATGGGGACGCAGAGGTTTTCCGGGACCCAGATCACCTCGGCATGGGAGGCCCAGCCCGCGCCCGCCGCGGCCACCCGGTCGCCGGGCTTGAAGCCCCGCACGCCCTCGCCCGCCTCCAGCACCACCCCGGCGGCGCTGTAGCCCAGGGGAATGGGCTCATCCAGACGGTTCAGGGCCTCCTGAAACACGCTGACAAAGCCCTCCTTCATGGCCTTGGCCCAGGCCTGGCGCACCAGGTCCGGCCGGGCCCGGGCCTTGCCCAGCAGGCTTTTGCGCCCCATCTCGATCATGTACTTCTCGGTGCCGGGACTGATGAGACTGGCCGCCACGCGGATCAACAGCCCACCCGCCTTCACCCCCGGCGCAGGCGCCTCCGCCAGGCTGATTTTGCCGTTTTTATAGGATTGGATGATTTGTTTCATGGGGGCAAGGAAGCGTCAACGGCAAGACAAGGTTTGCAGAAGAGAGAATAACTTTGAATGTCGGGGAAATAAAAGAAGCAAACGTCAGGAAATGAATGAGAACAAATAAGATAGCATTTCAGAGAATACCTAAATATTTCTTGATATGACCGGCGGGAGTTTCGTCAATTTCAGTATGGCGAGGAATCGGCTGTTTTCTGCCATTTTGGGGGTTGAGATAAATATCATGCCTGGCCCCGTGACGATGCAACACACAACCCGCGTCTTTTAACTGTCTGATCAGTTCCCGCCTTTTCATACGGAAATTTCTTTTATTTCATAGTGCTCCGGGACCTCATCAAAGACCATCAGAAGATAGGCATCCTTGATATTTTCCAACAACTCTTCCACCGTTTCACCCTGGGTCATAATTTCGGGATGTTCCAGAATCTTACCCAGATAGTATTTTTCTCCGCGCCAATAGATAACCGTAAGTTTCGGCACCGCGTGATCTCCTGAATAATGGAAAATTCATGCCATATGAGGCTCTTGCAAATTTCTCATTTTGTCCTGGGAAAGGGCCGGCGGTTTTGAAAACGCTCTTCAAGACTACCAGCTCTTCCATGGTGCGCGGTGCGCACCCTACATGGGGGTCAGACCATCGGAGGATCTGTAGGGTGCGCACCGCGCACCATGATATTTCGGAAACCCTGACGCCGCGGTGGAAATTTTGCCAGAAGCTCATATCCCTTTAATTATACTACCCCAGGCAGGGGTGGCCGGCAAGAATTACCCTGAGAAATTCGTGGCGAAGGCAGGGCAGGCGCCGACCCCCCACAACCGGCCGCCACCCGCACCAGCAGCCCACCGGCCTGCACCCCCGGCGCAGGCGCCTCCGCCAGGCTGATTTGGCCGTATTTATAGGATCGGATGATTTGTTTCATGGAGGCAAGGAAGCGTCAACGGCAAGACAAGGTTTGCAGCCGGCGGCCGCGGGCCGCCCTATGAGCTGGGTGTTCCTTGGGAACATGAGGGGCTCGTTCCCAAGCTCCTGCTTGGGAACGCCCTTGCTCCCGAAGCTCCTGCTTCGGAGAGCGCGGTTTCGGCCAGAACCATTCAACTCTATTTTAGTGTTCATCCGGAAAGTCATTTTGTTCCCTCCCCCTTGATGAGGGAGGGTTAGGGTGGGGGTGAGAAAAGGGAGAGAATTACATCGGTTGGGCGATTAATCCCCCTCCCCCTGGCCCCCTCCCACCAGGGGAGGGGGAGTTTCCGGATGGCGACATACCAAGAATTTCTCGCCAAGGCGCAAAGGGCGCAAAGAGGAGCTGACTGACTTTCGAGACAGTTCCTCATGAGCCGCTGGTAGACCCGTAAGAGATGAAATCCCTTGGCGGTCTTGGAGGCTGAGCGTGAGAAAAATTTCTCGCCAAGGCGCAAAGGGCGCAAAGAGAAGGTCACTGACTTTTCAAGACAGTTACTCATGAACCTGGGGCTCACCCGCAAGGCTTGAAAAGTTCGGCGGATCGGGGCGTTCCAGCCCGCCGCCAGCCCCCGGGCATGGTGCGCGGTGCGCACCCTACGGAACTTGGAGGCTGAGCGTGAGAAAAATTTCTCGCCAAGGCGCAAAGGGCGCAAAGAGGAGCTGACTGACTTTCGAGAAAGTTCCTCATGAGCCATGGGCTCACCCGCAAGGCATGAAAAGTTCGGCGGATCGGGGGGTCCCAGCCCGCCGCCAGCCCCCGGGCATGGTGCGCGGGGCGCACCCTGCGGAACGTTTACCCCGCCAGCTCCGGGGCCACCAGCAGGTTGGCGGAGCCCTGCCAGACGTTGCTCTGCATGGACGCCCCGCCGTCGCCCACGATGAACTGGGCCTGGAGGATCTCCCGGGCCGCGGCCTCCAGCGCCGGGGGGACCACCAGCAGGCTGGGCCGCACGCGCAAAGGCCGGCCCTCCGCGTTTTTAAGGCTCATCATGGCGGCCCGGGCCAGGGCGTAGGTGGTGGGGCTCAGCTCCTGGCGGCTGCCGTAGGCCAGTTGCCACAGGCCGTAGGCGCAGGTGTAGCGCGCGTCCACGCCGTAGCGGTAGGTGCGCCGCATGAAGGCGTGCTCGTCATGCGCGTGGTCCATGCGGGTGAGCTGCACCGGCTGGCGCAACTGGTAGATGAAGGGTTTGACCGCGCGGCGCACGTCCAGCAGAAACCAGGCCGCGCTGCTGCCGCCGCCGTCGTTGGACGCGGTCTCGCTCCCCACCGGGTGCGCGTCGGAGAAGAAGGGCCGGCCGTCAAAGCACGGGTCCGTCCAGCCGTTCAACAGGAGGTCGGCGATGAGGCGGTCCGGGTGGCTGCGGGCCTCCTCCCCCAGGGCCGACACCATGGGGGCGTAGAGGCCCAGCTGGTCATCCCGGATATCGTTGCGGTCCACCTCCAGGGTGGCTTCCCAGTCCCGGGTGGCCACCTGGTATGATTTGCCCTCCAGGCTTCGGATGACCCGGTCGCCCACCCATTCCCGCACCATGGGGAAGTCCAGCATGAACTTGTAATCCAGAATCTTGGTCTTGGCGGGCACGGTCATGGCCACCTGGGGGTGCCAGACCTCCGTTTTCTGAAAGGCCTTATTGAAAGCCGTGTTCAGCCCCACATAGATATTTGCCAATGCCTCGGCGTCAACGATCATGATTTCCTTTCCTGATTATGCAGTCATGCTGCCATTATGTTTTATACATAGCGTCATAAATAATCGGACACGCTGACCGTCTTTTCCAACTGGTGCTGCCCAGTTTGACAGCATAAGATGAAGTCGCCCACGGCGGGATGCGCTGCGCTTTCCCGCCCTACGGTTTCGACGGTTTTTAATTATGTCCATCTAATTATGACACTATGGAGGTTCTTGCAAAATTCTCCCTTTGTCCTGGGAAAGGGCCGGCGGTTTTGAAAAGGCTCTGCAAGATTCCAACCTCTTTCATGGTGCGCGGTGCGCACCTACAGGGGGGCCGGAACATCGGAGGATCTGTAGGGTGCGCACCGCGCACCATGATGTTTCGGAAACCCTACCGCCGCGGCGGAAGTTTTGCAAGAAGCTCTATGTATAGTAGGAAAATCCATTCCTTCCCTGCAGCCCTCTGGGCCCCCATGTGACCCGATAAGATCAGATATGGCCTGGCAAGGTCCGGTATGGTCTGGTGTCAGCGCTGTCCGGTAAGGATTTTGCATGAACATGTTTTTCAGCCCCCTCCCCACGGTGGGAGGGGGTTGGGGGAGGGGGGAATTGTGCCTGCTTTCCGGGTGAGCCCGACTTTGCGTATGGTGCGCACCGGGCGCCATAACCAGGCTTTTCATGATTTCCGGTTAAGCCAACGGCCCCGGTGCGACTACTCGGGAAAGTCTGTGTAGGGCGGGAAAGCGAGAGCGCATCCCGCCGCTTTCTGCACCCCCGTCACAGCCCGGTAGCCCGGTAGGGCGGGAAAGCGAAGCGCATCCCGCCATTCCTTGGCCCCTGCGTCTCCTGTCCCCCCCGCCTCCCCCTCACAACAGCCGCTCGTCCCGCAGGCGCCGCTCCCGGGCCGCGAAGTCCTCCGGCGCCACCCCCAGGGCCCGGCACACCGCCATGCGGCTCGACCGGGCGGGGCCTTCCTCCCGGGGCCGGGCCGGCTCCTCCTGCCAGGGAGGCAGCGGCGCCAGGGGGACCTGGGGGAGGGACTGCTCCACAAAGGTCTTGAAGCCCTCCAGGTCCCGGCGGGCGAAGCTGAGCGCCTCCTCCTGCTGGCAGGGTTGAATCTTGCCGGTGGCCAGGGCGTGCTCCACCGCGGCGTTGATCTCCCGTTCGGCCAGGTTGCCCCTGAGCGCGGCCAGTTGCGCGTGCGCGCCCGCCAGGTGCTCCAGGTTGCGGCGCAGGGCCAGGATGGCCCCCCTGATGCGGGACAGGCCCGCGTCCCGGGGCAGGTCCAGCAGCCGGGCCACCTCCCCCAGGGGCTCCCGGTCCGCCTCCGGCGCTGCGCCCAGGGCCCATTCCGCCCCGAGCCCGTTCCCTCTTCCCGGGGCTGCCTGCTCCCGGTCCGCCCTCAGCCCGCCCTCACTTTCCCCTGCCCCCCCTGTGGCCCCAGGGGAGTCGGTGGGGAGGTCCTCCAACCCTTTTCCATAGGTTCCCCCCTTGATGAAAGGGGGGGTAGGGGGGATTTGTCCCTCCGCTTCACCGGACGCTCCCCCCTTCGGACTGCGGACTGCTGCCGGCTGACTGCTTCTTCCCCCCTCCACCCCGCTCTTGGCCACCAGCGGCGTCTGGCCGTTGATGGCCGGGGTGTTGGTCAGGGCCGCGTGCAGCAGGGCCAGGGGCCTGCGGGTCTTGTCCTCCAGGCGCAGCACCGGCGAGAAATAGCGGTATTCCCGGGCCGCGAGATGCTCCCGGGCCGTGTCGGTCCACTCCACCCGGGCCCAGAGGCCGTCGTCCCGGGCCTCCAGCTCCCTGATCCAGCCCGCGGCCGGGGCCTTCCCGCCCGACAGGGTCTGGTGTTCGTAGTCGATGACCAGGTCCAGACCCCGCTCCTCAAAGCGATCCACCAGGTCCGCCAGGGCCTCGGCGTCCACCGCCAGGGGCTCCCGCCCGTCCCCCAGGGCCACCTCCCCCAGGGGCAGCAGGCGCACCCACTCCGGGGCCGGGCCTGCCTGGTTTTCCAGCAAAATGGTTACTTCAGATTCCATGCCTTTCCTCATGGCCGCAGCCGGACTGCCGCCGGTGCGTGGTGTCCGCCGCCCGGGACCCCGGACCCCCGCTGCCGCCGGGGTCAGGCCGGACCGGGACGGCCCCTTCCCTCCCTGCCCTCTCCTGCCCCCGAGGGCCGGGACGCTTCCCCCCACCTCCCTGCTTCGCCACGGCATCCCCCCTTTCCTGTGTTCATGTTACCGGGAGGATACGACGAACCATTCCATTTGCAAAGCACACCTGGGAAGGATGGCACGGGAAAGGCATTGAAGCAAAGGACTTGGATTATAGTCAATCATTCCGACGCAGCGCTTTCTATGGGGGCAACGATGAAACCATCATATGCGGCAAATGTTTTTTATAGGATATTATGTAGTGTTATATTTATTTATCATCTAATTGAATTTAATATATATTTTTGCATCGTCGCTCCAAATACTTTATATCTACAAGCATTGGATACCAAAAATCATGAAAAAAATGGTAAGTGAATCCAGCTATTCCATCCAAAAATCCAAGCATAAGGAAATATTTGATAAAAAAACTCAAATGTGGACGTATAAAAAGGGGAAGACGATTCCAATATTTTCTTATGATTATAATCCTTGACCCCTCTGTCTCTTGGAATGCCGGGTCCTTTAAACACATGTCAGTTAAAGCTTTTTTCTTTGCCGTATTAGCTATCTCATCTACTTCTTGGTCTGAAAACCTATTGTGTTTGTTAATCCAATCGGCCACCCCCTTTCTGTCGTCATGAAGCAAATCGTTATTTAAAAGGAGAGTGTTCCCCTGCACCCTCATATATTCCCTCCGCCCTGCCATTTCCACCCGCGCCCGGTCGCGCCGCACTATGCGTAGAACCTTTTTATACATACCGCCATGCCTGAGCCATTTCCCCAGCCAGATAAAACGTCGTTTAGTATAGAGACCGGCAATCTCAATTGAAAATGTGGGGAGCTTTCTGGCCAACTCATCCTTGAGTTCTGCGGTGGGGCGTTCGTCAGCATCTAAGAACATAACCCACTCTGTTTTAAGAGGTAGTTGGGATAATGACCAATTGCGTTGCTGTGCCATATTTTCGAAACGGTTCTGGACAACACGGACGCCCTTCTGATTGGCTATAGCCATTGTCCTGTCGGTGCTGAAGGAGTCCACCACAAATACATCATCGGCCCATCCTGTTACGCTATCCAAACAGGCCGCCAGGTTACATTCTTCCTGCCATGTGAGAATAATAACGCTTATAGGAGCCGATGACATAATTTCAACATTTCTCTCGCTTATTTTAAATGTCCAGAAATGTACGACACCAGAGTTCGAAGACAAGAAGAAACCAAAGATGTGTGCTGAAGGAACCCCTTTCACTAATGTGCGCTTGGTAATAACGCTCTAATGTAGCAAAATTAAAAATGCCGCGCTGTCTAGTATGATGGTCAAAAAGGATTTCAGCAAAAAAATCCTTAAGATCATGCCGCAGCCACTGCTCCAAGGGGACGGCAAAACCATGTTTTGGCTTATGGAGGGTTGATTGGGGTATCAATCCCTTCATGGCCTTTCTTAATATATTTTTAGAACGTCCATGCTTAATTTTATAAGTCGATGGAATTTGAAATGCTGTTTCCACAAGATTGCGCGACAAATAAGGGACGCGGGCCTCTACCCCGACAGCCATCGAAGCCTTATCAACTTTCTCCAGATATGAATCAACCATTTGGGTTTTTAAGTCGACGTACATTAATCGGTTGAGATGATCCGATGTTTGAGCACGGTTATAATAATATCGAAACTGTTCAAAGCAGTCTATTCCTCTAATTTCTTCTAAAAAATCGCTGTTTAAAATATCTTGACACATGTTGTCGGGGAACCAAAGATACCAAGATGCGGCCCGAGCCGCGGCATCTTTTGCTTGCACTGCCAGCAATCCTCTCTGCCAGCGGGGCCGCTTGCTGGCCCACGGGTGGAATACGCTTGCCAAGCCATCAATCAAGCCAAGCGGAAGATACTTGAGCCAACGTAAGCGCTTCTCCATTCCATAGCGGAGGTATCCCCCAAAAAGCTCGTCTGCGCCATCTCCCGTGAGAACAACTTTAACGTGGCGGCTTGCCAATTTAGCCACCAAATATGTGGGAAAAGCGGCAGCATCGGCAAAGGGCTCATCATAGTGGTAAATTAACTTGGGCAGAACATCTATAAAATCTTTGGGGGTCGCCTTAATTTCTTGGTGATCGGAATGAAAGTGACGTGCGGCCACCGAGGCATCCGTCAGTTCATCGTAGAATGGCCCTTCTTTGTTAAACCCCACAGAAAAGGTCTTTACAGGAGTGTCCATATCCCTGGACATGAGAGACAGTATACAAGATGAGTCGAGGCCGCCGCTTAAAAATACGCCCAATGGCACGTCCGAAACTAATTGCATCTTGACGCTTTCCTCTAATAACCTTTTGATTTTTTTGACTGAAATGCTTTCAGATTCTTGCGGATGTTCTTCCCAGGGCACATCCCAATATTGCTCCAGGGTGATTGGTTGGCGAACTCCGCAGAGAAGACGATGCCCTGGGAGAAGTTTTTTTACTCTCTGAAAAATCGTGTCCGGCCCAATGCTGTGACCGTAAGCCAAAAAATTGCGTAAACCGACGGGGTTGATGGCTCGCTCAACCTCCGGGTTTTGGAGTAACGCCTTGATTTCCGAAGCAAATAATAGACTATATGGGCTCTCCCAATAATAGAGTGGCTTGACCCCCAAATGATCCCTAGCCAGAAAAAGCAGTTGATTATGCTTGTCCCATATAGCAAAAGCGAAAATACCCTCTAGATGGGACACTACTTCCGTACCCCATTCCTCAAACCCGTGAATGATAACTTCTGTGTCTGACCTGGTCCGAAAACAGTGACCGCGTTGGCTTAGATAATGATACAAGTCCTTGTAATTATATATTTCCCCGTTGAAGATAATGACAAGGGTATGGTCCTCGTTAAATATTGGTTGCCGCCCACCTGGCAGATCAATGATGCTCAATCTGGTCATGCCCAGCCCGATGGGGCCGTCAACATAGATTCCCCTGTCATCAGGGCCGCGGTGGTCCAGGACGGTTACCATACGGTCCAACAATTCCGTATTAATCTGGTTTTCTGCATTGAGATGCATGATACCAACAATACCGCACATGCTTCAGGCTTTCCCCTTTGGAATACTCTCAAATGAGCTTACTGGTCCGACCAGCCCAGCCCCGGACTGCGCCTGCCGGTGAGAATGTCTTCATACGCATCTGCCATCATCTGCGCCACCACCCGGATATCATAGCGCCGCCGGGCCGACTCCGCCGCCCGCCGGCCCATCTCCCCCAGGCCCTCGGGGTCGGCCAGCATGTTATGCAGCGCCCCGGAAATGGCCTCCACCGAGAGAGGGACCACCACCCCGGCCCCGTCCGCCGCCACCTCCCGGCAGATGCCCACGTGCTCCGACACCAGCACCGGCACCCCGCCCAACATGGCCTCCACCGCGGCGTTGCCGAAGTTCTCGCCGGGATGCGTCACCAGGGCGCACAGGTCCGCAGCCCTGAGATACAGGTTCCTTTTCTCAGGGGAAATAAATCCGGGAAACCGCACCCGCCCCGCCACCCCCAACCTTTTGGCATCTCTCTTGAGCTTATTTTCTTCCCCGCCATCGGGCCCGGCCAGGACCAGGACCAGCTCCGGCAGGCTGGCTGCTGCCCGGGCGAAGGCCTCGAGCAGGAATGACAATCCCTTGCGGGGATGGAGGCGTCCCAGGAAAAGGACAATCCGCTCCCCCTGTTCCCAGCAAAGCACGTCCCTGGCGGCGGAACTTTCCGGGAGATTTTGGAATTCATCCAGAGCCAACCCGTTGGGGATTACCAGGCTGGGCGGCCTCAGACCAAGGTACCCCATGCCTTCCCGTTCCAGTTCCGCAGTGTAATGGATGGCCCTGGTCCCCTGGAGCACCGCCTTTTCCACCAGATAATAATAGACCCATTTTTTCAGGGCCTTTTGGCTCATGGAATATTGCAGAAACGTGCCGTGGGTGGAAACAAAGTAAGGTATCTCGTAACACTTCGCCCACCGGACGGCCGGAATTTCCGGATATCCCCAGAAAGACGCGAGGTGCACTAGATCAAAATCCTTGGTTTTTAGGCGGCAGGCCTTCCCCAGGCTCCGGGAATAGGCGAATTTGAGAAAGAAATCCGTCTTGAAATAATAAACCGTCACCCCCCCCACCTGCACCGGCTCATTGACCGGGACCGCCAACCGCCCGTCACCCCCCCGGTCCGTGGTAAAGACCGTCACCTCATGCCCCAGCCCCGCCAGCCCGCGGCAGAGCTGGCTCACACTCCGCACCACCCCGCCCAGATGCCAGGCCGGTTCGTAGCTGGGGGTTACATGTAAAATACGCAAGTTAAACTAACCTTTTTACATGCCCTTTTAAAAAATAAATCATCGCAAAAAACAAACCGAAAATAAACAATTTTCTTGATATAATAAAAAAATATGCACCATAGCTAGTTTCAAGCCACAATGGCATGCCTACCATTGTTAAAACATAAAAAGATGAAGCTACAACGTTCGGTTTAGAAGAAGACATTACAAACCATGTTCTTATAACTTTAATTATTAATCCTAATACAAACATACCAATTAAAATAAAAAATGCCCCTCCCATTCTATATAAATCTACAAAAGGTGTAATATTGGCAAAGGAGTATCCTTGTAAACTACTACCCCAATAGATATGACCGAAATATTTTCCTCGCTCCATCATAAAAGGTTTTTCCGGATAAAAAGCTCTTGGCACAATACTAAAAAATATCTGGTCTATAATATTTGGATTAATGTTAAATGCTCTCTCCTGGCGCTCACCTTCCTTACCATATGATAGAACATTAATAAATGTATCTATGCCAATAAATCTCTCATTCATTGATTCTGTTAAAAATTGTATATTAGACGAGATGTCTTTTTGATGTAACTTTTTCACAGTATATTGCAATGCTGTTACTCGTTCATTCCATGATAAGCGGTCGCGCTTAAAATTGCTTGAAGTCAAAACATTTCGATATTCTGTTCCAAACAACATCATAAAAACCAGAGAAATTATTCCTAATAAAATAACCATCTTAAATTGTCGGAGAGATAGCGACATTCCTCTGGCAAATTGAAAAGCTCCCATAAAGATTAGTAAGTATCTTAATATTGATGACCTGCTCCCTCCTGTTAATAACCATGCTATTAAATAAAATACAATGGGTAAAATAAACCACCTTAATTTCTCTTTACTAAATCTATCGGCAAAATATCCGAAGACGATACAGAAAAAAGCTATGTCTGCCATTGATAGTATTTGATTGAGCGCAGTAATATTGGAAATTTCATAAGGGGTGTCATGGGCTGCGGTTATTCTGCTGAGCACGTAAGCCCCTGTATATCCAATAATAAAAATAATAATAAAAAGCCATCTGCTTTTGAAAATATATCTTGCTTCTATAGTAAATTTTGGGATAAAACCCGCTAACTTATCTCCCCATTTGGATTGGAAACCGAATAGCAGGGAGAGAAAACCCAAAAAAACCAATGAAATAGCAATAAAATGATAATTTGGAAGATTAAAAGGTTGGAACCCATATTTCATTGTCCAGCCATTACAAAGAATATAAAAGCTTTTTGCCACTTGGTGTGGAAGAAAATATAAAATCAATAATACCAATGGATGGAAAAGATCACCACCTCCTTTAATAAATATAATAAAAATTGGGTGCAAAAGAATTCCGAGAAAAACACATGTAATAAAGAGAGCTCCGATTTGATAAATGTTCTGACTGTCTTTAATAAAAAACATAAAACAGACAAAACACAGCAACGATAATGTAGTCGAAGATATGATTGCGCTATGATTAACAAAATTATTCTTGATAGCGATTGTTCTAATCATTTTTTTGGGCTTTTCTGAGAACTTTCCAGTAAGTTGATTCGCATATTTTCCCATACTGCTCCCATCCGCCTAACTCCCGTACGCGCTGCAAGGCCGCGGCGCGCATTTTCTCATGCTCCAGGGGGTGGTCCAGGAGCCATTCCAGTTTCTCCCGAATGGCCAGGGGGTCCCGGGGCGGCACAATAAAGCCCTCCACCCCGTCGGTGAACAGGTCCTCGGCCCCGGTGTTGTGGGTGGCGATGACTGGCACGCCGCAGGCCAGGGCCTGGGCTTGCACCAGCCCAAAGCCTTCCTCCACCGACGGCAACACCAGTACGCTTCCCTGGCTATAGAGTGGGGCCAGGTCTTTGCGGGGGTGGAAACCTTTATTGATAAACAGTTCCTGATGACGGGCCAGGATTTCTCCGGCTTCGGGGCTGGGGCCGCCGATGAGCCACACCTCCACCCGGCCCTGCGGCACCAAAGGCCGGACCGCCTCAAAGAGATAGCCGATGCCTTTCCGGATGGAGAAGGCCCCCACAAACAGCACCCGGAAGGTGCGGTCGGCCTTGGGGAAGGGCCGGAACAGGGACAGTTCCACGCCGTAGGGGCAGACAAAGACCTTTTCTTCAGACACGCCCCTGTCCACAAAGGTGCGCCGGGCAAACTGGGAGGGCACCACCACCGCGTCCGCGGCCTGGTATTCCCCGGTTTCCCGGGCCAGCACCCACTCCGGGAAACCGTCCGGAGCCGGCGCGCCCCAGCGGGCGAACTCCTCTGCCAGAATCTCTTTCTGAAAGAGAATGTGGGCTGAACCCCGGTTGCAAAGATGGACGCCGCCCTGCTGCTGCACATAGGGCCCGGCCTCCAGCCCCCAGCCGGACAGAGCTTCCAGGACCTGCACCCCCTCCAGGTGGCGCCGGGCCCAGGAGGAAAGGTGCCGCCGGGCCAGGTGCTCCAGGGACCACTTGAGGGGCCGGGGCCAGGGGAGGCCCAGATGGGGCAGGCCCACCAGGGGCAAGATGAGCAGCGAGTTGGTGCGGGCGATATCCCGGAGATCGGGGTCCAGCCGCCATCGGGGGTATCCGGTGAGCAGGCGCACCTCATGCCCCTGGGCCTTAAGCTGCCGGGCCAGGTCGAACATGTGAAAACGGGTGCTGGTGAGCACGGCGCAGCGCATTTTCTCAGTCATGCCGGCCGAAACCCCTTTTTCATGTGGCGGCCGCCCACCAAAACACCCGGGTGAGAATCTCCGGTCCGAAGCCGCCCCCTTCGGCCCCGGCCTGGAACTTGTGAAGCAACCGGATGGCGGCCCACAGGGCGCTGCGGAGGGTGGAAACCGGCCCCAGAGGGAGCGGGCGCTGTTCAAAACAGCGGATCTCCTTGAACCCGCCTTGCCTCAAAACCTGCCTGAGGCTCTCGGGCGTCAGAATGGTTTCATGGGTGAAATCCCCGAAACAGACGCCGGCCCCCAGGGGGCTCCCGCCATTGGGCGTCCGGCCCAGGAAAATGCCGCCGGGGTCCAGGCGCTCCCGGATCAGCCCCACGAGCTCCACCAATTCCTCTTTGTGGAGATGCTCCAGCAGGTCCAAGGCGGAGATGAGGCCATAAGTGCGGCCGCAGGCTTGCAGGAACTCAAAGACATCGACTTGGGTGACGGGCAGACCCAGACCCCGGGCCAGGGCCACCTGCTCCTGGCTGACATCCACCCCCTGAAGGTCAAGAAAGCCCTGGCAGCGCAAAAAATAGAGGAAATTGCCTCCCCCACAGCCCAGATCCAGGCAGGGAATGTTTCTCTGGTGCGG
>VGSQ01000092.1 GCA_016874975.1 Deltaproteobacteria bacterium
GGCGTCTCTGCCCGCCGCCTTTGGGCACAGGCTTTCAGCCTGTGCGCCGCACCGGCAAGATGCCGGCGCCACCAAGACTTTTCAAGACGGTTGCTCATGAGCCTGAGGCCCACCCGCAAAGCATGAAAAGTTTTCCCCCTCACCCCAGCCCTCTCCCCCGCCGGGGGAGAGGGGGATAAGGAACTTTTCATAGCAGTTACTCATGAGCCTTGGGCTCACACATAAATTATGAAAAGTTAAGCATCCTTACGGTGCGCAGTGCGCACCCTACAAAAAACTTTCGGGCCGGCATCGAGGCCAATATTTCCCGGCTGAAACGGGCCTTTGGTCTGGATCGCTGCACCTGGCAGGGCTGGCCCGGCTTCCGGCAATATGTCTGGAGCGCGGTGGTGTCCTACAATGTCCTGGTTCTGGGGATGTTGCTGCCGGCCCCGTAAGGCGCACCCCTCCAGGGCGTCATGACCAGGGGAGAGGTCCGCCCAAAAGAGGGGATAATCGGGCAACGATGCCCCGCTAACCGGCACATTCGCTTTCATAGACTTCGAATAACCAGAGCGCCGCCAAAAATTGCCCTGCCGACGCTAACACACCCACATGAAAGCACGACTTTCTGGATGAGAACTAACTAATAATTTCGCCACCCCCACCCCAGCCCTCCCCCATCCAGGGGGAGGGAGGGTGTGGAGGAAGGGTTTTGTCTGGTTCTCCCCCACCCTTTGGCTCCCCCCCCCACCATTGACCCGCCGGAGAAGGTGTGGTAGATGCTTGTCTGGTCATGGTTGATATGCTGACGCTGCTGGCCGGCACCGTGGTGCTGCGGCCCTATGTCTTCATCTTTCTGGCGGCCTACCTGGTCCTGGCCACCTGGCACCTGGGCGCCGGCCGCACCCTGGTCTTCCTGCCGCTGGGCTACCTCACCGCCTTCCTGGCGGAGTTCTCCTCCATCCACACCGGCTTCCCGTTCGGCCTTTATTACTATATCCCCGCCACCGTGGACCGGGAGCTCTGGGTGGCCGGGGTCCCCTTTATGGACTCCCTGTCCTACGTCTTTCTGGCCTATGCCAGCTACTCCCTGGCCCTGCTCTGCCTGGGGGAGGGGCGGCGCTTCGACCTCCCGGAGCCCCCGGCCCTGCACCGCTCCTGGCGCGCGACCTTGCTGGCCGCGGTGCTCATGACCACCCTGGACGTGGTCATCGACCCCGTGGCCCTGCGGGGCTACCGCTGGTTCCTGGGCCAGATTTACGGCTACCCCGAGGCCGGGGTCTACTTCGGCATCCCCCTGGCCAACTTCGCCGGCTGGCTCCTGGTGAGCCTGGTGATGGTCCGCCTCTTGCAGGTCCTCATCACCCGCCTGCCCAGGGGCCGGTTCTGGGACTGGGGACGGCGGGACTTCCCCGGCCGGGCGCTCCTGGGGCCCCTCCTTTATCTGGCCATTCTGGCCTTCAATCTTACCATGACCTTCTGGATCGGCGAACCCTGCCTGGGCTGGGTAGGCATCTTCATCTACCTGCCCTTCCTCACCTGGCTGGTGCTGCGGCTGACAGGGAAATGAGGGCCTCAGGCCCCCGGCCCTCCCCCCACGGTTCTCTAGCCAATCATCTCGCAGGCAATCTCCAGCGCCCGGGCCAGGCGCCGGGCGGCCAGCACGGCGCGCCGCCAGAAGTGGTGCAGCACGACCGCCCGCCGGGGGCTTGCCGCCACCCAGACCAGGGCTTGGCCCCAACCCGGCTCCACCCCCGCCTCCAGCAGCTCCGCCAGGAACCGGGGGATTTCTTCGCCGGCCCCGTCGGTGACCGTCCGCAGCCCCAGGAAGGGGACGCCCGCGTCCCGGGCGGCTTCGGCCACCGCGGCGCTCTCCTGGTCCAGGACGGGGCAGGGCAGGTGATGCAGCGCCAGGCCTTCCTGCGCCTTGCGCACGATGACGGGGGCCGTCACCAGGCTGCCGGCGTGGGCCGGCAACCCGGCTTGCCGTAAACGCGTCACCAAGGCGGAGGCCTCCAGGGCCCAAGAGTGTCCCGCCAGCGCCGCCGGTGCCCCCGCCTCCGGCCGGTAGCGCCAGAGTCCGGCCCCCACCACCACGTCGCCGGGGGCCACCGCCTCCGTCAGGGCGCCCGCAAAGCCCACCGAGAACAGGGCCGCGGGCCCGTGTGAGCGCAAAAGTTCCCGGGCCGCCCCGGCCGCCGCCTCCTCCCCCGGGCCGGCCAGACAGAGGACACCCCGCTGCCGGCCCCGGCGCCATTCCCAGCACCCCCGGACCTGTCGCCGGGCCCGGACAAGGCGCAAAAAAGGCCGCACTTCCCGGGAAAGTGCGGCCAGCATTACCAGAGGCCCGCGGGGCGGCTCGTCTGTGGCCACCGTGCGCCTTCAGGGCTTGGGCGCCGGCAGGTGGCGCCGATCGGGAGGCGACGGCGGCATCAGCTCGGGCTCCGCCGCGGGCGCCTCGCGCACCTGGCGGGGCCGACGCCAGCGCCCGCCGCTCACCAAAAGATTTCCGCTCTTGTGCAGCACCGTGCGGTCGTCCAGAATGATGAGCCCGTGGCGCTCGGAAATATCCGTGTAATATTGGTACTTCATCTGCCGCTGGTTGAGGCGGTACTTGAAAAAGAGAAAGAACATCAGATAGATGACGACGATGACCCCCAACACCGCCAACGCGTAGCTCAGGAACAGGAACGTGTTGTAGCCCAGGTTGGCGAGCCAGGTCATGATGTGATTGAGATTATACAGGGCGAACATGGCCGTCAGCATGAGAAAGAGAATGGCCAGCAAGGGCAGCCGCCGCACCTGGCGCACCACCGCGTCCAACTGGTTTTCCGCCTCCCCCTCCACCGGGGCGGAATCGTCCTCCCCCATAAAGTGATTGAACCCGGCGATGATGACCCCCATCAGAAAGGTGAGGCAGATGGGGAAGGCAAAGGCGACAAAAAGGTACTCCTTCCAGGGGAAGGGGGTGTAGGCGCGATGATATTTGTCGTCCGCAGACCACAACGCCACCACGATGAAGATGAGAATCTCCAGGATGCCGATGAGCTTCAGGTAGTCGAAAAAAAGCTTCTTGCGGTCGGCCTTGGTGAAGTAGCTGGCGAGCTTGGACATAGTTTCCCCTCAGGGTAGATATTCCCCCTACAGAAAATAACAGACAATCCCGGAGGGGTCAACGGTTTTCTGGACCACGCCGGCGCCGGCCTCTTCGCCGGGGCGGACAGGTGGGGAACGCACCGCGCCTCGGCAAGGAGGGCCGGGAAAATCCCGAAGGCGTCCCTCGGCCCACGCCCCTGCGCCCTCCTTTTGTTCTGGTTCCCAAGCTCCCGCTTGGGAACCGGCTTGCGCGCCAAGCTCTGCTTGGCCGGAGCACCGTTGCTTCAGGCACCCAAGCAGAGCTTGGGTGGAAATGAGCGTCCCCAAGCAGGAGCTTGGGAACGACGGGGGGGACACTTTTCTGGCGCCGCCCGCCCCAGCCGCCGGCGACCAGAGGGGCATTCACACCAGCGTGTAATCAAATTGGCGGCAAGGGCTTTCCAGCCTGTGCCGGCGCTGCCTGGCAGAGCAGAAAAACCCCTGTGGTTCCCTGAAAGGTAAAAACCATGTATTCCGGGCTGGTCATCATTTTGACCAGTGTGCTGCCGGCGGAGATGCAGGCGCCCTACCCCCCTTTTTTTCCAAGGAACAGCCGGGGGCGGCTGTTCTCCATCTGACATGTCCGGGGGCGGCCCCGTCCGGGCCGGGAGCGCTTCCAAGCCGGGAAACTGCGCTGGACCAAGCATCTGTTTTTCATAACTGTTTCGGTGCCAACGCCTCATCAGAAAGCTGTCCCCGGCTCATTTTCCCTGCGTCCTGACCGCTATCTGACTTTCAAAATCCGGTCGAAGTACGCAGGGTTAATCTTGCCGTTCTCCTTCTTGTTTCAGCATCTCCTCTATTTTCTGATGAAGGTCTGGAATCTTATTCTGAACAACATCCCAAACAATCTCATAGTCCACTCCGAAGTAGTCATGAATGAGGCGATCCCTCATCCCTGCCAGAGAACGCCAATTTACTTCACGGTATCTCTCCTTTAGTTCACTCGATATTTTCTTAGACGCCTCGCCGATGATCTCTATACTTCGCACAAAGGCCCGCTTCAGCGTCTCGCTGCCCATAAACCGGTCTTTGCTCAAGCCGTAGCTTGCCGAGATCAGGTATCTGGTTTCATCGAGGATATGGCGGAGATATTCAAGCGGCGAGAGAGGCATACTCCACCTCTTTTAAAATATACGGCCCGATATAAGGGCTGAGAGATTCCACCGTTACCAGTTCAATGCGATGTTGCAAGATCTCTTCCAGAAGGAAGGAAAGTTCCATGAAGGCATCAAAGGTTTTCCGTCCCGTCTCAAATTTCACCAGCAAGTCGATATCGCTGTCAGGACGCTGTTCTCCTCGCACAAATGAGCCGAACAACCCTATCGTGCTTACCCCAAGGGCCTTGAGGCGCTGTCGGTGTTGGTGCAGCCTATGCAACACATCCTGTTTCGTTTTGATGGCAGGTCTCATCCGGTCCTCCTCATGCTACCGCCTTCTTAGGCAACCATGACAAACATAACTTGTTAAAATAATTAGAAGAACACCATTTGCCCGAGCCGGGGAGCCGTTATGCTATTTGACACGGTGGGGCAAAAGGTTCGAAAATCTTTTATGAAGGTAACCTGGCAAGATATACTACTACAATTAAATCATATGATAAGGGGAGAGCCGGCAGGTTATCAAGTTTATTTTGAGTTCGGGATTCCCTGTTTGCTCGCGGATCCAAGGCGTCTGGAAACTCCCACCATCCCACGCCCTTTCCGGGTTGCAGCCGCCGGCCAACTTTCCCTTGCCCATAAATTTCCCTTCCGGCGTCTTGACCCGCGGCCTCTTTATGTGGTAGTTTTCACCGATTGAATCGGTTACAGGAGTTTTCGGGGGTTATGATTTACGACATAGAAAACGAAACCCGGCCCCGGGAGGACCTGGAGGCGCTACAGCTCAAGCGCTTGCAGGCCTTAGTGGAACGGGTCTATCACCTGGTGCCTTTTTACCGTCGGCGCCTGGACGAAGCGGGGGTGAAGCCCGAAAACATCCGCACGCTGGCGGACCTGGAGCGCCTCCCCTGCACCACCAAGCAGGACCTGCGGGACAACTATCCCTTCGGCATGTTCGCCGCGCCAATGGACCAGATCGTGCGCCTGCACGCCTCCTCGGGCACCACCGGCAAACCCACGCCCGTGGGCTACACCGCCCGGGACATCAACACCTGGTCGGAGATCATCGCCCGCACCCTGGCCGCAGGGGGCGTACACCGGGGCGACATCGTGCACGTGGCCTACGGCTACGGGCTCTTTACCGGGGGCCTGGGGTTTCACTATGGCGTGGAGCGCCTGGGGGCCACCGTGATCCCCGTGTCCGGCGGCCAGACCCGGCGCCAGATCATGCTCATCCAGGACTTTTCCCCCACGGTGATCTGCTGCACCCCGTCCTTCGCCCTGTATCTGGCGGAAGTGGGGCAGGAGATGGGGGTGGACTTCGCCCGGACCAGCCTCCGGGTGGGTTTCCACGGGGCCGAGCCCTGGAGCGAGGCCATGCGCCAGGAAATCGAGCAGCGCCTGAAGATCGACGCCCTGGACATCTACGGCCTGTCCGAGATCATCGGCCCCGGCGTGGGCATCGAATGCGTGGAGGCCAAGCAGGGGCTGCACATCTTTGAAGACCATTTTCTGCCGGAAATCATCAATCCGGCCACCCTGGAGCGGCTGCCCCCGGGCGACGCGGGGGAGTTGTTGATCACCACCCTCACCAAGGAGGCCTTGCCGCTGCTGCGCTACCGCACCCGGGACGTCACCTCGCTGACGCTCACGCCCTGCGTTTGCGGCCGCACCATCGGGCGCATCTCCCGCCTCCAGGGCCGCAGCGACGACATGCTCATTATCCGGGGGGTGAACGTCTTCCCCTCCCAGATCGAGGCGGTGCTGATGGAATTCCCCGGCCTGGCGCCGCACTACCAGCTCATCGTGGAGCGGGAGGGCCACCTGGACACCCTGGAGGTGCAGGTGGAGGTGGATGAAGCCGCGTTCAGCGACGAAGTGAAGCAGTTGCAGCAGTTGGCCAAGCGGATCGAGCGGCAGATCAAGGACTATCTCACCGTGTCCGTAAAGGTGCGCCTGGTGGAGCCCCGGACCATCCCCCGGAGCGAAGGCAAGGCCCAGCGGGTCATCGACCGGCGCCGATTGGAAGGAGCCAAGGCATGAAGGTGGAGCAGATTTCCGTCTTCCTGGAGAACAAGGCCGGCCGGCTGGCCGAAGTCACCCGCATCCTGGGCGAGGCCGGCGTCAACATCCGGGCCCTGTCGCTGGCCGACACCACCGATTTCGGCATCCTGCGGCTCATCGTGGACAAGTACGACCTGGCCCGGGAGGTCCTGAAGGGCAAAGGCTTCACCGTGGGCAAGACCGAAGTGGTGGCCATCGAAGTCCCCGACCGGCCGGGGGGACTGGCTTCGGTGCTGGCGGTGCTGTCCCGGGCCGGCATCAACGTGGAGTACATGTACGCCTTTGTGCAGCACAGCGGCAAGAACGCGGTCATCATCTTTCGCTTCGACAACCTGGAGGAGGCCATCAAGCTCCTCCGGCAAGAAGGCATCCACATTTATTCGGGGGAAGAGGTTTATCGGCTTTAAGCCGCGACGCTTCGGCCCCCGGACGCCGGGCCAGGCGGCGGGGGCGCAGCACCGGCGCCGCTTTTTCGGCCCCCTGACGGAGGTGTTCCCATGAAGAGCAGAGGCATGATTGTGGTCATGGTCGGAGTATTGGCACTCATCAGTCTCACCTGGCTCAGTGCGCCGGCGGCGGCGGCGGAGCCATTCGTCATCGGCGGCATCTTCTCCGCCACCGGCCCCCAGTCCTACCTGGGGGACCCGGAGAAGAAGACCATGGAGATGCTGGCCGCGGAAATCAACGCCAAGGGAGGGATCAAGGGAACTCCCCTGAAGGTGATCATTGAAGACGACGAAGGGGACTCCACCAAGGCGCGGCTGCACGCCGAAAAGCTGGTGCACAAGGACAAGGTCCTGGCCATCGTCGGCCCCAGCCTGACGCCCACCTCCATGACGGTGCTGGAAGTGACCCAGAAGGCCAAGGTGCCCCTCATTTCCTGTGCCGCCGCGGTGCAAATCACTTCGCCGGCGGACCAACGGCAATACGTCTTTAAGACGGCCCAGACCGACCAGATGGCCGTGGCCCGCATCTTCTCCTACCTCAAGGGCAAGGGCATCACCAAGGTGGCCATCCTCACCATGACCAACAGCTTCGGCGACGCGGGCATGAAGCAGCTCACCGGCCAGGCGCCGGGCGCGGGCATGGAAGTTGTGGCCAAAGAGACCTTCGGCGAAAAAGACACGGACATGACCCCGCAGCTCACCAGCATCAAGGGCAAGAATCCCCAGGCGGTGATCTGCTGGGGCACCGGCCCGGCTCCGGCCCTGGTGGCCAAGAACATGAAGCAGTTGGGCATGAAGATGCCCCTGGCGCAGAGCCACGGCGCCGCCTCGCAGAAGTTCATTGAACTGGCGGGAGATGCGGCCGACGGGATTCTCATGCCCGCGGGCAAACTGACCATCTATAAGCTGCTCCCCGACAACGACCCCCAGAAGGCGGTGTGCAAGGCCTATGACGAAAAGTACCAGGCCAAGTACAACAAGCCCGCCTCCAGCTTCGGCGGCTACGCCTACGACGCCATGGGGATGCTGGTCCTGGCCCTGGAAAAGGCCGGCGCCGACCGGGAAAAGATCCGGGAGGCCCTGGAGCAGACCAAGAATTATGCGGGCGTCAGCGGGGTCTTTAACATGAGTCCCGAGGACCACAACGGCCTCGCCCCGGACGCCTTCGTCATCGTCAAGATTGCCGGCAACGCCTTTGCGTTGGCCGATTAACCGGTTGCGGGAGGGGGAGGCCGCCATCGGCCCCCCTTCCCTGCCCTGCTTTGATCTCGTTCCCGAGCTCCTGCTTGGGAACGCCAATGCCCGCCAGGCTCCGCCTGGCACGATAGCCATTGTCTCGGAATTATTTGACATGGTGAGCGAAGCAAAGCTTCGCGTCCAATCTGGTTCCCAAGCAGGAGCTTGGGAACCAGGATGGGAATGGTAGGGGACAACCGCCGTCGCCCTCCCCTGTCCTGCCGCCGGCGCCCATACCTGCGGCCCGGCCCTGAAGGCCATGCCATAACCGTGGACAACTTCGGACCCCTGCTTCAATACCTGGTCTCCGGCCTGACCAACGGGGCCATCTACGCCCTCATCGCCCTGGGTTTCGGCATCATTTACAACGCCACCACCATCATTAATTTCGCCCAGGGGGAGATGGTCATGCTGGGGGCCCTGTGCGCCATCAGCCTTTACCAGCTCTATCCGTCCCTGCCCCTGGCCTTTGTGGGCGGGGTGGCCCTGGTGACGGTGGCGGGCCTGCTGCTTGAGCGCCTGGCCCTCCGGCCCGCCCGGGACGTCTCGCCCATCACCCTGATCATCATCACCGTGGGCGGGGCGGTGTTCATCAAGGGCCTGGCCATGAGCTTCTGGGGCAAAGAGGCCTACACCCTGCCCCCCTTCTCGGGGAGCACCCCCCTGCACCTGGGGCCGGCCACCATGATGCCCCAGAACCTGTGGGTGCTGGGGGTGGGGGCTTTGGTGGTGGCCCTGCTGGAGGCCTTCTTCCGCCTCACCCTGGCGGGCAAGGCCATGCGGGCCTGCGCCTACAACCAGCGTGCGGCCCGGCTGGTGGGCATCCCCGCTTCCCGCATGGTGCAGTTCTCCTTCGGCCTGAGCGCCGCCCTGGGTGCGGCCGGGGGCATCCTCATCGCTCCTCTCACCCTGGGGGTCTACGACATGGGCACCATGCTGGGCCTCAAGGGCTTCTGCGCCGCCATCCTGGGCGGCCTGGGCAGCAGCCTGGGCGGCGTCCTGGGCGGCCTGCTTCTGGGGGTGGCCGAATCCCTGGCCTCGGGCCTCATCTCCTCGGGCTACCGGGACGCGGTGGCCTTCTTCATTCTGCTGGTGGTCCTCTTCTGGCGTCCCCAGGGACTGGTGGGAGGCCGGGGGTGACCCGCCTGCTCCTCAACCCCTGGCTCCTGTTCGCCGCCGGCGTGCTGCTGGTGCCCCAGGCAGTGACCAACCAGTATTATTTCACCCTGCTCAACATCATCGGCATCCACACCATTCTGGTGGTGGGGCTCAACCTGCTCATGGGCTATGCCGGCCAGATCTCCCTGGGGCACGCCGCTTTTTTCGGGCTGGGGGCCTACACCTCGGGCATCCTCACCGCCGCCGGGGTGGTGAACCCCTGGCTGGCCCTGCTCCTGGGACTGGTGGTCTCCGGTTCGGCCGCCTTCCTCATCGGCATCCCCGTCCTGAAACTGCGGGGCTATTATCTGGCCATGGCCACCCTGGGGTTCGGGGTTATCATCTTTATCGTCCTGGTGCAGGGCCACCGTTTCACCGGCGGACCCTCGGGCCTCCACGGCATCCCCTCCCTGAGCCTGGGGGGCTTCCCTCTGGACACCCCCTTCCGCCTATATTTCCTGGTCTGGACCTGCGTGGGGCTGCTGTTGGCCTTCAGCGCCAACCTGGTGGACTCCCGGGTGGGCCGCGCCTTGCGCGCCCTGCACGACAGCGAGACCGCGGCCCAGTCCCTGGCGGTGCACACGGCCCGCCTCAAGCTGCAGATCTTCGTGCTGAGCGCCCTGTACGCCTCCCTGGCCGGCAGCCTCTACGCCCACACCCTGAACTTCATCGCGCCCTCTTCCTTTGACATCATGTTCTCCATCAAGCTGGTGACCATGGTGGTGGTGGGGGGCATGGCCAGCATCTGGGGGTCGCTGCTGGGGGCCGCGACGTTGACCGTCCTCCCCGAATTCCTGGCCTTTTTTCAAGAATTTGAGGTGGTGATCTACGGCGCCATCCTCATGGTGGTGATGATCTTCCTGCCCCGGGGCCTGGTGCGGGGCCTCATGGACCTGTGGGAGCGGCGTCATCGCCTGACGGAAGGAGGGACCACCCCTGGTTGAGACTCCGCTCCTGGAACTGGAGGGCCTGTCCCTCTCCTTCGGAGGGCTGGCCGCCCTGGAGGCGGTGACCTTCGGGGTGCCGCCGGGCCGGGTGAAGGCCGTCATCGGCCCCAACGGCGCGGGCAAGACCACTTTGTTCAACCTGGTCACCGGCTTTTTGATCCCGGACGCGGGCCGCATCCTTTCTCTGGGGGCGGAGATTCAGGGCGAACCGGCCCACGCCACGGCCGCCCGGGGCATCGCCCGCACCTTTCAGTTGGTGCAGCTCTTCGACCACCTGACGGTGCTGGAAAACGTCATGGTGGGCCGCCACCGCCTCACCCGGGCCGGGATGCTGGCCGGGGCCCTGCGCCTGCCCCGGGCCCGCCGGGAGGACGCCGCCATCCGCCGGGACGCCTGGGAGGCCCTGGAGATGGTGGGGCTGGCCGTCCGGGCCCACCAGCCCGCCGCGGCCCTGCCCCTGGGCTTGAAGCGCCTCCTGGAGATCGCCCGGGCCCTGGCCGCCCAGCCCATCCTGCTCCTCCTGGACGAGCCCGCCTCGGGGCTGGACCCGGTGGAGACGGAGCGCCTGGGGGAAATGATCCTGGACCTCAAGGCCCGGGGCGTCACCGTGCTCCTGGTGGAACACGACATGAGCCTCACCATGGAGGTGGCCGACGACATCGCGGTGCTCAACTACGGCCGCCTCATCGCCGAAGGGCCGCCCCGGGCCATCCAGCGCCACCCGGAGGTCATCGCCGCGTATCTCGGCACCGACTGGCAGGGGTAGCAGCGCGCTTCTTTTTTCCGTCATTTTTAAAAAATTGACACTTTGTCGGCTCGAAACTCAAAGTGCACATGCAGGGCAACCGTCCGGCAGCAGCGCCTCCTTTTACCCGCCGCGGCGAGGGAGGCTGCAAGGCATAAAGCTGTTCATCCTTTCAGAGTCGGAGGTGTTTCATGCAGCGGGTCGTTTATATGCGGAAGCTGATGCTGGCCCTCGCCGTCGTCCTCGCCACCGGTTTTTTGAGCCTGCCTCGGGCCGAAGCCGCCAGTTCCGTCACCGTCAAGAACGAGACGGGCTATCTCCTGGAGACGGTCAAGTACGTCAAGGAGGAGGGAAAAGCCAAACGGGTGATGGGCCAGACGCAGGCCCTGGCCAATGGCGGTTCCTACACCTTCAACCTCCCGGGCGCCGGTTCCTACCGGGTGTACGCCTCTTTGAGAATGGGCGGACAACTGAAATATGCCAAAGGGAACGCCTACTCCCTGCGGGACGGCACCAGGGCCCGGCTGACGCTGCTGAAGGTGGTGTCGTCCTCCCAGGGCAGTTCCATCTCCTTCATCAACAAGGACGAGTTCGACGGCCTCAGATAGCCCGAAACGCCGGGCGGGGGGTGGAGGAGCGGGGCAGGGATCCGTGACTCCCGGGCCCCCTCTCCCATGACCGACTTTTCTTAATCCGCAACTTCGTGTTATCATGGCCGGGCCGGGACCTCCGGCAGGCCCGGCCCTCCGAAACTATGCTCAGAATCCGCAATCTCTTTGCTTATTACGGCGCCGTCACCGCCCTGAGCGGCGTCACCTGCCGCGTCCGGGAAGGGGAGGTGGTGGCCCTCATCGGCGCCAACGGCGCGGGAAAGACCACCCTCTTGAACGCCGTCTGCGGCCTGGTGCGCTGGCAGGGCGAGGTGACCTTCCAGGGCCGATCCCTGGCCGGGATGGCCCCCGAGGCCATCGTGGGCCTGGGCGTCTCCCAGGTGGCCGAGGGCCGGCAGCTCTTCGCCCCCATGAGCGTGGCGGAAAACCTGGAGCTGGGGGCCTATCGCCGCTATCGTCGGGAGGAGCGCGGCGCCATCGAACGCGACCGAGAGTGGCTTCTCGAGCTTTTTCCCAAACTCCGGGAGCGCCAGGAACAGCGCGCCGGCACCCTGAGCGGCGGGGAGCAGCAGATGCTGGCCATCGCCCGGGCCCTGATGGCCCGCCCCCGCCTCCTGCTCCTGGACGAGCCCTCCCTGGGCCTGGCCCCCCTGGTGGTGGAGAGCATCCTGGCCACCCTGGGGGAACTGCGGGCCCAGGGCGTCACCATCCTCCTGGTGGAGCAGAACGCCCGGGCGGCCCTCAAGGTGGCGGACCGGGCCTACGTCATGGAAACGGGCCGCATCATGCTCTCCGGCTCCGCCCGGGACCTGCTCCAGGACCGTCAGGTGACCCGGGCCTATCTGGGTCGGGATTACAAGGAATTCACCGAAGGGAGGTGAGGAGTTTGCGACAGCCGGAATACGAGGCCCTGGCCTCCGAAGACCTGGAGCAACTGCAACTGGAGCGCCTGCAGAGCACCCTCACCCGGGCGTTCCGCCAGGTGAAATTTTACCGGCGGCAGTTTGAGCGCCTGGGTCTGCGCCCGGAGGACGTCCGCAGCCTGGGAGACCTGGCCCGTCTGCCCTTCACCACCAGGGCGGACCTCTCCGAAAACTACCCCTACGGCCTCTTTGCCGTGCCCTTGCGGGACATCGTGCGCATCGTCAGTTCGCCGGGCACCACGGAAAAGCCCCTGGTGGTGGGCTACACCTCCCAGGACGTGAAGCTCTGGCTGGAGCTCCTGGCCCGGCTCTACACCGCCGCCGGGGTGGGTCGGGAAGACATCGTGCAGCTCATTTTACCTCCGGGCCTGGCCAACTGGCGCCGGGACCTGCAGGCCGGGGCCGAATACCTGGGCGCTTCGGTCATCCCCGCGGCCACCCTCAATTTCGCCAAGGAGCTCATGGTCCTCCGGGATTACAAAACCTCGGTCCTGGTCACCACCCCCTCCCTGGCCCTCCATCTCCTCACGGTGATGCAGCAGATGGACCTGGTGCCCGCGGACCTGAGCCTCAAAAAGGCCCTGTTGGTGGCTGCGCCCCTGCCGCCGCCGCTGCGCCGGGAGATCGAAGAGGGTCTCCAGGTCCGGGCCTGCACCGCCTACGGCATCACCGAGGTCATGGGGCCGGGGCTGGCGTATAGCTGCGAAGCGGACGGGGGCCTCCATTTCTCCGCCGACCACTTCTATCCGGAAATCGTGGACCCGGTGAGCGGCGCCCCCCTGCCCGAGGGGGCCGAGGGCGAGCTGGTGATCACCACCCTGTCCACCCTGGCCTTTCCCCTGGTGCGCTTCAAAAGCGGCGACCGGACCAGCCTGCTCACCGAGCCCTGCCCCTGCGGCCGCACCCTGGTGCGCCTGGGCGAAGTGCGGGGCCGGGTGGACGCCATCTTCTCCGTGGGCGGCATCAAGGTGCACCCCCGGCAGATCGGCGCCCTCCTGTCCCAGGCCCTGGGCGGCCACGCCCCGGAGTTCCACTGCCAGGTGGCCACCGAAGCCGGCCTGGAAATTCTGGACATCGAACTCACCGTGGCCGAGGCCTTCTTTTCCGATGAGATCAAGGCCCTGGAGGGCCTCTGCCGCCGGGTCCGGCGCCACCTCCAGGACCACCTGGGCATCAACGCCCGGATCACCCTGAAAGAGTTGGCGATTTGAAACGGGGTTTCCACTATCTGGAAAAGAGCGTCCCGCAACCCGCATCCAGCCGGCCGGGACGCCGTCTTTGTAAAGAGCTCCCGTGAAAAAAAGGCCCTCTCAGAAGACGCCGACCGCGGGGCAGGCGGCCGGCTCCCCCCAGAGCCGGAAAAAGATGGAAAAATACGCCGGTCTGGCCAGACAGGCTTTCCGTGCCTATCGATGCGAGGAAGCCCTGGAATGGTCCCTCAAAGCCCTGGAACTGGAGCCGGACAATCAGGAAATGAGGTTCCTGGCGTTGGAATGCGCCATCTTGCAGGAAGATGAAGACGCCATATTGGCGCTCCTGGGAGAGATCTATCGGGACGGGCTCCTGACCGTCAGGGAAGGTTTTTTCATCCTGGGCCGACTGGCCCTGGCGGCCCAGGATTATGTCCTGGCCGAAGAGGTCTTCCGGGCCCTCCTGGGCGACTACCACTCCGTTGAACCGCGCCTGAAAGGCCGCCTCAGCAAAGCCAAGCTCAAAGAAGCCCAACAGGGTCTGCTTTACTGCCAGCTGGTCCTGGGGCAGACTCAATTCGCCCTCAAGCCGGTACAGGCCCCGGCCCGCCAAAGGTCTGCGGCTGCGCCGGCCGCAGCTCCGAGCAACAAGACGAAGCCGGCCAGGGCCGCGCCCGTTCCCCGGGCGGCGGACCCCAGGCCGGATGCCCCGGCGCCCCGGAAGCCGAAGGTTTCAGGGAAGGCGCCTGCGCCCCGGGAGGAAAAGCCCAAGCCGGCGAAGCGCCACAGAGCGGCCCCGTCGCCTGCCGGGCCGGGCCCGCCCCCCCCGAAGCAGGGCCGACGCGGTGGCCGACCTCCCAGGGCTGCGGCTCCGGCCCCGCCGCCACCCGTGGCCCCGCCGCCCGAGCCCCTGCCGGGACT
>VGSQ01000093.1 GCA_016874975.1 Deltaproteobacteria bacterium
GGAAGCCTGCGCCACCAGAGACAAAGGCGGCGGGCAGGGACGCCCGCCCCACCGGCCTTTTCAGGTGTTATGGGTGGGCCAACGGCCCATGAGGGACTGCTAGGAAAAGTTCCTTATCCCCCTCTCCTCCGGCGGGGGAGAGGGCTGGGGTGAGGGGGAAAACTTTTCATGCTTTGCGAGTGAGCCCAAGGCTCATGAATAACTGTCTTGAAAAGTTCTTGGTGGCACCGGCATCTTGCCGGTGCAGCGCACAGGCTGGAAGCCTGCGCCACCAGAGACAAAGGCGGCGGGCAGGGACGCCCGCCCCACCGGCCTTTTCAGGTGTTATGGGTGGGCCAACGGCCCATGAGGGACTGCTAGGAAAAGTTCCTTATCCCCCTCTCCCCGGCGGGGAAGAGGGCCGGGGTGAGGGGGAGAACTTTTCATGCTTTGCGGGTGAGCCCCAGGCTCATGAGCAACTGTCTTGAAAGGTTTGCTGTGGGGGAGGGGGCCAAGGGTCATAAACCCTTGCCCCCTCCCCCCCATCCCTTAACGCTTTAAGGGGGCGGGGCCGCAGGCCCCGCCTCCCGCCCCCCATAAAGGGGGCTGGGAGGGGGTGGGGGGAACCACGGGCGAGAAAACTGCGCCACAGGAGCCGCCGACCTCGGCCTGCCCGGCCCGCCCCAGGGAAAAGTTGCCCTGGCCATAACGTTCCTCCTCCCCCGACCCTGTCCCATATCCCATAGTCTCCCTGAAAAAGTTCTAAAAATCCCTCCCTGGTGGGACGTCCTCCCACTTCTCCGCTTCGGCGCAAGGTCGACTCGACCACCCAAAACTCCCCTCCAATTCTGCGTGGGCAGGATTTGTGAATCTACTTTTTTTAAAAATTTTTCTTGACAGTTCCCTAAAGATGGCTTTATCTTGGCCGTGGGTGGGAAAAAGTGGTTTGAAGTGGAGTATAGGGGGATGCCGGATCCATGTTCACCGGTAGCTTTCATCATGTGATGGACAACAAGGGGCGGGTCAGCATCCCCGCCCGCTACCGGGAACTCTTGCAGGAACGGCAGGACCGCCAACTGATCCTCACCAATTTTGATGGGTACCTGCTGGCCTTTCCGCAGTCCGAGTGGTTGAAAATCGAGGCCAAACTGGGGGAGCTCCCTCTCTTGCGAAAGGATTTGCGCGCCCTGCAACGCTTCCTCATGTCCGGCGTGGAAGAATGCCCCCTGGATCGCCAGGGGCGGATCCTCATTCCTCCGAATCTGCGGGACTACGCCAAATTGAGCCGGGAGGTGGCCCTGGTGGGGGCGGTGCGCTGCTTTGAAATCTGGGACCGCGCCGCCTTTGAGGCCCACCGTCGGCAGTTGGAAGAATCCATCAACGAAGATGTGCTGCACGAAATCCTGGTGTGAGAGGCAGGTCCCGGTTTCCCACGCACCGCCGGGCAGAGAAAGGCGAGCGCCCAGGAAGGCGCCCTCTTCGACATCCACCGCCGTGGAGGGCTCAGCCACAGGGGGATACGGCGATGTTGGGGATTTTTGAGGAGATTGGGGCCATGGCGCTGGGCGCCGCCGTCTTGAGCGGGGTCGCCTGGCGGCTGTTGGTCAAGATGATGCGGGCCCACCGGGGACGAAAAATCGCCCTGCGCCGTCTGCACAGTGCCTAAGGCTGCTCGGGGCTTAGCCCCGACGCGGTGAGGAGGTCGTTGTCGTTCAACCCGTAGACCAGACCCCGGTTCATGAACCGGTTATGGTAGAGGAGGTGTTGGGGGGCCTGAATATCCGGCCGGAGCGGCTCTATGTGGATGGCACCGTCGGCGAGGGGGGGCATGCCGAGGCCATCCTCAGGCGGACCAGTCAGAGGGGGGAGCTCTGGGGTTTGGATCGAAACCCAATGGTTCTGCAGGTCGCCGCCGGCCGGTTGGCCCCCTTCACCTCCCGATTTCGCTTGATGCATGCGTCCTTTGCCCGTCTGGGGGAACTTTTGGCCGCCCGGACGCCGCCCCGGACGGCGGGCATTCTCCTGGACCTGGGCCTATCCCTCTATTTATTGCGGCGCTCCGGCCGGGGTTTCTCCTTTCAGGAGGACGAACCGCTGGACATGCGCTTGGATCCCACGGCTCCCGGCCCCACGGCCCGGCAGCTTCTCCAGGACAGCTCCCGGGAAGAGTTGGAGCGCATTTTTCGGGAGTACGGGGAGGAGCCCCAGGCCCGGCGCCTGGCCCGGGTGCTGGTGGAAGGACGCCGACGCCGGCCCCTGGCCACCACCGCCCACCTGGTGCAGGTGGTGCAGGAAACCCTGGGGAGCGGACGTCGGGGGCGCCACCATCCCGCCACCCGCGTTTTTCAGGCCCTGCGCCTGGCGGTAAACCGGGAGCTGGAGGAATTGGAGGCCTTTCTGGAGGGTGCGCCCACATGGTTGGAACCGGAAGGCCGCCTGGTGATCATCTCTTACCACTCCCTGGAAGACCGGATGGTGAAGCAGCGGTTCCTCTCCTGGGAACGGGCCGGGTTGATGGTCCGTCTGGGCCGAAAGCCTTTGACGCCCACTCCGGCGGAAGTGGCCCGCAATCCCCGGGCCCGGTCCGCCAAGCTGCGGGTGGCTGAAAAAATTTCCTGAGTCCGGAGGTGAGCCATGCCCCGCAATCCCACCATGCGCCTCAGCACCATGAGCCAGGTCCTGCTGGCCCGCAACCGCAAGCTCACTTATCGGCAGGGCCACTGGTGGCGGGCCGGGGTCATCGTCCTGGTGATGGCCACCGCAGGCATCGTGGTATCCTCGTTCTATTGGGCCTACGGCAATCTCCAGGCAGTCACCCTGAACTACGAGATTTCCCAGGCCCAGGAGGCCCAGAAGCAGCTTCTGGAGATGAACCGCAAACTCCGTATCGAACTCTCCAACCTGACGGCCATTTCCCGGTTGGAGAAGCTGGCCGTGGAAACTTACGGCATGGCTCCTCCCCGGCCTGACCAGGTCATTACCGTACCATGAACGCCACGCCGGGCAAATGGGTCAGGGTGCGCATCATCCTGGTGGGAGCCGGTCTCCTTTTCCTGGGGCTGGCCATTTGGGCGCGGTTTTTCCACCTCCAGATTATCCAGGGCGCCGAACTGAAAGAGAAGGCCGACCAGGAAATCAACAAGCTGGCTCCCGTGCTGCCCGTCCGGGGGCTGATCCTGGACAGCAAGCAGGTGGAACTGGCGGTGAGCAGCCGGGTCTCCTCGGTGGTGGCCCACCCCGGCCAGATCAAACAGGCTCAGAGGTTGAGCCGGGAGTTGGCCCCCCTTTTGGGGTTCAAGCCCCTGGAAGTGACGGAAATCCTCACCCGGGCCCGCCCCTTCGTCTGGGTGAGGCGCCACCTCACTCCGGAACGGGAGGAGGCTTTCAAGGGCTGGCTGGCCCAGGTGGAGAGCCGCTCCCCCGCCGCCAGGAACCTCAGGCAGCGCCGGGATGAAGATGCGGTTTATCTCATTCCCGAAGCCCGGCGCTACTATCCCCAGCAGCACCTGGCCGGCCCCATCCTGGGCTTTTGCAACATCGACGGCCAGGGACTGGAGGGATTGGAGCACCAGTTCGAACAGGACCTCTACGGCAAGCCTAAAAAGGTTTTCAGGATGCTGGATGCCCGGGGCCATATCGTCGTCACCGAGGAGAAGGCCTGGGACCCGGAGGTCATGGGCAACAACCTGATCCTCACCCTGGACCGCACCATCCAATACATTGCCGAAAAAGAGCTGCGGCGAGGAGTCGAAAAGTGGCGCGCCGCGGGTGGTCTGGTGATGGTGGTGCGTCCCCGCACCGGGGAGATCCTGGCCATGGCCCAATTGCCGGCCATGGACCCCAACTTTCACCAGCGCTACAGCGAGGAGGCCCGGCGCAATCGGAACGTCACCCACGCCATTGAGCCCGGTTCGGTCTTTAAAGTCTTCATCGCCGCCGCGGCCCTGGACGCCGGCATTGTGAAGCCGTCGGACCGCTTCCACTGCGAGAACGGCGTCTGGCGCCTGGGCGCCCGAGAGGTGATCCACGACTGTCACCCATACGGCGCCCTGACGGTGCAACAAGTCATCCAGAAATCCAGCAACATCGGCGCCGCCAAGATCGGCAACAAACTGGGTGGAGGCCGACTGCACGATTATCTGCGGGCCTTCGGTTTCGGCGGCCGCACGGGCATTCTCTTTCCCGGGGAAAATGCCGGGCTCCTCAAGAACCTGCGTCAGACCCGTTCGCCGCTGGATCGGGCCACCTGCGCCTTTGGCCAGGGGGTGTCGGTCACCCCCCTGCAACTCACCATGGCCCTGGCCGCCATCGGCAACCAGGGGGTGCTCATGGAGCCTCTGTTGGTGAAGGAGATCACCGATCCCAAAGGGGAGAAGATTCGGGAATTTCATCCCCGGCCGGTGCGCTCGGTGATCTCCCCCCGCACCGCGGAGATTACCCTGGCCATTATGGAAACCGTCACCCAACCCGGGGGCACCGCCAAAGACGCCTCTCCTCCCGGTTTCGCCACCGCCGGCAAGACCGGCACGGCTCAGAAACTGGTGGGCGGGGCCTACTCCCGCAGCAAATACAATTCGGTGTTCATGGGCCTGGTGCCGGCCCAGAAGCCGGAATTGGCCATCACCGTGATCGTGGAGGAGTCCAAGGGGGCCATCTACGGCGGCGTGGTGGCGGCTCCCATTTTCCGTGAGATCGCCGGCCAGGCCCTGCGGGTTTTGGGACATTACCCGCAGACGGAACCCCTCACCATTCAGGCAGGCGTGCTGCCGACGCCTTCGCCGAAAGCGGCGCCGCCCCCCAAACCCGCGGAGCCGTCCGAGCCGAAATTTCCCAAGGGCCCGGTGCAATTCAAGGTGATGCCCGACCTCAAGGGCCTCACCATCCGGCAGGTGGCGGACCTGCTGCACCGGGCGGGCCTCAAGTGCCGCTTGGAGGGGAGCGGCCTGGCCGTCGGCCAGGACCCGCCCCCGGGCGCGCCCCTTGCTCCCGGCACCGTTTGTTCAGTGAAGTTCCAGTCGAACTCATAAATGCAGGGCGGCCGCCCGCCCCTTGCCAAGGGCGGGATGTTGGGATAGGATGGAAGCAGGAGAGCCCGCCGGTGGCTTCGACCTGTGCTCCCATCCCGCTCCCCGGCAACTCCATGTTCCCCTGTCCTGAAAGTTTATGTAGGACACCCGCCTCCGGGTGTCCAGGCACAGCTCATAGGGCGGCCCGCGGCCGCCGACCTCGGCGTGCACGGCACGCCCTATGACCTATGAAATGATCCAAGTTACGCAGGGTGCGCAGCGCGCCCCAGATATATTGGTATTTTTATCTATAAATCACTGAACATGCCGAGACTCCAGGGCGAAGATACCCAAGCCGTGCAGACAGACGCATCAGCCCCCAAGATCTTGGCCCATCTCTTGAACGGCCTGGACGATTGTCAGGTGGTGGGCGACCCCCACCTGCCGGTGTCCGGAGTGGCCTGCCATTCCCGGGAGGCGGCGCCCGGCGGCATGTTTGCGGCCCTGCGAGGCCACCGCACTCACGGCCATCGGTTCATCGACGACGCCCTGGCCCGGGGCGCCTGCGTCATCGTCAGCGAAGAAGACTGGACGCCGCCGCCGGGGGTGACCCTGGTGCGGGTGCCCGACGCACGTCTGGCCCTGGCCCACCTGAGCGCCGCCTTTTTCGATCACCCCAGCCGGGAACTGGTGCTGGTGGGCATTACCGGCACCAACGGCAAGACCACCACCTCCTATCTGCTGGAGGCCATTCTGGAAACCGCGGGACACCGGGCGGGGGTTCTGGGCACCGTCAATTACCGCCTGGGGAAGCGCTCCTGGCCGGCCCCGGTGACCACCCCCGAGTCCCTGGACCTGCAGCGTCTGCTGCGCCAGATGCGAGACCTGGGGGCCAGCCACGTGGTCATGGAGGTGTCCTCGCACGCCCTGGACCTGAAGCGGGTGGACCGGGTCGTCTTTGACGCCGGGGTCTTTACCAATCTGTCCCAGGACCATCTGGACTACCACCAGGACCTGGAGGACTACTTTGCGGCCAAGGCCCGGCTTTTCCTGGACCTCTTGGCCGACGGCATCGCCCCCTCGGGACTGGCCGTGCTTAACCTGGACGACCCCCGGGGGCATGACCTGCACCGGCGGGTGTCCGTGCCGGCCCTGACTTACGGGCGCTACCCGGAGAGCCAGGTGCGCCCCCTGGAGCACCGCTTTCACCGGCACGGTCTGGAAACCCGGCTGCACACGCCGGCAGGCGAACTCCTGGTGCGCTCCCGCCTGGTGGGGCCCTTCAACCTGGACAACATCCTGGCCGCGGCGGCCACCGCCCTGGGGCTGGGTCTGGCTCCGGCGGCAGTGGCCGCCGGCATTGCAGGCCTGTCCGGGGTTCCCGGCCGGCTGGAGCGCTTCGGCCCGGAGAGCGGCCCCCACGTCTTTGTGGATTACGCCCACACCCCCGCGGCCCTGGCCCAGGTGCTGGAGGCCCTGGCGGCGCTGGATTTCGCCCGGCTGATCACCGTCTTCGGCTGCGGCGGCGACCGGGACCGCAGCAAACGGCCCCTCATGGGCCGGGCGGCAGCCGCCTTGAGCGGACTGGTGGTGGTCACCAGCGACAATCCCCGCACCGAGGACCCGCGGTCCATCATCGCCGAGATTGAGACCGGGCTGCAGGAGATGGGCTTTCCCCGCCTCAGCCTGGCCTCGGCGCGGCGGGGGGAGCGGGGTTATCTATTGGCGCCGGACCGGCGCGAGGCCATCCACCTGGCCGTGGATCTGGCCCGACCCGACGACGCCGTCCTGGTAGCGGGCAAAGGCCATGAAAATTACCAGATCTGGGGAGAGGAGCGGCTGCCTTTCGATGACCGGGAGGAAGTCCTCCAGGCCCTGCAGGAGCACCGGCCCTGATGAGCGCCCATTTCACCGCCGCCGACGTCGTCGCCGCCATTCGGGGCGCCCTCCTCCAGGGGAGCCCGGCGGCGGCCTTCCTGGGAGTCAGCACCGACTCCCGCACCTGTCAGTCCGGTCAGCTCTATGTGGCTCTGAAGGGGGAGCGCCACGACGGCCACGACTATCTCGGCAAGGCCCTGGAGCGGGGGGCCCGGGGGCTGCTGGTGGAGGACCGGCCCCAGTTCCGGCGGCAGGCCTGGGATGGCCGGGTGGCGGTCATAGCCGCGCCCTGCACCCTCGCCGCCCTGGGCGACCTGGCCCGGGCCTGGCGCTCCCGTTTTTCGCTGCCCCTGGCTGCGGTGACCGGCAGTTGCGGCAAAACCACGGCCAAGGAGATGACGGCCCGGGTGCTCTCCAGGAACTTTCGGGTGCTGAAAAACGAGCTCAATCTCAACAATCTCATCGGCCTGCCGCAGACTCTCTTTCAGTTGGACGCCGGCTACGACGCCGCGGTGGTGGAGATGGGCATGAACCGCTTCGGGGAAATCCGCCGCCTCACAGAGATTTGCCGGCCCACCGTGGGCGTTCTCCTGAACGTCTATGCCGCTCATACCGAGGGCGTGGGTGATGTGGCCGGGGTGGCCCGGGCCAAGGGGGAGCTCATCCGGGCCCTGGAGCCCGGCGCCGCTCTGGTGTACAACGCCGACGACCACCGGGTGGCCCGGCAGGCCCAGGACTTTACGGGGACGGCGGTGGGCTTCGGGTTTGGCCCCCAGGCCGATCTCCGGGCCTCGGACCGGGAGCCCCGGGGACGCGCCGGCCAAACGTTCCGTCTGCACTGGCGCGGGGCCAGCTGGTCCCTCACCCTGCAGGTCCCGGGCCTTCACCAGGTGTACAACGCCCTGGCGGCCACCGCCGTGGGATTGCTCCTGGGAGTGGCGCCCGAGGCGGTGGCGGCGCAGCTGGCGGATTTCCGGGCCATCGTGCGCCGTTCCCAGGTGGCCGCCCTGACGAACGGCGTGCACCTCCTCAACGACTGTTACAATGCCAACCCCGGCTCCATGGCCATGGCCCTCCAGACCCTGACGGAACTCCGGGACGACGGCCGGGCCGTGGCCGCCCTGGGGGACATGCTGGAGCTGGGCGCGGGCGCAGTGAAGGCCCATCGGGAACTGGGCCGACTGGCGGCGCGCGCCGGCCTGGATTACCTGGTGGTGTACGGCAACTTCCGGGAAGAGGTGGCCGCCGGGGCCCGGGAGGGGGGCCTGCCGGCGGCCCGCATCCATCCGGTGGAGAGTCATGACCAGGGGGCCCTGGCCCTGCGGGAATTTCTGCAGCCCGGAGACTGGCTGCTGGTGAAAGGCTCCCGCAGCATGCGCATGGAACGCCTCCTGGAGGCCTTGGAGGACTGAGCCGGGCGCAGCCCCCGCCCATCAAGATTGCGGAACCTGACGATTCGACATCCGACAAGGGAGAATGCCGTGCTTTACCACCTGCTCTATCCCCTTAAAACCGTGTTCGGCGGCTTTAATGTCTTCCGCTATATTACCTTCCGCACCATTTTCGCCATTCTCACCGCCCTGGTCATCTCCCTTGCCATCGGTTCCTGGTGCATCCGCAAACTGCGGGAGCTCCAAATCGGTCAGTATATCCGTGAAGACGGCCCCCAATCACACCACTCCAAGGCCGGCACCCCCACCATGGGCGGACTGATGATCGTCTTCGCCCTGATCGTCACCACCCTGCTGTGGGTGGACCTGGCCAATCCTTACATCTGGCTGCTGGTTTTCGTGACCCTGGGTTTCGGCCTGGTGGGCTTCCTGGACGATTATCTGAAAGTTATCAGGAAACAGAACCGGGGCTTGAGCGGCCGGGCCAAACTGGCTATCCAAACCGTGGTGGCGCTGGTGGTGGCCCTGTGGCTCTATTACCTCCCCGGTCTGGACACCACCCTCACCATTCCTTTTTTTAAGCAGCTGCAACCCGACCTGGGCTGGGCCTTCATCCCCTTTGCGCTGTTGGTCATCGTGGGCAGCGCCAACGCCGTCAACCTGACGGACGGTCTGGACGGTCTGGCCATCGGGCCGGTGACCATCGCCGCCGCCTTCTATGTTATCTTCTCTTACCTGGCGGGCAACGCCCGCATCGCCGCCTACCTGCAAATCCCCTATGTCCGGGGGGTGGGGGAAATCTCCATCTTCCTGGGGGCGTTGGTGGGGGCGGGCATCGGCTTCCTCTGGTTCAACGCCTATCCCGCCCAGGTTTTCATGGGCGACGTGGGCGCCCTGGCCCTGGGGGGCATCCTGGGGACCGTGGCCCTGGCCACCAAGCAGGAGATCCTCCTGGTCCTGGTGGGGGGCGTCTTCGTGGTGGAGGCCGTCTCCGTCATCCTGCAGGTTGGTTTTTTCAAGCTCACCAACGGCAAGCGCATCTTTCGCATGGCCCCCATCCATCACCATTTCGAATTGAAAGGCTGGCCTGAACCGAAGGTGATCGTGCGCTTCTGGATCATCTCCATCGTCCTGGGGCTCCTGTCGTTGAGCGCCCTGAAACTGCGATAAGATGGACCTCAAGGAAAAAAAAACACTGGTGGTGGGCCTGGCCCGCACCGGGGTGGCCCTGGCGTCCTTCCTGGCCCGGCAGGGAGCCCGGGTCGCGGTCACCGACCAGGCGCCGCCCGAAGCCCTGGAAGAGTCCCGGCGCGAGCTCCAGGGTTTCGACGTGGTGGAGGAGCTGGGAGTCCCCCAACCGGCGGACGTGGAGGGTTACGACCTCATCCTGCTGAGCCCCGGCGTGCCCCCGGAGGCGCCCTGGCTCATCCCCGCCCGGGAGGCCGGCGTGCCGGTGTGGGGCGAACTGGAGCTGGCCGCCCGTTTCTTCACCCTGCCCGTCCTCGCCGTCAGCGGCACCAACGGCAAGACCACCACCACCGCCTTGTTGGGGGAGCTGCTCCGGGCCGCGGGGTTCCGGCCCCTGGTGGGGGGCAACATCGGCACCGCGGCCACCACCCTGCTGTCACGCCAGTCTGAGGGCACCCACCTGGTGCTGGAGGTGAGCAGCTTCCAGTTGGACACCGCGCCTCATTTCCACCCCCAGGCCGCCGCCCTGCTGAACGTCACCCCGGACCACCTGGACCGCTACCCCGACCTCGGGGCTTACGCCTCCTCCAAGGCCGGCCTGTTCCGGAACCAGGGTCCCGGCGACCTGGCCGTGCTCAACCACGACGCCCCCCTGCTGCGCGAGCTTCCCTTGGGGCGGCAGCGGGTCCGCTATTTCTCAGCCCGGCAGGCCCTGCCCGAAGGGGCCTGGTTGGAGGATGAGGTCCTGCGGGTGAGGTCCGCCCCCGGACGGGAGGCGGTCTTCCCCCTGAAGCAGATCCGTTTGCCCGGCCGCCACAACCTGGAAAATATCATGGCCGCGCTCCTCCTGGCCCTGGACGCGGGCGCCGACCCCGCCGCCTGCCGGGAGGTCCTGGCCCGCTTTGGCGGGCTGCCCCACCGCCTGGAATGGGTGGCCGCCATCGACGGCGTGGACTACGTGGACGACTCCAAGGGCACCAACGTGGGGGCGGTGGCCCGGGCCCTGGCCTCTTTTGACCGGCCCGTGGTGCTCATTGCCGGCGGCCGGGACAAGGACAGCGACTTCACCCTGCTGTCACCCCTCATCCGGGAGCGGGTCAAGGCCCTGGTCCTGCTGGGGGAAACAAGGGAGCACCTGGCCCAGGTCTGGGACGGGCTGGCCCCGGTCCACCTCTCGGCCCATCTGGCCCAAGCCGTGCACCAGGCCCGGCAACTGGCCCGCCCCGGCGACGTGGTGTTGCTGTCCCCGGCCTGCGCCAGCTTCGACATGTTCCGCGATTACGCCCATCGGGGAGAAACCTTTCAGCATCTGGTCAAGGAGGTGGCCCATGCTCAAAAGGGCTGACTCCGCCCTGCCGACCCGGTGTGACCAGATCCTGCTGGTTTCCAGCCTGATTCTGGTGTCCCTGGGTCTCACCATGGTCTTTGTCTCCAGCACCTTTCTGGCCCAGCATCAGTATCAGGACCCCTATTTCTTCTTCAGGCGCCAGGCGCTCTACGCTTTGGTGGGGGTGGGTATTCTTTACCTGGGCCGGCATATTCCTTACCAATCCTACCAGCGCTATGTCTATCTCTTCATGGTGCTGACTCTTATCGGCCTCATCCTGGTCTTCATTCCGCCCTTGGGCGCCAAGGTGCGGGGCGCGGCCCGCTGGGTGCGTCTGGGACCCATCAGCCTCCAGCCCTCAGAGTTCGCCAAACTGGCCATGGTCCTCTTCCTGGCCTACTCCATGACCCGCAAACAGGAGAAGATGAAGGACCTCACCATCGGCTTCCTGCCCCACATACTGGTGGCCGGGCTGTTTGTCGGGCTCATCGGTCTGGAGTCGGACTTCGGCACCGCCCTCACCCTGGCGGCCATTGTCTTCATCATGCTGCTGGTGGGCGGCGCCCGGCTCACCTATCTCGGTATTACCGCCGGCCTGGGGGCCGTGGCGGTGACCGTCATGGTCCTGAAAGACCCCAAAAAACTGGCCCGCTTCTTTTCCTTTCTGGACCCCTGGAAATACGGCCAGGACGCGGGCTACCAGCTCAAGCAGTCGCTGCTGGCCATCGGCTCCGGCGGCGCCACGGGTCTGGGGCCGGGGCAGAGCCGGGCCAAGCTCTTCTATCTGCCCGACGCGCATACGGACTTCATCCTCTCCATCTTCAGCGAGGAGTTGGGGTTTGTGGGGGTTTTCCTCATCCTGGCCCTGTTCGCCATTCTCATTTACCGCGGCATCCTGCTGAGTCTGCGGGCGCCGGACACCTTCGGGTCTTACCTGGCCCTGGGACTCACCCTGGTCATCGGCCTGCAGGCCGTCATCAACATGGCGGTGGTCAGCGGCATGGCCCCCACCAAGGGGCTGTCCCTTCCCTTCCTGAGCTACGGCGGCTCCTCCCTTCTGGTAAACCTCATGTCCGTCGGCATTCTCCTCAACATCAGCAGCCAGATCAAAAAACCCGGGGCCCCCGCGGCCTCCCCGCCCAAGGCGGCCGAGGCGGCGGGGAAGCCTTCCTGAGGCTTGGGAAACAGTGGCGGCTGGGGAGGGGTGCCGGGGTGCCACGCCCCCCGGCACCCCTCCCCCCCGCCACAAATTTTCGCACCACAAATATCTTGCTCCGACCATCGTTCTGCGATATGGTCCTGCCAGCCTGGTCCACTCCCCCGCATGGTGAGTCGGACCAGGCTGATTTTCAACACCCACTGCCGAAGGAGGAGAAAGAACTTGATGAAATTCCGGAAACTGACGTTGGCAGCGGCTTGTGCCCTGCTCTGCGGATTGGCGATGGCGACCCTGGCTCAGGCGCAAAGCCCCGAAGATCTGGGCAAGGCCATTTTCGACGGATATGTGGAAGCCTTGGTAAAGGTGAACGAACTCATGAAGGACAAGCCGGACCCCAAGGACCTCACCCCCAAGGTGGAAGCCCTGAAGGAGGAGACCATCCAGAAGATGGTGGAATTGGGGAAAAAGGTGGCGGCTCTTGATGATGCCGGCAGGAAAAAAGTCGACTCCAAACTCGTTCTGGCTATGGGCACGGTCCCCGGGGATGTGTTCAAGGCCTTTTCCGAGGGCCAGATGCATTACCAGAAGGCCGATGCGAATCTGGGCAGATTGATAAAGGATTTCAACATCATCACCCAGTACGCCTTCTTTGATCTCCTGAAGAAGCAGACCCCCAAAGAGGCCGAGCGCCTGGGCATCAAGTAGGCCCCACCCGGCCCCAGCAATGCGGGGATGCCCTCCGGCGGGAAGGCATCCCCTTTTTTTTCCACCGGCTCCCGGGTTCGACTCGCCCACCAGGCGGGCCAAAGCGAGGCAGGGCGTGCGCCGGGGTGGGGCGGAGGGATGAGGAACAGCATCAGGCTCAGTGTGAGTCCGAACGAAGCCGCCTTGAAGCCGCGTGCCAGGGTCAACGGTCTCTCCTCCAGAAGCAGGGTGTTAGGGGAATTTTCGGTTCATCGCCGCCGGGCGGGTGGCCAACAGTCGGTAGATCAGCAGCCCCGAGGCCAGGGTCAGCAGACCGAAGCCGGACGGCAGGGGCCGCTCCAGGATGAGATAAATGAGCATCCAGCCATAAAGCAGCAAAAAGACGGCCGGGGTCACCGGGTAACCCCAGGTCCTGAAGGGCCGGGGGAGATCTGGCCGGCGCAGGCGCAGGACAATCACGCCGGCCACGGTGAGGGAGGCGAACAGGGCCAGGGTGAAGCCCACATAGGTGAGCACCGCGTTGAAGGTGGCGGTCAGGGTGAGGACGATGGCCACCCCGGACTGCAGCAGGACCGCAAAGACCGGCGCGCCCCGGGCGTTCTTGCGGGCCAGCAGACTGAACCCGCCCAGATCCTCCCCCATGGCCTGCATCACCCGGGGCCCCACCATGATGAGGGAACTGAGGCTGGAGATCAGGGCCAGGCAGATGAGGACGGCCATCCAGGCCGCGCCTTTACCTCCGAAGATGGCCCGGGCGGACAGAAAGCCCACGTCGATCTTGCCGGCCAACTCGCTCACCGGCACGGTGTAGAGAAAGATGAAATTGAGCAGCACATAGAACAGAGCGACGCAGGCCGTCCCTAAAAAGAGCGACAGGGGCAGGTTGCGCTCCGCCTTCTGAATCTCGCCGGCCACGTAGGCCGCGGAGTTCCAGCCGGAATAGGCATAAAAGACATATACCAGGGAGATGGCGAAGGCGGAACTGCAGACCGCGCCCCAATCGCTCCGGGATGGCGACCAGGCCAGGGGCTGGGGGTCGGCGAGCCACACCCCCGCCACGATAAACCCGGCAATTAAAAGAATTTTCCCTATGGTGAAGATGTTTTGAAAATGGCAGCCCAGCCTCACATCTATCAGGTGGACGACGGAGACGACCACGATGACCGAAACGGCCACCACCGTCTTATCCAGCACGGGGAACAGGGCCGCGGCGTATTCCGCCAGGGCCATGGCCGCCAGGGCGATGGGCGCGGCAAAGCCGGCCACCAGAGAGACCCAGGCGGACAGGAAACCCACGGCGGGATGGTAGATGCGGGAAAGATAGGTGTATTCGCCGCCGGAGCGGGGCATCAGGGCGCCCAGCTCGCCGTAGCACAGGGCGCCGCAAAAGGCCCCCACCCCCCCCACCACCCAGAGCATGAGGACCGCAAAAGGAGAGGGCAGGCCGGCTAACTGGAGGCCCAGGGTGGTGAAGACCCCGGCGCCGATCATATTGGCGATGACGATGATGGTGGCGGAAAAAAGGGTTACCGGTTTGTCGGCGTCAATGACGGCGCAGCTTTGCTTCTGCTGCGCTCCAGTTAGGATCTCCCCCACCTGGCAATCCCTCTCCCCCTAAGAAGATTGACTGTCAAACCTGTCTTCAAGCTTACCAAAAATTGGGCGACAAAGGGTAGCAGAGAATTGCAGATGAGGATTTTCGTACGACGTCATCACCGGAAACGGACAAAGGGAACAATAGAAAAGTATGGGCAAAAAAAAAGGCCGGGAGGGG
>VGSQ01000094.1 GCA_016874975.1 Deltaproteobacteria bacterium
GCCCCTCCTCCCACCCACGGCCTCACAGGCGGTGGCCACCTTATCTGCGCTCTACCTCCTCCACACGCGCTTCGCCGACCGCCACGACCAATGGCGCCTCTCCGCCGCCAAGGCCGAGCGCTGCCTGATTTCTTACCACATCACCGTTCCCCCGCCGGCCCCCGACTTCCTGCCTTGGCTACAGAAAACTTTGTCCGGGGTTTTTTCATCCCGTCCCCAGAAGTAGGGCTAAGAGCATGCCCGGCTCACTGAAAGAGGCCATCGAGACATTACTGGCAAAACGGGAGCAGGTATATAACGCCGACTCCGATCGGTTGGTGCAAGACGCCCGGGGGGCCCGGCGGGCTGCGAGGGACTACCGGGGGCGCTGGCTGTTGGAGCTGCTCCAGAATTGCGACGACGCCCACGCCCGCCTGGTGCGCCTGGTGGCCCGAAATGGCGCCATATATGTGGCGGATCAGGGGGAAGGCTTTGTCCCCAGCGCGGTGGCGGCCATCAGCGGCACCGATCTCTCCGATAAACCTGAAGGCACCATCGGCCGCAAAGGGGTGGGCTTCAAGGCAGTGTTCGAAATTACCGCCCATCCCCAAATTTATTCCCAAAATAACGAAGGGTTGGAGTTCGATGAGCAAAAGGCCTTGGAATGGCTTTTGGAAAAGGGGTTGCCCGCATATGCAGAAATCCCGTTTCAGTGGCTGCCCTTTTCCCTCGAACGGCAACAAGCCGCGGAGCAGGACCAGGTGCTCTCGCAGTTAAGCGGCTTCACCACGGTCATCAAACTCCCCCTGGCCCCGCAGGTGAGGGCCGAAGGTGAACTGGCCAAGGTTTGGTCTGAGCTGCGGCCGGAAAATTTCCTGCCTTTTTCCCATGTCCGGAACCTGCAGTTGGTCAGGGGGAACGAGGTCCAGGTCTGGAAATGGCGGAAGAGCGAGGAGGATGCGTCGGGGTTGGCAACCGCCCTTATCAGAGTTTCTGCAACCGGCCAGGTCACCGAACAAAACTGGCGGATCCTGAGAAGGGAAATGGATACACCTTCCCACCTCCTGGAAAAGCTCAGCGTTCAGGATCGCGAGCATGCCCGCAAGGTTTCCTGGATGGTGGCCGCACCGGTGGCGGAACAGCGGGTGACACCCACCGATTCCTATCGGCCCGTTCAGGTGTTCTATCCCACCAGAGTGCCGGCGCCGGTTCCCTTGCTCCTGCATGGGGAGTTTTTGGTGAACACCGAACGCACCGCCATCATTGAGGATCACCCTTTCAATGAGTGGGTGGCGGCGGAGTCGGCCGGACTGGTGGTGCAATTTGTGCAAGACGCCTATCAGCCGGCAGCGCCGGCGGCCTTTCTGCGGCTCCTCCTGCCTTATGAGCATATGGAAGGCCATGAGGTTACCCGGAACCTCTGGGCAAGCATCAGGACGGAGGCCCAAAAACACCTGAGACTCCCCGATGTGGAGGGCGAGCCTCGCCTCCGCTCTCAGGACGCCTTGGTTCCGCCGGCCTCGGATCTGGCCCATGAGCTTCTCTGCCTCACCCCTCTCAAAGAACGCCTGGTGCATAGGGAGGTGAGCCGTGACCCGGAGGTGGTGACAAAGGTATTGCAGCCCTTGGGGGTGAAGATTTACCAGGCTGAGGGCATCCTAAAATTTTTGCAGACCGAGGGAAAAAACTACGCCACCGATAAGGAGTGGCTGTGGCTGGCCTGGCAGTGGCTGGCGGAGTGGGTGGGCGAAACTGGGAAATGGTCTGAAGAAAGAAAGGAGCGGGTGAAGCGGGTCAGGTCCCTGCCCCTGCTGCCGGTGGATGGGGAGCTCAAGAGCGCAAGGGAGTTGAAGAACCGGTTTATTACCTGGCGGGAGAGAAATAACCCGGAATTACCTGAATGGCTGCCCCTGGCCTTTCTGGATTCGTGGTTTGCTTCTCGAGTCAAGGAACTGGCCAAGGATAAAGAGAACAAGGTACATGAGTTACTGGGGTTAAGTGGCAGTCATGATAAGTCGCTGGGGATACGGAAACCAACCAGGGAGGTGTGGCGGGAGGCCTTGGAACAGGCCATAGAAGACTACTGGCTGGAGCCAGAGGATGCCCCGGAGCGCTTCGGGCGTTTCCTCCTGGTATCCGGCTGGTATGAAGAGATACAAGTCACTGAGAAACTGAAACGCTGTCCCATACCGGTGAGGCGAGGGGGGAGGCACGAATTTGAAGAGGGTGGCAAAGTCTATTTCCCGGCCTCCTGGGGCGGGGGTGAGCTACTGGAGCAACTGTGGGGGGATGATCCCCGCATTCCCTGGGCTCAGCCTTTTGATGGACCGGACCATGAGATACAACTTGAGCTCTATCGTTGGTTGGGAGTGGTTTCATTCTCAAGAATAACTGACGAAAAAAAAGTGCTAACCTTAAATTTGGCAGAAATCCACCAGCAATACAAAGATTATATTTATAATGTAGTTGATTATAGACAGGAATCTGTAAAAAATAAACGAATTGCAATTTGTTTCTATCAAGAATTTGTTAGAAAATCAAGTGCCATATTTTTTACTTTCTTTGCTTATAAATTGGAAAAAATATTATTGTAATTATAAAGAAACAACTGCTTATTATATCCCTTATAAATGTCGTTCAGTAAGTACTACTACTGTAGATAATCTCTGGTGGTTCCAGGTAAAAAATGAACTGAAGGTTCCTATAACCAACCATGACTTTGTGGGAACGCCTCTTGGCCGATGTTGGCTCCCTGATTCACAAGCCCTGAAAATATTAGGCAATTTTCTACCCGTCATTGACCTGGCAGCCTTCCCTGAAGAGTATCGCCAGGAAGTGGCTGACTTTCTGCGGGATGAGGTGAAACTGCGGCAGCGTCTGGAAGAACTGAAACTGAAGGAATGGCAGGAAATCCTGCAATCCTTAGCGGCGCGCTATCCCTCCGACCATTGCCAGACTGACGGCAAGTCCCGCCATGCCGTGGGTGCTCTTTATCGGGCCTTTCTGGAATCGGAGCATGATCCGGGTCGTCTCAACGAAGTGGCATGGCTTTGCCGGAAGGGGGAGGGATGGAATTATCGTCAGGACTGTTGGCTGGAAGACCAAGAGGACGTCGCCCAGGCCTTTCGGAAAGACATCTGGCTCTTGCTCCATCCGGGTAGCGGTTTGGAAGCCAGGGCGGCCAGGTTGCCAGGAGTGAGACGTCTTTCACAGCATTCGCAGGTTGAGGTTTTACCCGGTGAGGAAAATGAGGCACAATCACAAGAAATCAAGCAAAATCTACAGAAGGTCCTTCCTTTAATTTATGTGTGGCTCCGGGACCAGGCGAAGCTGGAAGAAAAAGACAAGGGAAAGCTCCAATCATTTACCATAAAGGTGGTTGCTTCCCTGAAGCTCAGGGTCGGTTTAACTGAACTTGGAGAGAGAATTATCGAGAAGAATTGGGCCATTGAGGATAATACCATTTTTCTTTCTTCGGATACCATCCAGAATCAAACCTGGTGGTCAGATGTGTCTCAAGGCCTCGCCAACCTTTTGAATCGCAAAGCTGATCAGGAATTTTACGAAAATTTTTTCCGCTGCCAAAACGATGACGAACGCCGGGCGAAATTGCGGAAGAAAGGCGTTAGAGACGAAAATATTGCAATGTTTTTGGAGGAATATAAAGGAGCAGAACCCGTTCAGGCATCTGGGAATTCAATTAGATTTTCTGGCCAGCAGGAACAGCAAAACAAAACATTTGTTAGAAGGGAAACAGAGACGGCTGCAATATCAACATCCGGCTCTCTAACGCCAGACAATCAACAAAGCCGTACTGTTTCACTTATTAACCCTCAAACCATTACCTTCAGGGAAACTTTGCCGGAAACCGGAGCGCAAATCCCGTCAGGCAGAGGGGACGGTTTTTCTGGATCCCGTCAAGACGACGGAACTTCGCGCCTTACCCAAGAACAACGGCGGGAAATGGAGCGGGTCTCCCGGCTCATTTGCCGCCATAAAGTTGAAGCCGACGGCTATCAGGTGGAGGAGATGCCCGAAGACAATCCCGGCTTTGATCTGAAAGCTTCCAAGGAAGGCAAGACCAGATTGATTGAAGTAAAAGGAAATGTGGGTTCCGCTTACAAGGTGGAGATTACTCTCAGACAATTTGAGGCCTGCTTTAATCCCCAGAAATATGGCGGTGACGCCTGGGAATTGTGGAATGTGGAAAACCTCAGTAGAGAGAGCAAGTTACCTCACAGGGCCAGGGTATACAAAACTCTGCTTCTTGATAATGTCCAAGCGAAAACCTTTCATTATGACTTACAGGGAGTGAAAGCTGAGGAGGTCTGGGAACTTATAGTTGAGGAATGATGACGCATCCTGGCATAATCGGGTGAAGTCGGGCTTACTCTCCACAGTGCCGGGTGAGGCAAATGATACGGCTTCTATGGGCAAAAAGAAGAAATCGGTTTTCAGAGGAAGTCGATACCGACGCATCTTACCATCCGCTTCTCTTTCATCTGATCGATGTTGCGGCAGTTGTCGAGCTTCTCTGGCAGGAGGTCCTGAAACGTCATTTCAAAGAGCAGGTAAGCCAAGGATTGGGCCTGGATGCAGCCGTGGCGGGAACCTGGCTGGCTTTTTTCGCCGGCTTGCACGATTTCGGCAAAGCCACCCCGGTTTTTCAAGGGAAGTGGGAAGAGGCCAGGGAACGGCTGCGGGAGGCCTCCCTGCCTTGCTCCCCTCCGGAAGTCGTGGTCTCCCATGGCGCGCTTACTGCAGCCTTGCTCCAGCAGATGCTCCACCAGCATTTTCCCGCTTTCCCCCCAAGGTTGGTGGACCCCATAGGGTTGGTTCTGGGGGGTCATCACGGCATCTTCCCCCGCGCCTCCGACCTGGGATGGGTGACTCGCAAGGTGCGAGGAGGGGAAAGATGGCGGGAGCTGCAGGATGCTCTTCTGCAGGCGTTTATCTCGGTGTGGGGCGTCTCTGGTCTCCGGGTTCCCAAGGTTCCGGAACTTGGGCCGGCGTTTCTGCTGGGGCTGGCGGGCCTGGTGAGTGTGGCCGACTGGATCGGCTCTAATGAAGAATTCTTTCAATTCACTTCCCCCGAAACGGACCATCGGGAATATCCCACCCTGGCCCGACGGCGAGCCCGACAGGCCCTGGCGGCGCTGGGGTGGCTGGGGTGGCAGGAGCCCCAGTCCCTTGTCAGCCTGCCGGATTTATTCCCCATTATCCGAACTCATGGTCTCCGACCTTTACAAGCTGCTGCAGCCGAAGTGGGAGCAAAACTGACCGAGCCCGGTCTGGTAATTGTAGAAGCCCCCATGGGGGAGGGCAAAACCGAGGCCGCCCTGTATCTGGCGGACTGCTGGGCCGTGAGCCTGGGTCAGAAAGGCTGCTATGTGGCGCTACCCACCATGGCCACCAGCAACCAGATGTTCAGCCGTGTACAGGAGTTTCTCCTGCACCGGTATCCCGAGGCGTTGGTCAATCTCCAACTTCTCCATGGCCATGCCTCGTTGTCGGCGGAATTTCAGGTGCTGCGTCAACGGGCGGACAGGCTTTTCAGTCCTGTCGCCATTCAGACGGAGGAAGCCGACCGGCCCGGCTGGCCGCAAGGAGATGTGGTGGCGGCGGAGTGGTTCACCCACCGCAAACGCGGCTTGATGGCTCCGTATGGAGTAGGGACGGTGGACCAGGCGCTCCTGGCGGTTTTAAAAACCAGGCATTATTTTGTGCGCCTGTTCGGTCTTTCCCATAAAACCGTCATTGTCGATGAGGTGCACGCGTATGACGCCTACATGGTAACCCTCCTGGAACGGCTCCTGGAGTGGCTCGCGGCCTTCAAATGCTCAGTCGTCCTGCTCTCCGCCACCCTGCCCCAAGCCAGGCGGGAGGCTCTTTTCAACGCATATGTTAAAGGGATGGGAAGGGCGGTTGATACTCTGTCAGTCCCGGCTACTCGTTATCCTCGTCTCACCTGGGCCACCGCATCGGCGGCAGGAGCACTGCACTTCGAGGCTTCCCGGCAATTTTCCCGGACCTTGCGTCTCCAATGGCTCCCGGGGGGAGGGTCCGAAGGAACAAACCCGGCCGATAACCTGGGGGAGATGATGGCCACGACCTTGGCGGAGGGAGGCTGTGCTGCGGTCATCTGCAACACCGTCAGCCGGGCGCAGGAACTTTATGCTGCGTTGAAAAAATATTTTCCCTCGGAAAATGCCGGGGACGGCTGGCCTGAGCTGGATATGTATCATGCCCGTTTTCTGTTTGAGGGACGCGAGGAAAAAGAGCAGCGGGCTCTCTTACGTTTTGGGAAACCAGGTGGCAGGGTGGGGGAGAAAGAGGTCCGGCGCCCCCGCCGGGCAGTACTGGTGGCCACCCAAGTCATCGAACAGAGTCTGGACCTGGATTACGACCTCATGGTCACTGAGATGGCGCCGGTGGATCTGCTCCTGCAACGGGCCGGCCGGCTCCATCGCCATACCCGCCCCAAGCCGGCCGGCCTTCAGGAGCCCACTCTGTGGGTCATGTCCCCGGAACGGCTGGAACCTGCCCCGGCCTTCGGGGCAGGCAGTGAAGCGGTTTACGACTATCATATTCTCCTGAAATCCTGGCTGGCCTTAAATGATCGCACTAACATAGACATTCCGGAGGACGTGGAAGGTCTTATCGAGAGCGTCTATGGGGCGGGGCAGTCCCCCGTGGAGGTGGGGCCTGAGGTTATGGAGGCGTGGCACCGGAGTCGGGAAGAGCTGGAGAGGAGCCTGGCCGAGGAGGCCTATCAGGCCCGGACCCGTTATATCCTCCCACCAGATTATCCTGATGATATCCTGCAGGACCAGAACCCGGAGCTGGAAGAGGATGACCCCGCGGTGCATCGCTCTCTGCAAGCCGTCACCCGTTTGGGCGACCCCACGGTGACCCTGGTTTTTCTCCATGAGGTGGAAGGACAGGCCTGTCTTGACCCCCAGGGGAAAAAGCCGGTCCCCTTGGCGGAAAAACCGGACAGCGCCGCCGCCATGGCGCTATTAAGACGGTCGGTGTCGTTCTTTCTTCGGGGCTTGACCCAATGGCTTCTGAAGAAGGGTGAAATCCCACCGGGATGGCTCAAACATCCCCTGCTCTGCCGAAACCGGCTGATTCTCCTGGACCAGGAAGGGCGTTGGCGGGGCGGGGGCTATGAACTGCAGCTTGATCCTGAACTGGGAGTTGTTGTCACCCACCTGGGAAAGGAGGGAAAATGAAACCATGTTTCAATCTCATTGAAGAGCCCTGGATTCCTTGTTTGCTGCCGGATAGCCGCACCCGGGAATTCGGCCTCCTGGAGGTTTTGGTCCGATCCCCGGAAATCCGAGAAATCTTTCACCCCTCGCCCCTGGTGGTCACTGCAGTCCACCGTCTTCTCCTGGCCGTCCTGCACCGCAACTTAGGCCCGGAAAGTCTCCCGGCCTGGAAGGAACTCTATGGGCGGGGGGGCTTTGACGCAGCAGTTCTGGAGGGCTACTTCAACCGCTGGCGGGACCGATTTTTCCTCTTTCATCCTGAACGGCCCTTTTATCAGGTGTCGAAGATGGCGGGTGCCAGAGAACACCCGGCGCAAAAACTGATGGAAGAAGCTGCTTGGGGTAATAATCCAACTCTTTTTGACCATTCCTTCAAAGAGGTCCCCCTTGTTTTCGATCCCGCCCAGGCCGCGCTATATGTCCTTGCTCGACAATCCTTTTCTTTAGCCGGATTGGCCGGCCCCAAACATGACAATTTTACCGATTCCCCCCTATCCCGAAGTTATTCGACTCTGGTTATGGGGAAGACACTTTTTGAGACGCTTTCTCTTAATCTCATTGCCTATAATTCAGAGTCTCCCATTCCGTGGAGAGGGTCCGATGATCCCCCCTGTTGGGAGCAAGAGACTCCTCGTCATCTCGATAAACAAGGTAACTTGCCAACCGGCTATCTGGATTATCTAACTTGGCAGAGCCGCCGACTTCATCTTATTTGGAATCCTGGCTTCCAGGTAGTTGGCTGTCAGATGCTGCAGGGTTTGAAAATACCTGATGGTTTTGATCGCGATCCATTCCTGTGTTATGCGCGAGATCCTGAACGTGGGATTCGCCCTCGTCGGATTAACCCTGAAAGGGCGGTCTGGCGTGACAGTCATACCTTGTTTGCCAAGATGCAGGAAATCCCCCGAAAATCAAAGAAGGGGACGATCTCCACTAAAAGGCCTGAAATCTTCAACTGGCTTGCCAGATTAAAGAGATGCTTAACCTATTTCGGAGGTTACACTTTTTCTGTGGCAGGGTTGAGTACAGACCAGGCCAAGGTGGAACTCTGGCGCCAGGAGCGCCTGCCCCTGCCCCTGGCTTACCTGGAGGATCAAGAGCTTCTGCACGCCTTGAAAGTCGCCCTGGACCTGACGGAAAAGGCTCATGGGATTCTCACCTGGGGGGTTAGGTCGGTAGCTGCCCTGATTCTGCGGCCAGATGCTGATCCGGTCAAAAAGGCCGCAAGTGGCAAGGAGCGGGAGGAGATTAACCGTCTGGTCAACTCCTGGGCCCCCGGCCGCCTGTATTGGTCCCGGCTGGAGGCGCCCTTTCGCGAGCTTATGGTTCAGCTCCCTGAGGACCAACGAGAGGATGAGGAGGGCGAGGTAGTCTTTGGGAGTCAGCTTCTTCCCGACTGGCGTCGCCTGGTGGCTGGGGTGGCGGAGAGAACGTTCACGGAAGTAGCCGCCGGTTTGGAAAAGACAGTGCGGTCCCACAAGGCCGTGGCCCGGATGGAGGGGCGCTTCCGGGCCCGGTTAAAGAAAGAGCTTCTCGAAGGAGGTGAGTCATGAGTTTCGGAAGCGAGGAGAAATCACGCTTCATCCGTTATCTGGAGGATTTGGTGCAACGCCGGGATCGGGGCGCCCTGGCCCATTTGCGCCGGGGGTTGGGAAAGGCGCCGGGAACGGTGATGGAGATGCACCGCTATGTGGTCCCCTTTCTCCCAAAAGAAAGGGCCTGGACCGAAGACTCCCATTACCTGGTGGCCGCCCTCTTCGCTTACTGGCACCAGGGGAAAGATGCCGTGGCCCCCAGCCCCCCCGCCAACCTGGGGACGTCTTTGGCGCAAATGGCCACTGACGCCAATGAAGACAGCCTGGACCGGCGCTTCACCGCACTGTTGAAAAGCCACCCGGATGACCTGCCGATGTACCTGCGGCAAGCCGTAGGCCTGCTGAAATCTCAGGACGTTCCGGTTAATTGGCAACAGCTTATGAAGGATATCTCCAACTGGTACCGGGAAGATAATTTGGTCCAGCGACGTTGGGCCCAGGCCTTCTGGGGCCGCCGCACCGCCGCCGACACCACACCCGAGACCGAACACACCTCAGAGTGAAGAAAGGAGACCGAGCCATGTTCGTGGAACTGCATCTGCTGCAAAATTTCGCCCCGTCCTGCCTGAACCGGGACGACACCAACTCCCCCAAAGACTGCGAATTCGGCGGCTACCGCCGGGCCCGCATTTCGAGCCAGTGCATCAAAAGAGCTATACGGACACATTTTAAGGACCACCTGACCCTGCCGATGGAACATCTGGCCTTAAGAACCCTTCGTTTGACCGAAGAACTCACCGATAGATTCACAAAAGCCTGTAAGGACCAGGATCAAGCCCGCCGCGTGGCGGAAACGGCCGTCAAAGGCTGGGGCCTGGGTCTCAAGGATGACGGGAAAACGGAGTATCTCCTTTTCATCAGTAAAGGTGCCATTTCGCAATTGGCCCAATTATGCCTGACCTATTGGGACCAACTCGCCCAGACTCCCGCCGCAGAAGAAACCGAAGAGGAAAAAGGGAAAAAATCCAAAAAGAAGGCCGCCAAAGAGGCCCTGCCTGATGATTTCATAAAAGCCCTGGAATCTATTCTCGCAGGGGATAAGGCCCTGGATTTGGCTCTTTTTGGGCGAATGTTGGCCGACCTCCCCAAACAAAACATCGACGCCGCCTGCCAGGTGGCCCATGCCATCTCCACCAACCAGGTGAGCATGGAGTTTGACTTCTATACTGCCGTGGATGACCTGCAGCCCCGGGAAGAGACAGGCGCCGGCATGATGGGCACGGTGGAGTTCAACTCCGCCTGCTTTTATCGCTATGCCAATATCGACTTCACCCAACTCCAACAGAACCTGAACCAAGACCAGGACCTGGCCCGCACTGCGGTCCAGGCCTTCCTCACTGCGGCGGTGCAGGCGGTCCCCACCGGCAAACAGAACAGCATGGCGGCCCAGAACCCGCCCTCTTTCGTCTTCGCAGTGGCACGGGAGCATGGCCTCTGGTCCCTGGCCAACGCCTTCGTGGACCCGGTGCGTCCCGGGCGGGACGGCGGCCTGGTGCAAAAGTCCATCACCGCCTTGGAGAACTATTGGCGCCGTTTGGCCACCGCCTTCGGAGATGATGGCGTCACAGAAACAGCGGTGCTGGCGGTGGACGGTGAGATGTTCATTCTGAAGGATCATCAAGTCGATAACCTCCAAGGGCTCATCACTAAGGTCATGGCCGCCCTCCCCGGAGGCCGCCCATGAGCACCCTGCTTTTGCGCCTGGCCGGTCCCATGCAGTCCTGGGGCATCCAGAGCCGCTTCACCATCCGGGACACGGGGCTCGAGCCCTCCAAAAGCGGCGTGGTGGGCCTGTTGTGCGCCGCTTTGGGTAGGGCCCGGCATGAACCGGTGGATGACCTGGCCGCTCTTAAAATGGGTGTCCGGGTGGACCGGCAGGGACAAGTCAAAATGGACTTCCACACCGCCGGCGGCGGCGTCATGCGCCCCGGGGAAAAATACGGCGTGGCCCTGGCCGACGGCAGTGGTGTGCGGGCCGTCACCTCCCAGCGCTATTATCTCGCCGACGCTGACTTCCTGGTGGGGATGGAGAGTGAAGACGAATCTCTGCTGCATCGCCTTGACGCAGCCCTCTCCCGGCCCATCTGGCCCCTCTTCCTGGGCCGGAAGGCCTTTGTTCCCGGCACCCCCGTGCGGTTGGGCATCGCCAACTTGACCTTCCGGGAGGCCTTGGCCGCCTTCCCCTACCAGGTCCGGTCACCTCGGGAAAAAGCCCGCCTCCTGATGGATCTGGAGAAAGGTTCGCCCCGGCTGCTGCGCCTGGTTCTCGAGGCGGAGCCCGGCGCCACCGCCGAGGTGCGTCCCGACCAGCCCATCTCTTTTGCCCGGCGTCTCTTTGGGTTGCGTTATGTCAGGACGGATTACCTGGACCTCACCGCCAGCATGATCGAGGAGGAATTCCATGTATCTCTCCCGTCTGTTGCTTAACCCCTCGAGCCGCGCCGTCTGCCGGGATCTGGCCGATTGCCAGCAGCTGCACCGCACCATTATGTCCGCCTTCCCCCAGGCTGAGGGACATGAGGGAGCCAGGGAGCACTTCGGCGTCCTCCACCGCCTGGACCTGGACCGTCGCCGCAACCTGCTGGTTCTCTATGTTCAGTCTCTTGCGCCGCCGGACTGGTCAAGGCTCCCTGCCAGTTACCTTTTGGCTGAAACCGACCTGGAAAATCCGGCGGTCAAGCCTGTGGGCCAAGCCTACCGAACCCTGAAGCCTGGGACGGTGCTTTCCTTCCGCCTGCGGGCCAACCCCACCCGGAAAATCGACACCAAGAGCGGGCCTGACGGCAAAAGACGCCACGGCCGCCGGGTGGAGCTGGTCCAGGAGGACCAGCAACTCGCCTGGCTCAGCCGCAAGGGGGAGGAGGGTGGTTTCCAAGTCCTTTCTCTCCGGGTGGGCGGTTTCTCCAAAGAGGTGGGCCGCCGTAAGGCAGGGGGGTCTCCCCTCACGGTGGCCGGGGTTATCTTTGAAGGCCGTTTACGGGTTACGGATCCCCAAAAATTTATGGACCAGAGTCTCACCCGGGGCATAGGCCCCGGCAAGGCTTACGGCTTGGGCCTGTTGTCCCTGGCCCCGCCGTGATGGAGGGCGCCATGCGACTGAAGGATCTCCATCTCCTGCCCAAGTTTCGGGACTGCGTCAGCTACCTCTACGTGGAGCACGCCAAGGTGGAGCAGGATGCCCGGGCCATCGCCCTCTGGGACGTTCAGGGCAAGGTCCCGGTTCCCTGCGCCGGTTTGGGGGTTCTCATGTTGGGACCCGGCACCTCCATCACCCACGCCGCGGTCTCCACCCTGGCTGACAACGGCTGCCTGGTCCTGTGGTGCGGCGAACAGGGGGTGCGGCTTTACGCCCAGGGCTTGGGACTGACCCGCAGTGCCGCCAACTTGCTGCACCAGGCCAGGCTCTGGGCCAACCCCGCCTTGCGCCTTCAAGTGGTCATCCGACTCTACCGGCTGCGCTTCCAGGAGCCCCTGGACGAGTCCCTGACGCTCCAGCAGATCCGGGGCAAGGAAGGCGTGCGGGTGCGGGAGGCCTATGCCCGGGCCAGCCGGGAAACCGGTGTCCCCTGGCAGGGTCGGGCCTACCGGCGCGACTCCTGGGGCGCCGCCGACCCGGTGAACCGGGCCCTCTCTGCGGCCAACAGCTGTCTCTATGGGATCTGCCACGCTGCAATCTTGGCCCTGGGTCTCTCCCCGGCCCTGGGCTTCATCCACACCGGCAAGATGCTTTCTTTTGTCTATGACGTGGCCGACCTCTACAAAACCAGGGTCGCCATCCCCATCGCCTTTCAAGAAACCGCCAAGGGACTGGAGAGTCTGGAGAGCCGGGTGCGACAAGGGTGCCGGGACGCCTTCAACCAGACCATGCTTCTCAAGAATATCATTCGAGACTTACAGGTCGTCCTTGATCTGGAGAGCCGGGGCCGGGTGGAGGAATGGGATAAATACCACCGGGACGAGGCCCTGCCCGGCGGCCTCTGGGACCCCGAAGAGGGAGTGGTGGCAGGCGGTCAGAACTTCGCCCCGGATCCGGATGCAGAAGGAGGTGAATGAGCATGGTGGTCATGATCCTGGAAAAAGTCCCCCCCGGACTCAGAGGGGAGCTGACCCGCTGGCTGTTGGAACCCAAGGCCGGGGTCTTTGTTGGCAAAATTTCCGCGCTGGTTCGGGACTTATTGTGGGAGAAAATTTGCCGGGAATGCCGTGGCGGGGCCAGCCTCCTGATCCATAACGCCGACCGGGAGCAGGGGTTTGCCATGCGCATGTGGGGGGAGCCGTCCCGGCGGGTGGTAGACTTCGAGGGCCTTTTCCTGATTCGCGTGCCCAAATGATGCGGGTTTGGGCAGTGTTGTCCCCACGCACGTGGGGGTGAACCGGCAAGATACCCCAGGCCGATCAGGAGAAACCAGTTGTCCCCACGCACGTGGGGGTGAACCGACGACGCAGCCGCTCAAAAGCAGCCCGATAAGGTTGTCCCCACGCACGTGGGGGTGAACCGGAAATCTGGGCCACCAAGGTGCTGGTGTACCAGTTGTCCCCACGCACGTGGGGGTGAACCGCTGATTGCTCATTTTGTTCTGCAAGCAGCCTAGTTGTCCCCACGCACGTGGGGGTGAACCGTTGTGGGTTGAATGCACAATACAGGCATCCCAGTTGTCCCCACGCACGTGGGGGTGAACCGAAAACTCAGACCAGGAAGAAACATCGAAGCCTGTTGTCCCCACGCACGTGGGGGTGAACCGTAGTTATCCGGGTCTACCAGAGTGAAGGTCAAGTTGTCCCCACGCACGTGGGGGTGAACCGCCACCCATTAGCGATCACAGCGGGCCTGATGGGTTGTCCCCACGCACGTGGGGGTGAACCGGTGTATCGCTGCAATCAACAGTAATTCTAACAGTTGTCCCCACGCACGTGGGGGTGAACCGGAGGTGGTGGAATTATGAAAGACGAAGTGCGGGTTGTCCCCACGCACGTGGGGGTGAACCGTCAGAAAAATTGCCGGCGATTGATGCCCGCTCGTTGTCCCCACGCACGTGGGGGTGAACCGCTCTGACCGCACCTCGCGCAGCTTGACCGTGCGTTGTCCCCACGCACGTGGGGGTGAACCGGGAGAACGCCGGGAGTTCGCAGCCGCAGAGTTGTTGTCCCCACGCACGTGGGGGTGAACCGTAAAAAGTCACTCGGGCGCCCTGGTGGTGGCGGTTGTCCCCACGCACGTGGGGGTGAACCGGTGGTCACCAATGACGAGCGCACCCTGTTCTAGTTGTCCCCACGCACGTGGGGGTGAACCGTGGCAACACCTGGATTAAGTTAAGGTCAAGATGTTGTCCCCACGCACGTGGGGGTGAACCGAAATAGACCAGACCTAAACAAAGCAACAGGCCGTTGTCCCCACGCACGTGGGGGTGAACCGTTTGATTCGCCGAAGTGACCCGACTTCCGGGCGTTGTCCCCACGCACGTGGGGGTGAACCGATTGAAGCTCATTGAAAATTAGAACTTCCGGCGTTGTCCCCACGCACGTGGGGGTGAACCGTTGCGGTTGGAGCACCGGATT
>VGSQ01000095.1 GCA_016874975.1 Deltaproteobacteria bacterium
TGTTGGAAAAATTGGCATCAAATCTCTCTGGATTTAAGGGAGCCTCCACGCAAGAGGCTGTTACAAATAGATATTTTAAAGAAATTGTCAGTTGAACACTGATCCTTAAGTTAGCGCTTATGCCCCACACCCCCCTCCCAACCCGCGGATTGGGGGGGGTGGAGGAGTGAGCTTCTTCTGGTTCCCAAGCTCCTGCTTGGGAACCGACTTGACCGCCAAGCTCCCGCTTGGCCGGAGCAACGGGGCAAGTTGCTCATGAGCCCCTGGCTCACCCGTAAACCATAAGAAGTTCCCCCCCTCACCCCAACCCTCTCCCCCGCCGGGGGAGAGGGGGATGAGGAACCCTGCAAGGAAGCTTGGGGAAAAATTGCGTTCCCAAGCAGGAGGTTGGGACGGGAAGGGGAGAGGAAAGGGGCCTGTAGCGCCTTGCCTCCTCCCGCGAATCAATCTTATGACCCAAAAAATCCCCCACGAGATTTCCCCGGTAGCCATCTCCACGGCCTTCGGGCTGGACGGGCGGGGGATTTTTCCGTACACGCTCTGGCCGGCCTACCGGCGCCTGCTCCGGCTGGTGCGGGAGACGGGGACCGCCGTCTTCACCAAGTCCGCCACCCGCCACGCCCGGCGAGGGAATTTCATCCCGGCCAACCCCCTCACCTGGGGGTACATCCGTCGCCTTCCCGGCCTGGGGATGCTGAATGCCTACGGCCTCACCAACGCCGGGGTGGAGGCGGGGCTGCCGGGCCTGAAGAACGCCCTGGGCTCGGGCTTGAACGTCATTCCCAATTTCTACCCCGAGTTCGGCAAAGGGGCCGCCGCCCTCCGGGAAACCCTGGAGGCCGCCGCCCTTTACCGGGATGCCCTGGGGCCGGCCTTCCGGGTGCTGGAGCTGAATTTCTCCTGCCCCAACGCGCCCGAAGACATCGCCTGCAACGTGGCGGACGGCCTGGCCTGCGTCCGGGAGGTGCGCCGGGCCCACCCGGACCTCCGCCTCATCGCCAAGCTCAGCGTCGTCCACCCCTTTGAGTTCGCCCAGGAACTGGAGGCCCTGGGGGTGCACGCCCTCCACGCGGTGAACACCATCCCTTATGACCTGGTCTTCCCGCCGCCCCACCCCCCTTCGCCCCTGGCCCGCGTCGGCGGCGGCGGCGTCTCGGGCGGCCCCGCCTTTGCCCAGGCCTACGCCTACAACCGGGAATTGCGCAAAAAAGTCAAACTCTTCCTCATCATGGGCTGCGGCGTCACCTGCCTGGACGAGGCGCAGCGCTACTTCGACGCGGGCGCCGACGCGGTGAGCCTGTGCACCCTGGTGTTGCGGCATCCGGGGGAAGCGGGCAGAATTGTCAGCCGGTATTCCCCCAGGATTACCGGATGAACCGGGGCGATCCTGCAGAGACTCCCTTGAGAGCATCGTCTCGCAAGCAGGTCGGGGGGAGGGGCGAAGGGACGCAGCCCCGGGGATAACCTCGGCGCGAGAGGCAATTTGCGTTATTCACTTGAGTGCCACGGATGCCCCCGATAAACTAATCTCAAAGGAGCCACCATGCCCGGCATCACGGATGAGAAGCGGCGGCGGCTGGAGGAAAAAGTGGGGGAGTTCCGGGACCGCCAGGTGGGCGAGGCGGTGCAACACGTCCTGGACTTCGACAAAACCCCGGCGGCCCTCAAGGCCGAAGTGGACCGCTTCGTCATCGGCCAGGAAAAAGGGAAGAAGATCATCGCCACCGCCATCGCCTTTCATTACCGGCGCCTGGGGGCGGCCCTCAAACGCGCCCTGAGCGAGCACGGCGGCGACATCGAAGGAGCGCTCAAGAACACCCGCACCCCCAAGGCCAACATCCTCATGGTGGGCCCCACCGGCTGCGGCAAGACCTACACCAGCGAAACCGCCTCGGGTCTGGTGGGGGTGCCCTTCGTGGTGGAGGATTTAACCAAGTTCAGCGAAGTGGGCTATGTGGGCATGAACGTCACCGACATCCTGGTGGACCTGCTCATCTCCGGGGGCGGCAACCCCCACGTGGCCCAGATGGGTATCGTCTATCTGGACGAAATGGACAAGATCGCCGGCGAAACCTCCACCGTCCGGGACGTCTCGGGCAAGGGCGTGCAGAAGGGTTTGCTCAAACTGGTGGAAGGCATGGACAACACCGTGGAGGTGGGCAAGGAGCGCCTCATCCTGTCCACCAAGCACGTGCTCTTCATCGCCGCCGGGGCCTTCGAGAGCCTGGAGGGCGTGGTGCGCCGGCGTCTCTCCCGCCTCAACGTCGCCGGGGACTGGCGGGACCACCTGGCCTCCGAGGACCTGGTCTCCTTCGGCATGGAGCGCCAGCTCGTGGGCCGCTTCCCGGTGCGGGTGGTCTATGACCGCCTCACCACCCAGGAACTCCAGGACATCCTGACGCAAAGCGCCGACAGCCCCCTCCAGGCCTACGTCCAGGACTTGCGGAGCTGGGATATCGAGCTGCGCTACACCGAGGAGGCCCTGGGGGAGATCGCCCGCCGGGCCAAACGGGAGGGCACCGGCGCCCGGGGCCTCACCGGCATCCTGCACCGGGTGCTTCTGGACGACATGTTCAGCCTGCCGGGGGCCTATTCCGGGGAGCTGATGATGGACGGGGCTTACGTCCGGGAGAAGCTGAAGTGAGGTTCAAGTCCTTAAAAGACCTGGAACGGGACGCCCCCCGGGAGATCGTTCTGGCGACGCTGCCCCAGGTGGTCCGCCTGACGGATTTTGCCAAGGCCAAGGCCTTCGCAGTGAGCCGCCTGGTGCGCCGGGTGCACGGCCAGGCCTTCGAATGGTACGGCTTCACCCTGGCCCAGCGGAGCCGCCCGGAAATCATCGTCGATGTGGGGCTCCCCACCCACGCCGAGAACCAGGAAACTTACGTCAGCCTGAGCGCCGAAGGCATCGCCGCCTACCAGGAGGCCCTGCCCCCGGACCGGCTCATCAACGGCTGGATTCACTCCCACGGCAAGCTGGAATTTCGGGATTTCTCCGGCATCGACGCGGCCAACCAGGCCACGGTGCTGGACTACGTCACTTCGCTCCTGAAAATCCCCGTGGCCAAGAAGGAAGTGGTCATCCGGGACCTGGCCCTGGGGCTCCTGGGGGAAGGGGAGGCCGAGGCCCTGGCCGCGGGCAGCGTCACCCTGCTCACCGACGCGCCGGTGCGCCGGGCCCGGCTGCTGGAGACCGTGTACGGCGGCTTCTGCTACGCCTTCGTCATCGGCGATGCAGGCTGGACCCGCCAGGAAATCCACTACAAAACCCGGGGCGTCCTCACCGGCGAGACCCACCTCAGCAAACGTGAGGCGGACCTGGAAATCATCCCCACCGGCCGCATCCTCACCCCATCGGACCTGGAAACCCTGGAGACCGAAGTCAAAGAACGCCTGCGGCCGGTGGCCTACATTCCGGAGAAGCTGGAGCGGGGGTAGGGAGTCTTTTGTGAGCCTTGGTTCACTGACCCCGGTTAAAAGGTCACCATGACAAGGGGCGGGAGAGGCTGAGGAGAAATATCCCTTCGGTCCCTTTGGGAAGAAAAAAAATGACTAATTGACGTCATAGCGTCTTAGCGCTATAATGTCGTTATGAAAAATGCCTCCAAACGAGCCACCGTCTATTTTGATCCAGACCTGCACCGGGCCTTGCGGGTTAAGGCCGCGGAGACGGATACGTCCCTGTCCGAGTTGGTCAACCAGGCGGTGAAGCTGTCGCTGGCCGAGGACGCGGAAGACCTGGCCGCCTTCGCCGGGCGCGCCTCTGAGCCCGATCTGGCCTTTGAAGACGTCCTGGACGACCTGAAGCGGCGTGGGAAGATATAAGCTCTTCATCAAGCCGTCGGCGGTGCAAGAGATTGAAGCCATCCCGTCGATGCGGGACCGCCGGCGGGTAGTGGAACGCCTTCTGAAGCTCGCCCACAACCCCCGCCCCCCAGGCTGCGAAAAGCTTTCAGGACAGGACAAATACCGGGTCAGGCAAGGACGGTACCGTATCGTCCATGCCATTGAAGACGATAATCTCCTGGTTTCCGTCGTCAAAGTCGGCCATCGTAAGGACGTGTATGCCTAACATGCTTCGATGTATGCATTATGTGAATTCTCCTCTTGCTGGTTCGCCGTAGGCACCCTGCGTGACCGGGAGGTCCCGGGAGGCTTTTCATTTTTCCCGCAGGGTGCGCACCGCGCACCATTTTCTCTGCCCGCCGTGGGGCCAGGCCCACAGTGGGTAAGACGCACCCTACGGTACGGCCAAACTCCATGGGAGCAGGGCATTATTAGGGAGGACCGTCCATGGCCGATTCAAGCTGCGCCGCCTGCGGTTTCCGGGCGCGCTATGACAAGAACCCCGGTCCATCCTGGGCCGGTTGTGGCGCTGGCACGCCAACTGGCGCCCCGGTTGGAAGGCCTACATGGGCTCACTGCCGGAGGAGGAAAGGCGGCGGCTGGCGGAGCAATATGATTTAAGCAGGTATCGTTAGACCTCAGGGGGCGCGGCGCCGCCGTGGACCGCGGCCAGGGGCCGCCCTCTGGCCGGCTGGGGGGAGGGGTGGGGTCGCCCGGCTCCCCCCCGCCCCCCTGCTCCAGCCCCCTTGAATGAGGCTCTCCATGTCAACCTCCTCTGACCAGACCGGAGCCGCCGCGGCCGGCGAAGCCCAGGACCCGCGCCTGGACCGGCAGGTGCGTATTCCCGGGTGGGACCAGGAGGGCCTGGCCCGAGCCCGGGTGGGGGTGGCCGGAGACGACCCCTGGCTCACCGGGCTTTTCGTGGCCGCGGCCGCGGCCCTGGGGCTCAACCGCCTCACGGTGGTGGCGCCGGAGCTGGAGCCGCGGCTGCTCACCGCCGCCCGGGGCCTCCACCCGGAGCTGGAGCTGGCCTTTTTCCCCGGCCATTTCAGTCACTTCCTCCTGGAGGACCTCTTTGCCGGCTGCGACCTCCTGGTGGACCTGGGACATCACGCCCTGGCCACCAAACTCCTCCTCAACCTGGCCCGGAGTCAGGACCTACCCCTGGTGCGGAGTTACGGCTATGAGGAGGAAGGGGCTGCGGGGGTCAGGCTCTTCACCTACCGGCGGGGCCGGGAATGGGGAGACCTGCTCCAGGTGCTCCCTCCCCGGCAATTGCCCGCCGTGCACCGGGGCGACCCGGCCCTGGCCCTGGTGATCGCCGGCCTGGCCCTGGAGGAGACCAAAAAGCTCCTCCTGGGGGAGCCGGTGACCCCGGAGGTGGCGTCCTACCTTGGGGCTGGGGCCCCGGGCGCCCCGGGCTTCCCCGGCGACCCCGGGGACCAGGGAGCCCCCCTTTACCCCGGCCCTCTTTCCTCGCCGGCCAGGGAACATGGGGGGCCACCCCAGGAAATCCTTACCTCAGGACAAATTGCCCCCCTTGCCGTGGTGGGGGCCGGGGCCCTGGGCAATTTCGTGGGCCTGGGTCTGGCCGCTCTGGGTTTCTCCCGTCTCACCTTTTTTGACCCGGATCCGGTGGAGATCACCAATTTAAACCGCCAGATCCTGTTCTGGGACGCAGTGGGTAAACCCAAGGCCCAGACCCTGGCTGAACGGCTGCGGGAATGGTTCGGGGTGACGGCCGCGGCCGAGCCGGCCTTGGTCACCCGAAACACCGATCTGTCGGCATTTCTTGGAGTTTTTGACTGCACGGACAATTTTGAAAGCCGCATCATCCTGAGCGAGGCCTGCCGCCGAGGCCGTCAGGTGCTCATCAGCGGCGGCACCGGGGTGAGTGCCGGGCAGGCGGTGCTTTACGACCCGGCCCGGGACGGCCCCACCCCCGCAGAGCTGTTGGGGCTCTATGACATCGTAGGCCGACGGGAAGCCCAAGTCCCGGAACGGCAGCGGGCCTCCTGTCTCTATGCCCCGGAGCCGGCGGTGATCATGACCAATCAGATCATCGGCGGACTTATGGTGGACCTGTTCAGAAGGTGGGCCGCGGGGGAAGCCCCGCCCAACCTTTTCTACGACGCCCTGGGGGAGAGATTGATATGATCACGGGTCCGCTTTGAAATGAAGCGAATTGTAGCTGGTGTTCATCCGAAAAGTCGTTTTGTTCCCTCCCCCTTGATGGGGGAGGGCCAGGGTGGGGGTGTAATAAGTTAGTAATACAGAGCAATTGCCCTATTGATCTTCCTCCCCCACAGCAAACTTTTACCGTGAAAACCCCGGTTTTGTAGGGGCGGGTTTGAAGATCGCCCCTACAAAAGGTTTTCCATGCTCGGGGGTGGCCCTGTTGGGGCCATGAGCATTTCAAGAAAAAAGCTTAGGGACGAGGGAGGCTCGGCAGCCAGGCAGGAACAAGAACCCCAAAGCCCAAAGCCCAAAGCCCAAAACCTGAAACCGACACCTAACCCTTCCCACCTTCCACTTCAGTCAGCACCTGGCGGGCGAATTCCAGGGACGGGTCCAGTTCCAGGGCCTGGCGCAGCACGTAGGCGGCTTCCCGGGCATGGCCCAGGCGGGCCAGGTTCACCCCCAGGTTGGCGTAGTCGATGCCCGAGCCCGGGTCCAACTCGATGGCCCGCTCGAAGCACGACACCGCCTGCTCATACTCCCCCTTCTTAAAATGGCAGAAGCCCAACAGGTGGTGCGCCTCCTTGAGGGCCGGGTTGAGCTCCCGGGCCCGGAGGAGATGGGCCGCGGCTTCGTCATACTGCCCCAGGTCCTTGCGGCAGGAGCCCAGGTGCACGTAAATGCTGGCCACTTCGTGCTCCGGGGGGTTCAGGTCCAGAGCCTTTTGGAAATGGCCCAAAGCCTCGCCGGGCATCTCCAGGTTCTCCAGGGTGACGCCCTGAAAAAATTCCACGTCAAAGCGCCGGGGAAAGGTGGCTCCCAGCCGCGCCAGGGCCTGCCGGGCCGCGGGCGGCGGGGCGTAGAGGGCCGCGGTCTTGGCCAGGTGGAAGACCACGTTGGTGTGGCGGGTGCGCTCCAGGAAGTGGGTCCCGGGAATGAGCACGTACACCGCGGGGACCTCCAGGCGCGGGTGGGTGGTCTCCACGGCCAGGACCTCCAGGCCCCGGGCGGACAAGGCCCGGAGGCACCGGCGGATTTCTTCGGCCAGGTTCTCATGGGAGACGTCGGGCAGGGACCGGAGCGGTATGGCGGGACCGTCCGTCATGAGGTAGGCCGCCTCCTCCAGGCCGGCGTACTTGGGGAGCGTGGGCCGGTAGCTGGTGCGCTGGTGGAAGTCCCCCGCCAGTTGGGCCACCTCGCTCAAGGCCCGGCTCAGCGACTTCTCCGGGCTGGTGGTGGTGCCCACGGTGAAGACGATCTCGCTCTGCTGCGGGAAGGTGGCCGGGTCGTAGGCCAGCACCCCCACCGAGGGGATGCCCATATCCATGGTGAAGTCCCGCACGAAGAGTTTGATGCCGTTTTTTCGAAATTTGCCCAACATCTCCTGCACCGCCGGGTCGGTGGCGCTGTCAGGATCGATGACCGGGGTGGGCCGGCGGTCGTGGCTGATGACGGAGCCCACGTGGCGCTCCACCACTTCACAGATCCCCTGGAGCAGGGCCTCCTCCCGGCAGTTGCCCGCGGCCGGCCCGTTATACTCCTCGATAAGGTAGAACCAGTGGAAGGGAAGCTGCACCGCCGCCCCGGTGGTGAGGTTGGTGGCCGGAGCGAAGAACAGGGGCCAGTCGGGATAGAGGCCCGCGGCGATCCCGGCCTCGGGCGAGTCGTCGAACAGGGAGCGGCGGAGATAATCAAAAGGGAGCGCCCCGTCGCCCACTTCTCGGGCGGTGGAGAGGGTGAGCGGCCCCTCCTCCAGGAAAGAGAAGAAGCTGAAGCGCTCCATGAGCTCCATCAGGGCGCTGGCCTCGGCCTGGGCGGGCGTGGCGCCCTTGCCCATCTGCTTGCGGGTGGGCATCACCCGCATGGCGTCCACGTCCACGCGGCTGATGTAGACGGGGATGTCCAGGCGGCCCGAATCGATGCGCACCGTGTCCTTGAGGATGCGCAGGTCCAGGCGGCCCAGGCGCTCCCGCACCAGGGCGATGGTCTCCTCGGGGGTGACCAGCTTGTCCAGATCAAAGGTGTAGCCCTTAAAGGCGTCCCCCAGGCGGATGGGTTGAGGCATAATTTCTCCCATGAAGATATGTATGCAGGACAACCGCCTGCAGTGTCCGCATCGAATCGCTCCGGCCCGCCCTTACCCGGCCGAAGGGGCCTTGGGGTCGGCCAGCCGTCCCATGAAGAGGATGAGGCCCGTTTCCCGGTCCTTGATGAAGAACAGGAAGGGATGGTCGGCCCGGAAGACCACCGGCTTCATCTCCACGGGGACCGCGGTCTTTCTCACCACCACCGCGGTGGCCGCGGCGGCTTCGGTGCCCTTCTCCTCCACCTTCACCCAGGCCTGGTGCAGCACCGCGCTGATGGCCAGCCGTTGCCAGTCCGTGATCCCGGAAAAGTCGGCTTGCGGCCCGAAGGCCAGGACCATGCCCGCCGCTTGCAGATACGGATTGAGGGTCAATCGACTCCGGACGGTGAAGCGGGGCAGGCTCACCTCCACCTTCCGGGTTTTGAGCGACCCGGCGATCTGTTCCAGCATCTCGGGCTTCAGGGTTTTCTCAACTTCGGCCAGAGCCCCCCTGCTCTTGGGTAGCAGCACCAGCATGGACAGCTTCTTCTCTCGGTAGGGAAGCTCCAGCGCCTGCCAGGCGTCGTTTTCGCTGTAAGCATACTCGGCGGTGCGGTGCATGAAGGGGGTTTCCACCTTCTTTCCCGGGGTCAGCCAGAAGGGGCCGGGCTTGGTCAGTTTGTCGTCGAATTTTTCGGCCCAGTGGCCCAGGAAATAGATGGCGTTGGTGAGGACCAGCATGGTGTCGCAATCGAGGATGCCCGGGGGTATGAGGTCCTTGATGCGGTCCCGGGTCTTCTTGGCCACCCAGCCGTTGATGGCTATCCGGGAGGGCTCCTCCTGGCAGAAATCAAGCTGTTTGATTTCCTCGCTGTAGTGGCTCCGGATGAGCTTCAGGTAGTCCGGCAGCAATTTCAGACTGGTGTTGAGCCAGGCCGCGTTGGCCACGGTGAGGGACTGCCCGGCCTCGTTGCCCACCTTTTCCAGGCGCCGGGACAGCTCCGCCAGGGCCGGGTGCACCCGTTCCGCGGGGATGGTGAAGCCCAACACCCGGGCAATCTGGGCGGCCGTTTCGCCTTTGGCCCCGGCGTAGGCCATGGCCAGGGCCAGGGAGATGCTGTAGGGAGAGAAGAAGAGGTTGCCCTTCTCTTTGGCAAGCATCTGCCGGTAGAGGTTCAGGGCGAAGGCGGCGTTGCCTTTCCCCAGGGAGTGCAAATCCTCGGCCGGTGCGGCCAAACCCGGCCCCGGCAGGAGAGATGCGGCGGCGAAGGTGACTGCCGCCATGATCGCCACAATGCCTGATTTTCCGCCCATGTTGACCTCCTGGCAGGGGCTCCGTCTTGAAAAGTCCTTGGTGGCGCCGGCATCTTGCCGGTGCAGCGCACAGGCTGGAAGCCCGTGCCACCAAAGACGGCGGGCAGGGACGCCCGCCCCACCGGCCTTTTCATGAGCTACGGGTGGGCCGGCGGCCCAGGCGGGACTCCTTTATCTGAAGGCGCTCACGTCGCCCTGGCCCACCCGGATGATTTCCGGCACGTCGTCGATGAAAGAAATGACGCTGGAAGGAGCCGGTAGGATGATGCCGGCGTCGATGACCAGCGCCAGGTGGGGCTTGAACATCTCGACGATTTCGTACGGGTCGCTTTCCGCCAGACTGCCGGCCAGATTGGCGCCGGTGGAAATGATGGGGTGCCCCAGCAGCCCGATGAGCCCTCGGGCGATGGGGTGGTTGGGCACCCGGATGCCCACGGTGTTACGCTTGGTCTGGAGAATCTTGGGCACCTGCCGGGAGGCCTCCAGAATGAAGGTATAGGGCCCGGGCAGGAGGCGCCGCATGGCCTTGTAAGCGTGGTTCTCCACCAGGGCGTATTCGCTGATGTTTTTGAGATCGGCGCAGATGAAGCTGAAGGGTTTGGACAGGGGCCGGCGCTTGATCTGGTAAAGCTTGGCGATGCCCCTGGTGTTGTACAGGTCGCAGCCCAGGGCGTAACCCGTGTCAGTGGGATAGCCGATGAGGCCGCCGTCGGTGAGGGTTTGCACCACCTGACGCAGCAGACGCTCCTGGGGATTGACGGGGTTGATTTTCATGATCATCTGGTATTCCTTTCGCCACTGTTCTGGATAGATTGGTGATGGGAAGGGGCCGGGGGCCAGGGGCGCCTGCCGCCGCTCCCCGACTCTGCCCCCCCTAAAAATTACCATGCGGCTTTTCTCGTTACCGCCGCCGCTTCTTGGGTCCGGCTTTGGTTTTGCCGGGTTTGCCCTTCTTGTCTGCGGCGGCCTTCGGGGGTGCGGCGCCTTGGCTCCACAGTCCTTCCACCTGGTCCTTGAGCCATTTGGGGTCCCACCACTCCAGGGGGTCCACGAATTCACCCTGGACGATCATGGAGAAGTGGAGGTGGTCGCCGCCGGCCAAGCCGGTGGCGCCGGTGCGGCCCAGAATGGCCCCCCTTTTCACCTCATCGCCGCTCTTCACATCCATCTTGCTCAGATGGCTGTACATGGAAAAGACGCCCAGGCCGTGGTCCAGGATGACGGTCTGGCCGTAGATGCCCAGGGGCTCGGCCATGACCACCACCCCGTGGTTGCCGGCGGGGACGGGGCTCTGCTCCCGGTCGGCCAGATCTTCGCCCAGGTGGGTCTGCTGGTCCACCGCCTTGCCCTGCCAGAGATAGGTGCGTTGGTCCCCGAACCGGGCCATGGGCTTGCCCTCCAGGCGCAGGAAGGCCCCCTGCCACAGTGGTTGGGGGCGGCCCGCGGCGCACACCCGCTGCACCTTCTCGTGGTTTTCCTGCCGGATTTTGCGGTTGATCTCCAAAAAGGCCTGGAGGGGGTCGGCGGGGTTGGCCACCGGGAACGAGGCCGCCATGCGATTCAGAAAGGCGTCGGACAGGTTGATGCTGTCCTGGCGCCACCGGCGGGGCTTGAGTTTCAGGGTGAGCCGCTGGCGCGCTTCCTCCCCCACGGCGGGCCGGGCCACCAGGTCTACCTGGACGGGCGGGGCCGGTTCCCGGGGCACCGGGAACAGCACGGTATACTCCCCGACGTCGCCCTTGGGCGCGGGAAACCCGTGATAGAAGCGGCCCCCCACCAGCACGCCGCTCTCCTTGGGGGGCTTGTTCACCCGGTAGACCAGGCAGCCGGCGCCGCCGGGGTGCAGCAGGTGGCTGATGGCCGTCAGGCTCACCCGGATGGGCACCAGGTCAATGACCATCTCCTTCGTCAGGGCGGCGTGGCGCCCCTGGAAAAAATTCCGCCAGGAGCGGTCCCGAACCGTGACCGCCAGAGTGGCCTTCCCTTCTTTGAAACCCAGGGCCTTGGGCTCCACGGTGAAGGGCAGGTCCACCGTGCTGCCGGGCTCTCCCGCCGGTGGGAAGGTGCGGGCCAGCACCTCTTTCTCCTGGCCCTCCTGGGAGAGGGTCACCCGCACTTCCCGCAAACCGCTGGACCGGTCCCCCGCCTGCAAATGAAAAGTGGTCTTGGGGCCGATAACGGTGGCGGGGGTCTTCAGGGTGATTACCGGATCGTCCCAATCCAGGGTGTGGTACCCCAGCCAGACCAGGAACAGCAACGCCGCCAGGCCCGCCGCGCCCCCCAGGACCACGCCGCTCTTTTTGCCCCAGGCATAGGTGCGCTTTTTCAACATGAAGCTATAGTACCAATTCTCCGGCACTGCGGCAAGGGCGCAACCGGCTTGCCATCCGACGCCGCCTGGCTTACTATGTGAATAAATCAAGCGCCCGGAAACAATTTTTCGATCAGTTGCGCCGGAGCTGCCCGCTCACGCGCAAGCCTTGCATATCCATCGTGAAAATCCTTGCGCGGCAAAAATTGCAGACGCTCTTTATCCAGCCTGGATGCTGAAAGCCGAAAGCTCCCTCTGGAAGCAGGCGGTCTCCACAGACTGCAGAAAAACGTTTCAAAACAGGAAAGGCGCCAAACCATGCCGGCAAAACAGGCGGAAGTGACGATGGTGCTGGGGGGCCTCCACTGCGCGGCCTGCGTCAATCGGGCGGAAAAGGCCCTGCGGGAGGTCCCCGGCGTAATTCAGGCCCGGGTCAACCTGGCCACCCGTCAGGCCACGGTGAGCTTTGATCCCACCCAAGCCAGCGAGGAGGCCCTGCGCCAGGCGGTGCTGGAGGCGGGCTACCAGGTGGAGGACTGGTCCCGGGGCGAACGGCGGCCGGTGTCGTCCCCGGAGGCCGAAGTCAATACCGCCCGGCAGCGCTTCCTGGGGGCCCTGAGCCTGAGCCTGCCCGTCTTTCTGGCCATGGTGCCGTGGCTGAAGCCCTACTTCGGTTTTTCCCACCAGGAACTGGCCTACATCTCGCTGGCATGCACCACGCCGGTGCTTTTCTGGGCCGGGGCGCCCTTTTTTGGCGGGGCCTTCCGCGCCCTGCGGCACGGCGCCGCCACCATGGACACCCTGGTGGCCCTGGGCGCCAGCGCGGCCTACGCCTATTCCACCTGGGTTACGTTCTATCCCAAAACCGTGGCCGTGGCCGGGAAACACCCCGACGTCTATTTCGACACCACGGCCATGATCATCACCTTCATCCTCCTGGGCCGCTGGCTGGAGGCCCGCTCCCGGGGTCAGGCGTCCCAGGCCCTGCGCCGCCTCTTGGCCCTGGCCCCGCCCACGGCCCGGGTGCGGCGGGACGGGCAGGAGGTGGAGGAACCCCTGGAGCGCGTCAAGGTGGGTGACCTCCTGGCGGTGCGCCCCGGCGAAAAGGTCCCGGTGGACGGGGTGGTGGTGGAGGGGACCAGCAGCGTGGACGAGTCCATGCTCACCGGGGAGAGCATGCCCGTGGCCAAGGAGCCCGGGGCCGAGGTCTGGGGCGCCACCCTCAATCAGCGGGGCTTCCTGGTCTTCCGGGCCACCCGGGTGGGGAAGGACATGGTGCTCTCCCAGATCATCCGCCTGGTGGAGGAGGCCCAGGCCGCCAAAGCGCCCATCGAACGGATGGCCGACCGGGTGGCCGGCGTCTTCGTGCCCGTGGTCATCGTCCTGGCGGCCCTCACCTTCCTGGCCTGGCTGGCCTGGGGCCCGGCCCCCGCTCTCACCAAGGCCCTGGTGAGCACCGTGGCCGTGCTCATCATCGCCTGCCCCTGCGCCCTGGGTCTGGCCACCCCCACCGCGGTGATGGTGGGCTCCGGCCGGGGCGCGGAGCTGGGCATCCTCATGCGGGGCGGCGAAGCGCTGGAGCGGGCCTATCGCCTCACCACCGTGGTTTTCGACAAGACGGGCACCCTGACCCGGGGCCGCCCCCGGGTGACGGACGTCCAGGCCTGGGGCGCCTGGACCCCGGAGCAGGTCCTGTCCTGGGCCGCCTCCCTGGAGGCCAAGTCCGAGCATCCCCTGGCCGAAGCCGTGGCCCGGGAAGCGGCCGCACGGCAAGTCACCCTCCCTGAGGCCGTGGACTTCCAGGCCGTCCCCGGGCTGGGGGTCAAAGCCCGGATCGACGGCCGCACCGTCCTCCTGGGCAATCTGGCCTACATGGCCCGGGAAGGGGTGACCACCGGGGACCTGGAGGTGGTGCAACAGAGCCTGGCCACAGTGGGCAAGACCTCCATCTTCCTGGCGGTGGACGGCCTCTCCCGGGGCGTCATCGCGGTGGCGGACGACCTCAAGCCCGATGCCGCGGCCATGGTGTCGGCCTTGCGGCTGTTAGGCATGAAGATTCACCTGCTCTCCGGCGACCAGCGCCAGGCGGTGGAGGCCGTGGCCGCGCAGGTGGGCATCCGCGGGGTCATGGCCGAGGTGCTCCCCGGCGACAAGGCCCGGGCCGTGGCCCAACTCCAACAGCAGGGGGAAGTGGTGGCCATGGTGGGGGACGGCATCAACGACGCCCCGGCCCTGGCCCAGGCCGACGTGGGGATTGCCCTGGGCACCGGCGCGGACGTGGCCCTGGAGGCCGCGGACCTGACCCTCATCCGGGATGAGCTGAAGCTCATCCCCCAGGCCATTCGCCTTGCCCGGCAGATGATGCGGATCATCCGCCAGAATCTCTTCTGGGCCTTCTGCTACAACACCCTGGCCATTCCCGCCGCGGCCGCGGGTTTCTTGAGTCCAGCCCTGGCCGCCGCGGCCATGGCCTTGAGTTCCTTGAGTGTGGTGACCAATTCCTTGAGACTGCGCCGGTTCGCCCGGGGGGATAGATGACGGTGTTATCCCGAATTATGCAGCAAAAATCGCTGTAAATCAAGTTAACTATATGATATAAGGAGGTATATTTAGCAATTTGGGGGTCGCCAAGATGCTCGGATGTGGTGAAAGCCAAAAAGAGGTGATCCGGCCG
>VGSQ01000096.1 GCA_016874975.1 Deltaproteobacteria bacterium
GCCCTCCTGGCCGGCCAGGATCCGTTCGTTCATCTCTTTAATGCCCCGGAAAACGATCTTGGGGTTGCGGTCCAGTCGCACCTTGATGGCGTCTTTGCCGACGAAGGTCTCCTCAAAGTGGGCCAGGAAGATTTGGTTCTGGTCCATGATCCAGGGATAGCCCGTCTCCCCCGACCGCACCTCCTCGGTCACCTTGCCGCAGATGAAGTGCGGGTCGATGAGCAGCTCCAGGGCGCCGTGGACCTGGGGCGCATCAGGGCCTATGGAGAGGGGAGTCAGAAACCGCATGACCAGGCGACCCTGATAGGGAGGTTCGGGCCAGGGCGCGGTCTTGGACAGAAACAGTCGACCCCGGTTTTGGGGGTCCTGAACCCAGCGGAGGAATTCTTCCGGGAATAACCGGCGGGGCCCGGCGAGGGTGTCGGCTCCATCGCCGCCCCAGACCCGGAGCAAACGGCCCTCCCGGTCGTACCAGCGAAATGCCAGGACGCCCAGATGGCGAATGTCCTCAAAGCGGGCTTTCATGTATTTGTCGAATTCGTCGGAGGGGGGTTTCAGAATGTGGAAGAAGTAGGGGAAAGCCAGCATCTCGCTTTCCAGGTAGTCCAGGTAGGACTCCACGTTGTCGGCGATCTTCCGGGCCAGCATGAGCTGCTGCTGATTGAACTGCTCCCGCAGGATATTTTCCACTTTGCGGTTGAGCTTTTCCCAAAAGGCAAAAAAGAGCAGGGAGAGGAGGGCCACCCCGGCCACGATAAGGGCGATGCTGAGTCTGACGGAAATGGTGCCCCGGGGCGACTGGTTGCTCATGCCGGGATTCCTCTGGGATTATGGTAAGCTCTCGAATAGTCTATCATTCCTGAGCACACTTGGCAACAGCGGGGGAAGATGCCAAAAACCTTAAGGCGCGCCGCGCACCCCGTAGGCGGCGCCCTTGGCGGCCTGCCAGATGGCCTCCATTTCCTCCAGGGAGGCGCTCTCCGGGGTTTTGCCCTGTTTGGCCAGGGTGCGCTCCACCACGTGGAAGCGCTTGATGAATTTATAGACGGTGCGCCGCAGCGCCCCCTCGGAGTCGATGTTGAGGAAGCGGGCCACGTTCACCAGGGCGAAGAGGAGGTCGCCCAGCTCCTCTTCCCGGGCCGGCCCGGGGCCCGCGGCCAAGGCCCGGCGGAATTCCCGCATCTCCTCTTCCACTTTGTCCAGGGCGCCCTCAACGTCCGGCCAGTCGAACCCCAGCCGGGCCGCGGCCTCCCCCAGGCGCTGGGCCTGGCGCAGCGCCGGCAGGGCGGTGGAAACCCCTCCCAGGGCGCCCCCCGGGGATTTGCCCTCCCGAGCCTTGGCCTCCTCCCAGAGACGGCGCAGGTCGTCGATGGTCTCCGCCTTTTCCTCCCCGAAGACGTGGGGGTGGCGGTGGATCATTTTGGCGCTGATGCCCCGGATCACCTCGCCCAGGGTGAACCGGCCCCGCTCTGCGAAGAGGTCGCTCAGAAACACCAGGTGCAGGAGCAGGTCGCCCAACTCCTCCCGGATTTTTTCCGGATTCCCGGAATCCAGGGCCTCCACCAGTTCGTAGGCCTCTTCCAACACGTAAGTTTTCAGGGTCTCCGGAGTCTGCCGGGCGTCCCAGGGACACCCCCCCGGACTGCGCAGACGCCTGACGATGGCCGCAAATTCCCGCAGGGCCGCCCCGGGTTCCGGGACGGCGGCGGCCGGAGCCGCCGTCTTGGGGGTGCTCTGGTCGTCCATAAGCATGCGATTTATCTCAACCCCGCCCGTGGTTGGCCGCCCTCGGGGCGCTGCCAGCGTTTCAGGTAGTTCTGCGTCCGCTCCTTGAAATCCGGCGGCAGGTAGCCCAGGGCCTGCCGGGACAGACCCACCAGGAAGGGGGCGCTGCGGGATTCCTTGAGAAGTTGCGAGTCCTTGGGGATGACCAGACCCAGGAACATGAGGGCGAATCCCAATACCAGCCCTCCCTTGACCAAGGCAAAAAAGGCCCCCAGGAACCGGTCCAGGAGGTCCAGATAGAGGTGATAAAGCAGGCGCTGGAGCACGTAGGCCAGAAGGCGGGTGAGCCAATAAACCGCCAGGAAGAGCACTGCAAAGGCCAGGAGTCGGACATACACCGGGTCCTTCACCAGACCCTGGAGCCTGTCCGCCAGCCACAGGTACTGGTGGGCCGCCACCAGCACGCCCCCCACCACCCCCACCAACACCCCCCATTCCTGGAAGAGCCCCCGGAAATACCCCCTGAGGGTGATGAGAACCAGGAGCGCCAGAATGCCCAGGTCTAAGAGGTTCATGAAAGCTTCCTGCGCACAGCCTGAGAATGGGTTTTAGGTTTCAGGTTTTGGGTTTTGGGTTAAACCCAATGCTGTTCACTTTAGCCAAAATCCTTGTTATTTATGTGGAGCAGGCGCCCCCGCCCGGCCTTTGGCCGCGAACCCCGGGGGGCTATTACACCTGAGGCGCGCCGGGGCTTCACCCGGCCTCACTCCTCTTCTATCTTCTCCAGTCGGTGGACCCGGAGATAGAGGCCTTCCCCCCCCAGGGCGCCTACCTCGCCGAAGAGGCGCAGGTGGTCCAGGCGTTTCACCTCCGCAGCCCGGGCCTGCTCCGGAGTCATGACCACGCGATTGAAATAGCCCCGCATCTGGGGGCTGCCGTAAACGGCATAGAACCTGACCTGCCGCCAGGCCCGGGGTTGACCTGCCCGATGGGCGTATTGGCGCAGCATAAGCGGGTCGTAGGCCAGTTCCTGCCAAAAATAAGCCGGCGCCACCACTTTTTGGTTGGGGGTCAGGCGCGTCGGCGTGAGCAGGTCTTCATAGCTGATAGGCTGATAGGCCCCGGCCTCAAAGTCCGCCGGCGCCGTCAGGGGGGCGCTGCAGGCAAAGAGGCAGCAGGTCCCCAGCAACGCCAGCCACCACAGGAGGGCGCGCCCGATGGGCCTGGAGAAGCCCCCGAATGGCGCCATCCGGCAAGCCCTTGCATTTTTCCTGACATTTTTCATAATAATCGCGCGTGAGCCAGGGGCTCTTTCCACACCATGAAACATTTGTCGGCGCAGGCTTCCAGCCTGTGCGGACCGCCGGGGGGCGGGTGTCCTGGTCCGGTCTCCGGGGCATTGACGGAGCAACCATCCCGGAACCCGGCGCCCGTCACCCGACACCTGCTTCCGGAATCGGGTGTCTTCCCTGGACCGCCCAGGAACTTTTGTCACAGGAGAGCAATCTATGACCACCTCCATCGTCATCCGCCGCCACGACGGCTTCCAATCCTACCTGGTGCTGGACGACAACCCCCGGGAACTCCTGCGCCATTGGGGCTTTCCGGAGGAATTCTCCATGCGCCGCTGGCTGGGTTCCCTGGATCCCATGGACGCCATGGAAGAGTGGGCGGAAATGCTGGCCGAGGATCTGGAAAATTACAGCATCGCCGACGACACCCAGGTTCTGTTTGTTCAGGAGCGCCGATTCTGGGAGCACCTTCACTTGAAATAGCGCCGCGGTTTTCGGACCCCCGCCCCCGCTTCCGGGACATCAGGGAGCCATGAGGAAGACGTGGGCCAGCACCTGGGCGTCTCCCACCAGTTTGTTGAGGGAGCAGAATTCGTTGGGCTGGTGGGCCGTCTGGCTGACGCTCATCCACACCGCGGCGGGCAGCCCGACCTGCCGGAAAAAGGCGGCCACGGTGCCGCCGCCGATGCCCTGGGGGGTGGCCTCCCGACCGTAGACCTGCCGCACCGCCTCCTGCAGGGCCCGGACCACCGACGCTTCGGGGGAGGTGGGGGGCGCGCTGGGCAGCTCCTGCACGGGCTCCACCGTCAGCGTCACCCCCAGGGGCCGGGCCGCGGCGCTTCCCAGGGCCAGCACCCGCTCCTTGACCTGCTCCAGGTCGTAGTCCGGCAGCACCCGGCAGTCCAGGTAAAAGACATCCCGACCGGGAATGGTGTTGATGTTGGGGACGTTGGCCTCCTTCTTGGTGGGCTCGAAGGTGCTGACGGGAGGCTCGAACAACGGGTCGGCGCGGCCGAACTCCTCCTTCAGGGCCTCCAGGGCGACGATGACCCGGGCCGTGGCGGCCAGGGTGTTGCGCCCCAGCTCCGGCCGGCTGGCATGGCACTGCCGCCCGTTGAGGATGAGCTTCAACCACAGGATGCTCTTTTCCGCCACCTCGATCATGGTGCCGTCCGGACTGCCCGCGTCCGGGACGATGATGAGGTCCCGGGACGAAAAAAGCTGCCGCTGGCGCCGCAGCAGATGCGCCAGGCCCTTGAGGTTGCCCGTCTCCTCGTCGGAGACCAGGGCCAGGGCGATGGTGCGCTCCGGCGTGAGGCCCAGGTCCAGGATGGCCTTGGCCGCCATGAGGGAAGTGACGATGCCGTGGTGGTTGTCCTCCGTGCCCCGGCCGTAGAGGCGGTCCCCCTCCACCCTGAGGGTGAAGGGGTCCGACTCCCACAGACTCTCTTCCCCCGGCGGCACCACGTCCAGGTGGCTCAGCACCCAGACTTTGTCCCGCCGGCGTCCGGGCAGCCAGGCCACCAGGTTGGGCCGCGCCCCCTCCGCCACCCGGTCGTCCGGGGCCGGGAAATTGTCCACCTTAAGCCCCCAGCCCCTGAGCAGGTCCGCCAGAAACGCGGCCTTTTCCCCTTCGCCGGGTCCGTCGTAATCCGGTCCCACCGCCACCCGGCGGACCAATTCCCCCTGGAGCCGGATCATCTCCGGGCGCATCCGCTCCAACAGGGCCTTGACCTCGGCGAAGACCTCGCTATGACTCATAACCGCATCCCGCTGAGAAAAATTTCCGGCCGGGTGCGCACCGCGCACCATGAGCATGGGATAATGAATATGATTTTCCCGTGAACCGCGGTTTCCGGCAATATCGCACGGAACCATCTGCTCTCGAAAGTATCCGCAGGGGACGGCCAGGAACCGGCGCAGTTCCGGCACAGGTGAGGACACCCGCGCCACCAGGGTCTGCTGAGGTCCACGGTCTTTTCGCGTCCATCCAGATCCAATGATTTTTCACCCGGGCACTGCTGTGGTGCAAGCCGACAAGCAACAACTGCCTCAGGTGGCGCAGGTGTCCTCACCTGTGCTCCGGAAAACCTTGTCATCCCCGAGGGTGGCCCCGGTCAGGGCCAGGCGCGCTCAGCAAACCTTGCCTTGGGGTTTCCCCACCGCCCTTCATCATATATAATGGCCAGGGTGGAGGGCAAGCAGAGTTTACCGGGGGAATCCCCGGTTCCCGATATAAAGGAGGATCGTTCATGAAAATCAAACGGATCGCCCATCTGGGCATCGCCGTCAAGGATGTGGATGCGGCCAAGAAACTTTATGGCGAAGGGTTGAAATTGGCGTTCCAGGGTGATGAGGTGGTGGCCACCCAAAAGGTGCAGGTGTCCTTCTTTAAGGCCGGGGAATCCAGCCTGGAGCTCCTCCTGCCCACGGCCGCGGACAGCCCGGTGGCCAAGTTCCTGGAAACCCGAGGCGAGGGCTTCCACCACATGGCCCTGGAGGTGGAAAACATCGACGAAGCGGTGGCGTCGCTCAAGGCCGCGGGCGTGCGCCTCATCGACGAAACCCCCCGGGAAGGGGCCCACGGCACCCGGGTGGCCTTCATTCACCCCAAATCCACCTTCGGTTTGCTGTTGGAACTGGTGGAATACCCCCACTGAGCCCCGGTAAGAATGGGCCTCACCACCGAGGCCGTGGCGGCCCGGGTCCAGGTGAACATCCCTTTCGGCTTCCTGTGGGACGGCTACCTGGAGATCTTCCTGCGGGGCGGCCTCCACCCGGAAATCGGCCTGGACGCCACGGCCCTGACCCGTTATCCGCCGGAAACCTTTGCCGGCGCGGCCCGCGCCTTTGCCACCGCCGGCCGCCGCATCACCCTGCACGGCCCCTTCCAGGACCTTTTGCCCGGTGCCCTGGACGATCTCATCCGGGAGGCCAGCCGGGTGCGCCTGGCCCAGGCGTTCGCCCTCCTGCCCGTCTTCCGACCCGCCGCCATCGTCTGCCACACCGGCTATGAGGAGCGCCTCTACCGGTGGGAGCGGGACCAGTGGCTGGACCGCAGCGCCGCCCTCTGGGGTCCGTTGGCCGCCCAGGCCGCAGCCCAGGGGGTGAACCTGCACCTGGAAAACGTCTATGAAACCGACCCCGCCCTGTTCCTGGACCTGTTCGCCCGCCTCGACGCCCCCAACGTAGGGCTCTGCTTCGATGTGGGGCACCTGCTGGCCTTCGGAGGGGGGGATTTTGACGGCTGGCTCGACGCCCTCTGGCCCCACATCGGCCAGCTCCACCTGCACGACAACGCCGGCGACGGCGACCACCACCTGGCCTTGGGGCAGGGCAAGGTGCCGCTGGTCCAGGTCCTGGAATTTCTGGCCTCCCGGGAGGTCCGTCCCCTCATCACCCTGGAACCGCACCAGGAAGGGAGCCTGCTGCCTTCCCTTTCCTGCCTGGCGGAAATCTGGCCGTGGGATTGAAAAAGGTGGGGGGAGGGCCGGGGGGGCCTCGCCCCGGCTCCCTCCCTCAAGTGCCTTGCCTACAACATATTCTGCTCCGCCAGGCTGACATAGCCGTGGCGGCTGATGATGAGGTGGTCGTGCACCGTCAGATTGAGGGGACGGGCCGCCTTGATGATGGTCTGGGTGAGTTCGGCGTCCGCGGCCGACGGGGTGGGGTTGCCGCTGGGGTGGTTGTGCACCAGAATGAGGCCCGCAGCCTTGTGCTTCAGCGCCAGCTCCAGCACCTTGCGGGGATAGACCACGGTTTGATTCACCGTGCCTTCCTGAATAATCTCTTCGGCGATGACTTCATTCTGGCTGTTCAGATAGATGACTCGGAACTGCTCGTCTTTAAGCCCCCCCATGGCGGTGCGGCAATAGTCCACCAGGCTGCTGAGCGACAGGATTTTCTGGCGCTTTAAGGCCTCCTCCCTCAGATAGTTCTCAAAGCAAGACTTGACCAGGCGCAGGAGGGTGGCGGAAAACTGGGTCAGACGATGCTCGCGGCGGAGCTGTCTGCCGAAGCGGTCCTGGCTGACCACCTCCACCCTGACCTCCAGGAGGGCTTCCATCGGGGCGTCCAGGACCTGGCTGAAAGAGCCGAAGCGGGCGATGAGGGCCTTGGCCAGGGGTTTGACATCGGACCGCTCGATGGCAAAGGTGAGCAGCAGCTCCAGGAGCTCGTAATCCTGCAAGGCCCCGGCCCCGCCCTCCAGGAAGCGATTCCGGAGCCGCTGCCGGTGGCCGTAAAAGTGCGGCTTGTCGGACTTTCCGGTCATGTCGCTATCTTACGGCATGTCGGACCGGGAGTCAATTTGAGACCGTCGCCAAAAAGCCCGGGTGGCCTTAAGGCCGCGCACCGGGGCCGCCCCGGCCGCCTCTGCCCCCCAGAGACTCAATGGCACAAATCACCCATGGCTTCGGGGACGTCGTCAGGCCCGGTTCCATAAGATCAGGGCGCCCAGCGCGCCCGCTGCAACCGCCGCGCCGTATTCGCGGTGAACCGGGAGCTTCTTGCAAAATTTCCGCCGCAACGCCAGGGTTTCCGAAATATCGATATATCATGGTGCGCGGTGCGCACCCTACAGATCCTCTGATGTTCTGGCCCCCATATCAGGGTGCGCACCGCGCACCATGAAAGAGGTTGAAATTTTGCAGAGCGTTTTCAAAACCGCCGCCCTTTCCCAGGACAAAGAAAGAATTTGGCAAGAGCCTCACGTGCAACAAAAATTTATCTAGGGGCGCTTCGCGAACCGCCCCTATGTGAGGATCCGATTACGAGATTCGTTGCGGGTCAATGTGAAAACGATATAAGCCAGTGACCACCAAATCCCCGGCGTTATTGTCCGATGGCGAGTTTTGTTGTAGTTCAAAGGGAAAACGTTATTGCAGATGGTGCAGCCGCAGTCGGATCAGGCGACGGCGAGCCTGGAAGGAGAGTCTCACACAGACTCTCACCCGGCAAGTTCGGCAAGTCGGGGTGGGGTGGTTATTCTATTGAAATAACTGGTCGGGACGGGCGGATTTGAACCGCCGACCTCCTGCTCCCAAGGCAGGCACGCTTACCAGGCTGCGCCACGTCCCGAGTTTGCCGTGTTCTGCGGGCGAATGGTTGGGGGAGGACACCCGCACTGAGGTGCCAGGTGTCAGGTGTCAGGGTTTGGCTTCAGCTGCTAAATCAAGGTGCGTTTAATCAGGCAAGCCATTGATAATCTTATGTTTATCTCTACAAATCCCCCTAAATCCCCCTTTAGGAAAGGGGGACTTCATACACCAGATTTTTCTTCCCCCCCTTTTTTAAAGGGGGGAGAGGGGGGATTTGTCATGTTCGGCGGCGGCTGAAAAATTAGTCATCTCGAACGTTGGCATATTACCTTTTTGATGCCGACTTGGTATGAGCTATTGGCTTTTGGCTATCAGGTTTATGACCGAAAAATCTTCCTCTTTATTAGTGGCCCAGGCTTCCAGCCTGCGCCGGATGACGGTAAGCATCTCCGCCTAGGGTTACGCCGGTGCGGCGGACTCGCCTTCCCATTCCCCCCGGCGGGCGGCCAGCAGCTCCCGCAGGGCCGCCAGGGCTTTCGCCCGGTGGCTGAGGCGGTTTTTCAGCTCCAGCCCCACCTCCGCCATGGTGACGCCCATCTCCGGCAGGAAAAAGACCGGGTCGTAGCCGAAGCCCCCGGAGCCCCGGGGTTGTCGGGCGATGACCCCCGGGCACTCCCCCCGGGCGCGCCAGAGGCGGCCGTCGGGCCAGGCCAGGGCGATCTCGCAGACGAAGCGGGCCTGGCGCCGGCCTTCCGGCACCTCCCGCATTTCCTCCAGGAGTTTCCGCCAGTTGTCGTCATCCGTGGGCGCGGCCGGATGGGTCCGGTCCCGGGCGTAGCGGGCGGAGTGGACCCCGGGCCAGCCGCCCAGGGCGTCCACCTCCAGCCCCGAGTCGTCGGCCAGGGCGGGGAGGCCCGTCAGCCGGGCCACGGCCAGGGCCTTGGCCGCGGCGTTGGCCGCGAAGGTCTCCCCCTCTTCGGGGATTTCCGGCAGCTCCGGAAAATCGGCCAGGCTCAGCAGCCGCACCTCCAGGTCCCGGAGCAGCTCCGCCAGCTCCCGCACCTTGCCCGGGTTGCGGGTGGCCATCACCAGGGTACGGGGAGCCACGGGCTCAGGACCTCCTGCTGCAGGAGGGCGAGGCGGCCGATGCCGGTCAGGGCCAGGGCCAGCATCTCCGGCAGGAGCGCCGGGGGAAAGGGCCCCGCCTCGGCGCTGGCCTGCACCTCCACCAGGTCCCCCCGGCCGGTGGCCACGAAATTGGCGTCCACTTCCGCCCGGGAGTCCTCGTCATAGTCCAGGTCCAGCAGGAGCTCGCCCTCCACCACCCCCAGGCTCACCGCCGCCACCTGGTGGGTGACGGGCAGGACCTCCAGGACCTCCCGCCGCCGCAGGGGCTCCAGGGCCAGGCACAGGGCCACGAAGGCGCCGCTGATGGCCGCGGCCCGGGTGCCGCCGTCGGCCTGGAGGACGTCACAGTCCAGGACCACGGTGCGCTCCCCCAGGGCCTCCAGGTCCACCACGGCCCTCAAGGACCGGCCGATGAGGCGCTGGATCTCCTGGCTGCGCCCCCGGGGTCGCGCGCCCGGTCCCTCCCGGCTCTGGCGGGTGTGGGTGGCGGGGGGCAGCATGGCGTACTCCGCGGTGACCCAGCCCCCGCCGGTGTGCTGGCGGAAGGGGGGCGCCTGCTCCTGCACCGTGGCGGCGCACAGCACCCGGGTGCGGCCCCAGGTCACCAGGGCCGAGCCGGGGGCGAAGTCCAGGTAGTGGGGCTCGATGCGGATGGGGCGGAGCTCATCCGTCTTCCTGCCGCCCTGGCGGCGCAGCATGGCCGGGCTCACTCCTCCAGGCTGCGGCGCACCGTGTCCATCACCATGGCAAAGGTGTCCGGAAAGGCGGTGGGGGACAGGCGCCCCACTTCGATGAATTTTACCACGATCTCCTTGGCCACCTTCAGGATGGCCTCCTCCTTGGCGGTGAGGGCTTGGCCCCCCTGGTCACGGCCCACGTCACGGCCTCCTGTTCATGTTAAAATTTTGCTATGATCATAAGAAACATTACCGATTTATGCGGAAACTGCCGGAGTCGCGTCCAGGTTTCCGGCCCGCACAGCCGATAAGTAATCGGGACCATTGCTGATCAGCCGTTGGTTCACTGACACGTGATGACAAAACGGCAGACGGAGCCCGCCCTCCCTTGGGTCTGCCTGAAAGCTGACCGCCTGAAGCTTTCCAATGCAAAAGACCCCGCCGGCCAGAAGAAGGCCGGTTCCGATGGCCGGCGGGGCGGGCAAGAAGAACCGGGTCACAGCCCTCCTTGAGGGAAATGATAAACCGAAGGCCGCGGCCAACGCAAGGAGTATCCATGAGCCGCATCCGCATCCTGGCGCCCCAGGTGGCGGCCCAGATCGCCGCCGGCGAGGTCATCACCCGCCCGGCCGCGGCGGTCAAGGAGCTGGTGGAGAACGCCCTGGACGCGGGGGCCCGCACCATCACCGTGGAGATCGAAGAGGGCGGGCGGCGGCGGATCCGGGTGGTGGACGACGGCGCGGGCATGACCCCGGAGGAGGCCCCGGAGAGCCTGAAGCGCCACGCCACCAGCAAGATCTCCGCGGAGACGGACCTGCTCCGCATCCGCACCCTGGGCTTCCGGGGGGAGGCCCTGCCCAGCATCGCCGCCATCTCCCGCTTCACCCTGGTGACCCGAACCGCCCAGGCCGCACACGCCTGGCGGCTCACGGCCGTGGCCGGGGAGATGGGGGAAGCGGCCCCCGCCGCCGCCCCGCCCGGCACCCAGGTCCTGGTGGAAGACCTTTTCTTCAACACCCCGGTGCGCCGCAAGTTCCTCAAGAGCCGGGAGGCGGAGCAGGCCCAGGTGGTGGAGGTGATGCGGCGCCTGGCCCTGGGCCACCCCGAGGTGCACTTCACCCTCCAGACGCCCACCCGCACCCTGCTGGCCGCCCCCGCGCCCCAAACGCCCCTGGAGCGGGTGGCCGCCGTTTTCGGCCCGGAACTGGCGGCCCACCTGCTGCCCGCCGGCCTGGAGAGCGGCGGCTGGGAGGTGACGGCCCTGGTCTCGGCGCCCGAATTCTCCCTGGCCAGCAACCGTCTGCAGGTCTTCCTGGTGAACCGCCGGGTGGTGCATGACCGTATCCTGGGGGCGGTGCTGAAAGAGCTCTACCAGGGGCTGCTGCCCCGGGGACGCCACCCGGCCGCGGTGGTGCACCTGAGGCTGCCCCCCGACCTGGTGGACGTGAACATCCACCCCGCCAAGGCCGAGGTGCGGTTTCAGGAGCCGGGCCGGGTCTACGCCCTGCTGCTCCAGGGCCTGCGCCAGGGGCTGGGGGGCCGGGGGGGCGAGCCGCCCCGCTACACCCTCACCTGGCAGCCCGAGTCCCTGGCGGTGGCCCGGGACGGCGGACTCTGGCCGGCCACCACCCCCGCGCCGCCCCCACCCCGGCCGGCGTATATTCCTCCGCCTCCCCCGCCGCCTCAGGAGCATCGGGAGGCCATTCCCGCCGCCGCCCCCGCCTTCCGCTTCGAGGAACTCACCCTCATCGGCCAGCTGCACCGGACCTACATCCTGGCCCAGGGACCGGAAGGGCTGGTGCTCATCGACCAGCACGCGGCGCACGAGCGGGTGCTCTACGAGACTCTGAAGGCCCAGGCCGGCGCCGGGCCCCGCCAGGCCCTCCTCTTCCCCCGGGTGGTGGAGGTGAGCCCCCGCCAGGCCGACTGGGTGAGCGCCAACCTGGCATTGCTGGCCCGGGCCGGGCTGGAGCTCACCCCCTTCGGCGGGGCCAGCTTTCTGGTGAAGGCGGTGCCCGCCTGTCTGGCCGAGGCCGAGGTGGAGGCCATGGTGCTGGAGATGGTGGAGACCCTGGCCCCCTTCAAAAGCGGCCGGGAGCCCGAAGCCGTGGCGGAGCGGGCCTTGACCGTCATGGCCTGCCACGGGGCCATCCGGGCCGGCCAGGAGCTCAACCGGGAGCAGATGCGGGCCCTGCTGGCCCAGCTGGACCAGGCCCCCGTGTCCTCCCACTGCCCCCACGGTCGGCCGGTGTGGCGCCTCATCCCCATCAGCGACATCCGGCAGGGCTTCCGCCGGCCCCGTCCGTGAGCGTCCCCCTTCCCCCCGTGGCCGTGCTGGCGGGGCCCACCGCGGTGGGCAAGACCGGCGCGGCCCTGGCCCTGGCCCGGCGGCTGGGCGCGGAGATCGTCAATGCCGACTCCCTCCAGGTCTACCGGGAGCTCAATATCGGCACGGCCAAACCCACGGCCGCGGAGCGGGCCCTGGCGCCCCACCATCTCATCGACGTGGCTGCGCCCGACGAACCCTATGACGCCGCCCGCTACGGCCGGGAGGCCCGGGCCGCGCTGGCCGCCCTCCACGCCCGGGGCGTCCCTCCCCTGGTGGTGGGCGGGACGGGGCTCTATATCCGGGCGCTGCTCCACGGCCTCTTCGACCAGGCGGACATCCCCCCGGAGGTCCGCCGGCGCCTGCGGCAGGAGCTGGCCCGGCTGGGGCCGGCCGCCCTGCATGAGCGCCTGGCCAGCCTGGACCCCGCCGGCGCGGCGCGGCTCCACCCGCACGACGCCTACCGCATACTCCGGGCCCTGGAAACCCTGGAGGCGGGCGGCCTGCCCCTGAGCGCCCTGCACCGGGCGCACCGCTTCCCGCCCCCGCCCTACCGCATCCTGAAACTCGGCCTCACCCTGCCCCGGGAGGAACTGTATGAGTGCATCCACCGGCGGGTGGAGGCGATGCTGGAGCAAGGCTGGCTCGCGGAAGTGGAGGGATTGCTCCGGCGCCACCCCCCCGACCTCAAGCCCTTGAGAGCCCTGGGTTACCGCCATCTCATCGCCCACCTCACCGGCCGCTGGTCCTGGGAGGAGGCCCTGGAGCTGCTGCGGCGGGACACCCGGCGCTACGCCAAGCGGCAGCTCACCTGGTTCCGGGCCGACCCGGAAATCCACTGGTTCAACCCCGAAGAGTCGGAGGAAATGGGAGCCTTGATGGAGACCTTTTTTCGGAATCACTTTTGAGGGGAAGGCCGGTGCAGGTGCAGCAGATTCGAAAGGCGGGCGGCGCTGCGCTTCCCCGTCCTACATGCTATGTGCACTTTATTGTTCGGATTTTCTCCACCGAATTTTTTGAGGATAAGGGACAAAATTCGCCTTTCCATCCAATTAGTTCTCATCCAGAAAGTCGTGCTTTCATGTGGGTGTGTTAGCGTCGGCAGGCCATTTCTGGCCTGCGCTCTGGTTAATCGAAGTCTATGAAAGCGAATTTGCCGGTTAGCCGGGCCGTTGGGCCTGATTTTCCCTTGTTCCGGGCAGACTTCTCCCCTGGCCGGGAAACCCTGGAGGGGAGCGCCTTACGGTGCCTGGAGCAACATCCCCAGAACCAGGACATTGTAGGACACCACCGCGCTCCAGACATACTGCCGGAAGCCGGGCCAGCCCTGCCAGGCGCCGCGAGCCAGACCAAAGACCCGTTTCAGCCGGGAGATGTTCCCCTCCAGGCCCGCCCGAAAGTTGCGCAGTTTTTGGTAAACCCACAGGCTCCGGACCATCTCCAGCACCCGCAGGCCCCGCTTCTTGGCGAACATCGCGTCCTTGACCCCCGGGGTCTTGGCCCGCCGCAGGTTGTCCCGGGAGGCAAAGCCGCCGTCCGCCGCGGTCTTGGCAGGCGCCCGGCCGTAGATCGCCTCCTGCCGGCTCAGCAAAGAAGGAGACCACCTCGTCGCCCGCAGGCGCCTTCTCGCCGCGGAACACCCGGCGCTCGGTCTGTTCCAGCACCCTTCTGAGCAGTCCCTCATGGGCCGCCGGCCCACCCGTAACCCATGAAAAGGCCGGTGGGGCGGGCGTCTCTGCCCGCCGCCTTTGGGCACAGGCTTTCAGCCTGTGCGCCGCACCGGCAAGATGCCG
>VGSQ01000097.1 GCA_016874975.1 Deltaproteobacteria bacterium
TGGGGTCGATGATGACGATGGATCCCCGGCGGATGGTGGGCTCCATGGAATCGGCGTCCGGACGCAACCGCACCGCCCTCAGGTTGTGGTGCTGACGGGCGCCGAGCTCCGGTTTATAGACCCACACCAGGTCATCCACGCAATCCCCCGGGATGGCCCCGGCATGCCCGGCGGCAATGCGGCCCTCCACCAGGGGGACGGCCAGAGCGCGTAGGGCGGGAAACCCCGTCTAATGGTGCTTTGCTGATAAACGTTGTCATGGTTACTGAGCCATGACGAGATCAATAATTCTGGGGGAGGACTTTTCGGCTTGGGTGTGAATAAATTTCTTAATTTTGATGGCCTCGCAAAAAGTCCATTCACCCCCTCACCCCAGCCCTCTCCCCCAAGGGGGAGAGGGGGTTAATGAGGCAAATCAATCAGTTATCAATGGCAGCGAGAGCCACCTGTTGGAGATATTACGGCCTTTTTTACTTTTTACGAATCCATCAATTTTCTTTTTTTCACCTGCTTTTATTAATTCATAGACAATTTTAGTATTGCTATCTATCTTCGTACCACTTTTAGCAAAATGAGTGCAAGTTATAGTTATATCCTTTATGTTGTATTGACTTCCATTGTCAATTATAAAATCTGCAATCATGACTGTGTCAACCCACCCTTATAATTAAAATATATTATTATTCACGGATGAAATGACTATTTCTTTTAACGAAGGCTCTTTTGGTTTCTCTTCAATTTTAGTCTGATTAGTTTGAGTGGTTGCATTTTTATCCATAAAAGGTTCAAATATTGTCGGCAGAAAATAGAATAATACCCATAACCAGAATACCACTCCTATTATGCTCTTCCAACTTATTTTAATATCAGCAGTCGGTGTTAACTTTTCTGGAGAACCTCTTTTGGCTTCTATTTGACAATCACAATCTTTCTGGCTATCAGGTCTCATCAGACCGCAATGTGGGCATTTCATCTTTTTCGCCCGCCGGCCTTCGTAGCACTGATCTTTCTTTACCGGTACACATCCCGCCTATGCCCGATATTGAGGATTACCACCGTCTGCTCCCGATCGTCGATCTCATAGATAATCCGGTATTTTCCCACCCGCAACCGCCAACCCTCTCTGACGCTCAATTTTTGGCATGCCGGTGGTCTGGGGTCAAGGGCCAGGCTACGGATAGTCTCCTTAATCAGTTCAAAGTCCCTAACCGGTAAGAGGGCCAACTCCTTCTGGGCCGTTCGCAGGATCGAGACGGCATATCTCATGTGCGACCGGCTTCGATTTCTTTGAGAGCCTGTTCCAAAGGAAGGGCCTCATCCCCCGAGGCCTTGGCGGCATCATAAGCCCGCAAGGATTCCAATTCCTCCCATGCTTCCAGGAGGCGGCGATATTCGGAAATTTCCAGGAACACCGCCACCTTGTTGCCTTGGTCATCCACGACATAGTGTTTTTTTAGCTGACTCATGACGGACACCGTAAGATGACTGTACCTGCGGATTTTCCCCGCCCTGGGGGCCGAAAACCTGGCAGCAGGTTGTCGTCAAAGAACAATGAGGTGTAGCCGCAGGCTTCGGCCTGCGCCAGCACAGGCTGGAAAGCCTGCGCCACCGATTATGAATAACTTTCGAACGAGGATCGTGGGAACCAGCGCGTAGCGCGTAGGGCGGGCTATTTCCCCTGTCCCGCGATGATCTCGGGTGCTTCCTTGAGGGCCTCGCTCAGCTTCTCCTTATCCGGGCCGCCGGCCTGGGCCATGTCCGCCCGGCCGCCGCCGCTGCCGCCCACCTTGGGGGCCAGGGCCTTGATGATGGCCCCGGCGTTGAAGCGTTTGGTCAGGTCCTTGGAAACCAGAGCCACCAGGAGCGCCTTGTCGTCGGCCCGGCTGCCCAGGACGACGACGCCGCTTTTCAGGCGGTTCAGCAATTTCACCGCAAATTCCCGCAGGTTCTTGGGATCCGGGGCGTCCACCTCCAGGGCCAGGACGGCCACCCCGTCCACCCGGCGCACCTGGTCCAGCAGATCCCCGGCCTGAGCCGTGGTGAGCCGGCTTTTCAGCGTCTCCACCTGCTTTTCCAATTCCCGGTTGCGCTTGAGCAGCTTTTCCAGGCGGGACGCCAGCTCGCCCCGTGAGGCCTTCAGCAGCGCGGCGATGCGGGCCAGTTCCTCCTCTTCCGCCTGTGTGAGGCGCACCGCTTCGGGGCCGCACACCGCCTCCAGACGGCGGATGCCCGCGGCGATGGAGGCTTCGCTGACGATCTTCACCAGGCCGATGTCGCCGGTGCGGGCCACGTGGGTGCCGCCACAGAGTTCCCGGCTGACCCCGGGTACGCTCACCAGGCGCACTTCTTCGCCGTACTTCTCCTCGAAGATGGCCATGGCGCCCATGGCCAGGGCCTCGGCCATGGAGTGGCGGGTCATCTCCAGGGGCAGGTTGGCCACCACCGCCCGGTTCACGTCCAGCTCCATCTGCTCCAGTTCCTCGGCGGTGACGCTCTGGAAATGGGTGAAGTCGAAGCGCAGGCGTTCCGGGGTGACCAGCGAGCCGGACTGTTTGACATGCTTGCCCAGGCGGTTCTGCAGCACGGACTGGAAGAGGTGGGTGGCGGTGTGGTGCCGGGCGATGGCGGCCCGGCGCTCGCCGTCCACGGTGAGGGTGGCCGGGTCGCCCACCTTTACCGCGCCTTCCTTCACCACGCCCTGGTGCACGATGAGGTCGTTGGGCAGTTTCTGGGTGTTGGTCACTTCGATTGCATACCCCGGCCCGGTGATGACGCCGGCGTCCCCCACCTGGCCGCCGGCCTCGCCATAGAAGGGCGTGGCCGCGGTGATGACCTCCACCTCGTCCCCCGCCTGGGCGGCGTCCACTTTCTCCAGGCCCTTGATGAGCACCTCCACGGTGCTCTCCGCGCTCAGGGTCTGGTAGCCCAGGAAGGGGGTGGCGGGCAGTTCCGCCAGCTCCTGGTAAACCGCGGGGATCTCTTCCCCCGCGCCGCCCCGCCAGGCCTGGCGGGAGGCCTCCCGCTGGGCCCGCATGTGCTCCTCGAAGCCCTGGTAGTCCAGCCCCAGGTCCACTTCCTTGAGGGCGTCCTGGACCAGGTCCAGGGGGAAGCCGTAGGTGTCGTAGAGCTTGAAGGCCACTTCGCCGGGCAGGACCGCGCCGCCCTTGGCCCTGAGCCCCGCCATTTCCTCGCTCAGCAGCCTCAGCCCGTGGTCCAGGGTGTCCGCGAAGCGCTCCTCTTCGTTGGTCACCACCTGGGTGAGGATGGGCCGGGCCTGCTCCAGTTCGGGGTAAATGTCGGACATCAGTTCCACCACCCGCTCCGACACCGCGGGCAGGAAGGGCGTTTTCAGGCTGAGCAGCCGGCCGAAGCGCAGAGCCCGCCGCATGATGCGCCGGAGCACGTAGCCCCGCCCCTCGTTGCTGGGCAGCACGCCGTCGGCGATGAGGAAGGTGAGGGCCCGGGCGTGGTCGGCGATGACCCGGAAGGCCACATTTTGCGCCGCGTCCCGGCCGTAGGCGACGCCGGCCAGGTCCTCCACCCGGGCGATGACGGGCCGCAGCAGGTCCGTGTCGAAGTTGGACTGCACGCCCTGGACGATGGCGCAGAGGCGCTCCAGGCCCATGCCCGTGTCGATGCTGGGTTTGGGCAGGGGCTCCATCTCGCCGCTCAGCTTGCGGTTGAACTGCATGAAGACCAGGTTCCAGATCTCCAGATAACGGTCGCAGTCGCAGACGCCGATGCCGCAGTCCGGGCCGCAGGACATGGCCGGACCCTGGTCGATGAGGATCTCCGAGCAGGGGCCGCAGGGGCCGGTGTCGCCCATGGCCCAGAAGTTGTCCTTCTCGCCCATGCCGATGATGCGGTCCGGCGGCAGTCCGGCGATCTTCTCCCAGAGGCGGGCCGCTTCGTCGTCTTCGTGGAAGACGGTGGCCCAGAGCTTATCTTTGGGCAGGCGGTAGTCCTCGGTCAAGAGCTCCCAGGCCATTTCGATGGCCCCGGCCTTGAAATAGTCGCCGAAGGAGAAGTTGCCCAGCATCTCGAAGAAGGTGTGGTGCCGGGCGGTGTAGCCCACGTTTTCCAGGTCGTTGTGCTTGCCGCCGGCCCGCACACTCTTCTGGGAGCTGGTGGCCCGACTGTAGGGCCGGTGCTCTTCGCCGGTGAAAACCTTTTTGAACTGCACCATGCCCGAGTTGGTGAAGAGCAGGGTGGGGTCGCCGGCGGGCGCCAGAGAGGAGCTGGGCACCCGGGTGTGGCCCTGGGACTCGAAATAGCGCAGAAACAATTCCCGGACTTCGCGGGAGGTCATGGCGCGTCCTCCTGGGGAGCGGGCGCCGGGGCCGCGGTTTCCGCGGGCAGGCCGTGCAGGCCCCGGAGCTGGCGCTCCAGGTCTGCGGCCACCTCCCCGTGCTCCCGCAGATAATTCTTGGCGTTTTCCCGGCCCTGGCCGATGCGCTCCGAGCCGTAGCTGTACCAGGCGCCGCTCTTGCTGATGAGACTGGCGTCGGTGGCCAGGTCCAGGATTTCCCCTTCCCGGGAAAAGCCCTGGCCGAAGATGATGTCGAACTCCGCCTCCCGGAAGGGCGGCGCCAGCTTGTTCTTCACCACCTTCACCCGGGTGCGGTAGCCGATGATTTCGTCCCCCTGCTTGATGGCGCTGAGACGCCGGATGTCCAGGCGCAGAGAGGCGTAAAACTTCAGGGCGTTGCCGCCCGTGGTGGTTTCGGGGTTGCCGAAGAGCTGGCCGATCTTCATGCGGATCTGGTTGATGAAGAAGAGCATGGTCTGGGAACGGCTGATGGCCCCGGTGAGTTTGCGCAGGGCCTGGGACATGAGGCGGGCCTGGGAGCCCATCTGGGCGTCGCCCATGTCGCCTTCCAGCTCCGAGCGGGGCACCAGCGCGGCCACCGAGTCCACCACCACCACGTCCACGGCGTTGCTGCGCACCAGGATTTCGGCGATCTCCAGGGCCTGCTCGCCGGAGTCGGGCTGGGCGATGAGCAGGTCCTCGGTCCGCACCCCCAGCTTGCGGGCATAGGCCACGTCCAGGGCGTGCTCCGCGTCCACGAAGGCCGCCACCCCGCCCCGGCGCTGGGCCTCGGCCAGGGCGTGCAGGGCCAGGGTGGTCTTGCCCGAGGCCTCGGGGCCGAAGACCTCGATGACCCGGCCCCGGGGGAAGCCGCCGATCCCCAGGGCCGTGTCCAGGCCGATGGAGCCGCTGGAGATGATGGGGACCTCCAGCTTTTCATGCTCGCCCAGGCGCATGATGGCGCCCTTGCCATAGTGCTTCTCAATCTGCCCTAACGCCTGGGCCAGGGCCTTGGCCTTGTCGGTCTGCGGTTGCTCGCTCATAACGGTTCCTTTATGGATAATATTTTAAAAATATACATTATTTCCTTGACTTGAAACAGCCTCGGGATTTGCCTCATGGCGTTGCCTGCAAGGCCTCGCTCACCGCCTGAGGATTCCGGGCAATCACCCTGAGATAGGCCCGCGCTGCGGCGTCCGGTTCTTTGCGGCTCTGCTCCCAATCGCGCAGCGTCCCCAGCGGAATCTGAAACCGGGCCGCAAACGCTTCCTGGCTGAGGCCCAGCGCCCGGCGGATGACTTTCACCTGGGGCGTCCGTTTCATCCGCTTTACATTGTCGGACGTGAGCGGCTGCGCCTCCGGGTCGCTCGCCGCGGCGGCATGACGCTCCGCTTCGGTCATGGCATCGAATTTCCGCCAATCGGACTCATGAGAAATTTTCTTCGTGGTATCGGCGTCTTTCATAGGGTTCGGCTCCTCCGGCCAAAATCAAGCCTTGCATCAAACCCTTCACCATGTTATCAATTTTAGATAAAAATTGATAGAAACACCAGGAGGGCTTGCCATGCCGTCCAGCTATGCCATCGGCCCGCATTTTGAGCGTTTCGTCAAAGAGCAGGTGGAAAGCGGGCGTTACAGCAGCGCCAGCGAAGTCATCCGAGACGCCTTGCGCCTCCTGGAAGAGCGGGAGGAATGGCGAGCAGCCCAACTGCAAATTCTCCGTGAGCAGGTTCAGGAGGGCGTCCACAGCGGCCCCGGAGTGCCGGCTGAGGAGGTGTTCTCCCGGCTTGCAGCCAAATATACCAGACTCATGCCCAAGCCCTGAAACGCCCCATGCAATGCCTGTTCTCCGTTGTTGCCGAACGAAACCTGGAGGAAATCGGCGACTACATCGCCCGGGACCACCCCGAACGGGCGGTTTCCTTTATCCAGGAAATCCTGGAGTATTGCCTGAAAATCACCGCCCACCCGGAAGCTGCGCCGCTGCGCCCGGAACTGGGAGAAGGCATTCGCCTGGCCCCTTTTGGGCGTTATCTGATCTTCTACACCGTCCATGCCGACCACGTCCGGGTGGAGCGCATTATCCACAGCGCCCGAAATATCACCCATCTGTTTAAAGCATAACGTCACGCTTATCTATTGATTTCATCCCATTCGCTATCAGTATCACTCCAATAATATACGGCCAAGCCGTAGTTTTGTCAACCAACTCTCTTTTCCAAGCTCACCTTGGGAACCATGCTAACGGCGGGAGGCGCGGCGCTTTCCCGCCCTACGGGCTGTAGGCCTAAAGGCTTATTTCACCGATGTTATCGCCAAGTCTTTGCATATTTTCTTAGCGAGCGTATCTGGTATTTCAGTATGCCTGGGAACAGCGGAGCGCTTATTGAGTTGAGGATTATGCCACCAGGAATGTCGGCTCCCTTCTCTCAGCATCTTGCACCCTTGAGAGCGGAGATGCCGGAGAAATTCCTTGCGGTTCATACCGCGATTTTTTCTTCCTGAAAATCAGCCCCGGCAGCGGCCCGAGCTTCCTCCCGGTTAAACTCAATCGCCTCCTGCAAGGTGAGTCGGAGCGTTTCCCTCAATTCTTCCAGGGTCCGCTCCTGGCAATTCACCCCCGGCACTTCTTCAATCCAGCCGATCCACCAGTCATCTTCTTGTTTGATAACTGCGGTATATTCTCTCGCCATCTGCTTTTCTCCCATGCCTTCTTAACGCCTGTTCGCTCGTGAGACTATCCACCCTCGTTCCCAAGCTCCTGCTTGGGAACGCCATTTTTCCCCCAAGCTCTGCTTGGGGACCTTTTTTCCCCCGGCCTCAGCTCATATGAAGTAGTGCATGTGCCAAGCGGGAGCTTGGCGAGCAACCCGGTTCCCAAGCAGGAGCTTGAGAACCAGAATAAAAAACTCCGTCCGTGCCTCATTTTAACCTCCCAGGGTGATTACTTTCAACGGCACATACGTCGCCCCCTGGGGGGAGAGGATGCTGCGATAGAGGATGATCTCACTCACCGGGAAGGGTGGGGTCTCCGGGTCCACCAGCCGGGAGAGGCAGTCGGTGAGGCGCTCCCGTCCCCTGGGGGACTTGACCCGGCCCAGGGTGAGGTGGGGGGCGAAGGGCCGGCCCTCCCGGGGGAAGCCCAGGGCCTCGAAGGCCGCCTCCAGTTGCCGGTGCAGGGCCCCCACCACGGGCAGGTCGCCCCCCACCCCCATCCACACCACCCGGGGATTTTTAAGGCTGGGGAAGGCCCCGGCCCCGGTGAGCTGGAGGCGGAAGGAGGCCTGGCGGGCGGCCACCTCCCCGGCCGCGGCGCAGAGGGGCTCCACCCGGGCTTCGGCAATCTCGCCGAAGAATTTCAGGGTCAGGTGGATGTTCCCCACGGGCACCCAGCGCACGTCCGCGCCGCACCGGCGCAGTTCCTCCTGCACCTGGGCCAGGGCCGGCCTCACACTGCCGGGCAGATCAATGGCGAGAAAGGTCCTGAGCATAGGCAAGTTCCCGATAGAGCCAGTGCAGGGCGGTCTGGGCGGTGAGGGCCTTGATCTGCTCCCGGCCGCCGTGGAAGAGATGGCTTTCGGTCTCCACCCCGCCGGGCCGGGCCAGCCCCAGGTGCACCGTGCCCACGGGTTTGGCGGCGCTGCCCCCGGTGGGCCCGGCGATGCCCGTGGCCGCCAGGCCCAGGTCGGCGTGGAAGAGGGCCCGTACGCCCTGGGCCATGGCCCGGGCCGTCTCCGGACTCACCGCGCCGGCCACCTCCAGGATCTCCCAGGGCACCCGCAGCAGGTCCTGTTTGGCCCGGTTGCTGTAGGTCACCACGCCCCCCATGAAGTAGTCAGACGATCCCGGAACGTTGGTGACCCGGTGGCAGATGAAGCCGCCGCTGCAAGATTCTGCCACCGCCAGGGTGAGCCTCCCGGTCCTGAGCAACCCTCCCACCAGGGCCTCCAGGGGGGCGTCCTCCGTCCCCAGATGCGGGTCATCCAGTTGACACCTCAGGGCGGCCAGAAACTCGCGCAGACGGTGCTCCAGGGCCTCCCTGTCCCCCCCGGCCAGGGTAAGGGTAAGGCGGGTTTCGGGAAAATCGGGATAGAAACCCACCTGCACGTCCGGAAAGCGAGGGCTGAGATGGGAAACCACCTCCTGGAGACGCAGCTCCGGCATGCCGGGGAATCGCAAGGTGCGCTCCACCAGGCAGCCGCCCTCCCCGGCCGCGGCCACCAGGGCCGGCAGGACGTAGGCGTCGAACAGGAGGCGCATCTCCCGGGGCACCCCGGGGAGAAAAAAGAGCCAGGCGTCGCCGCACTTCAAAGAAAAGCCGCAGGCCGCGCCCCCCGGGTCCAGCACCGTGGCCCCCTGGGGGAGGAGGGCCAGCCGGGTGTAGCGCTCCCGCCAAGGGAGGCCCCGCTCCCCCAGGCAGCGGCGGATGCGGGCCAGCAGAGCGGGGTCCTCGAAAAGGCGCAGGCCCAGGGCTTCCGCCGCCGCAGCCACGGTCAGGTCGTCGTCGGTGGGACCCAGACCGCCGGTGACGATGACGAAGCGGGAGCGCCCCACCGCCCGCTGCAAGGTCTCTCCCAGGAGCGGGCCGCCGTCGCCCAGGATGGTGATGCTCGTCAGCTTCAGGCAGGACTGGTGCAGACGCCGGGCGGCATAGCCGGCGTTGGCGTCGGCCACCTGCCCGGTGAGCAACTCCGTCCCCGTGGTGATGATTTCGCCGTGCATAGGCTATCCGGATAAGTCGGCAATGGTCTCAAGGGCTTCTCCACCAGAGGAGCAACACTTCCAGGGTTAGGCGAGCCATAACGCCGGCCAGGACGTCGTCCACCACCACGTCCAGCCCCTCCGTGCCGCGGCTCAGGGCGCGGATGGGCCAGGGTTTGAGGACGTCGAAGACCCGGAACAGAAAGCATCCCGCCGCCGCCTGAGGCCAGTCGATCGCCACGCCGGCCAGGGCGACCATCAGCCCCACGGCTTCGTCGATGACAATGGCCGGGTGGTCATGCCGACCCAGCAGTTCCTGGGCCGGACCGGCCACCAGGAGGGCCAGCGCCAACAGGAGGCCCGTGCCTAGGGAATACACCCAGGGCCCCTGCCGGGCCAGCAGCCACCATACCGGCAGGGCCGCCAGGGTGCCCCAGGTGCCGGGCATGAGGGGCAGGAAGCCCGCGCCGCCCCAAGTGGCCGGAGCCAGAATCAAACACCGGGGGAGGCGCCGGGAGCTTGTCGCCAACATTTTGCCCTTCACCTTAACAGTTTAAAATTACATATCTTTAAAGTACTTGTCAACTATTCCGGAAAGCCCAAATCCACCGCCATATTTTGGCGAAAGGTCTCCGAGTTGTTTGCAGTCAATTTGTGAGCTTGTTAACAGCTAAGGCTTGTAGTCATGTCTGCTGCTTTGCCCAATGGACATTGAGCGGTTGATAAGCCTTGAAACCCGCATAACTTCTCAGCGCCTTCTGCTTGCTGGTCTCCACAAGGTCGCATCCACATCTAACGCGGCAACCTCTTCTTCCTTCTGGCTGTCTGTATATTCCTGGGAACCCTCCCTTACCTTGACATGGCGCTGCACTGAGGCCGATAGACCCATAACATGGGCCAAATCCAGATAGAGAGGCAAACCCGCCAATGCCGTCGCTCCGCCTTTATTCTTTTCCTCCTCGTACTGGTAACCCAACAACTCTGGTGGCATAATAACTTCACCCCGTTGGTGATAGATGCCTTCTCGCAAACGCATTATATCTCCCTGATTTCTCAGGATCAACGAGGTCTTTTCCTTTTTTTGACGGTGAATCGAGGTAATTCACCCCCCTCCCCCAACCCCCTCCCACCGTGGGGAGGGGGCTTATAAACCAGGCACTTGCAAAATCCCTACCGGACAGCACTGAGGTACAGGTATGATTATATGGCGAAAATTCATGGTGAGAAGGTGCGGTGCGCCCGCCCTCGGGTGTCAGGACCCGGGCCCTCCGGTCGCAACGACCATACAGCAGCAGGATTTGATACCACTTTACAGTCAAACGGTGGCGCAGGCTTTCCAGCCTGTGCGGGCGCAGTCTAAAACCTGCGGCTAGAAAAAGTCCCCCCTGACCGCAACTTGGCATGAGACGAAACCCCGGCCAGGGCAACAAGCCCGAAATGTCCCACCAAGCCGGCGGCGCCGGCGTCCCGGCGGTGGGGAGGGAAGGAAAAAATTGGCGCCCGAGATGGTGGGCTTGGCCGGCCTGTCGCCTTTCTTTCTCTTGTCCATTTATGTTGTTCTAAAATATGATTGGGTTCAGGAGAGAAAAGAGGAGACACCTGATGGCAGCCACTCTTGATGACGACCGACTGAAGGCATTATTGAAAGAAAGTCTTTTGGAGGTATTCGAGGAGCGGCGGGAGGATTTGGCCGCCCTGCTCCTGGAAGTCCTGGAGGACCTGGCCCTGTCCCGGGCCATCGAAGAGGGGCAGGACAACGGCCTGGCGGACAAACAGGACATCCTCAATATCATTGCAGGCCGGGCGTGATCGTCTCCTTTGCCGCCAGTTTCGCCAAAGACCTGCGGCAGGTTTAGGATCGGGCCATCCTGGCGAAGCTGAAGGAGTTAATCGAAGAAATGGAAGCCGCCGCCGGCCTCCACGACCTGAAGCACCTCAAGAAAATCTCCCCGTCCAGGAATCATTCCCACCTCAAACTGGGTGACTACCGTCTGGGCCTGACAACCACAGGCAATACCGTCACCCTGGTCCGCTTTCTCCACCGCAAAGAGATCTATCGCTATTTTCCCTGAAGTCTTTCCAGAAACGGATGATAGGTTGAACCCGCCCTTATCTTAACGCAGCAAGTCACCCAATTCCTGCACGCTGAGGCCGGTCTCCCTCAAGATATTCTTGAGTGTGCCTTTGGCGATTTCCTTGTGGTCCAGAATGGTCAGGCGGCGGTGAGGTGGGCCGTGATGACGCAGAGTGATGTGGCTGCCCTACTGATGGTCGAACCGGTAGCCGACCCGGGCCAGGGCCTTGACCAGTTGTCGGCCGGAAACCACCGGAAGCCTGGTCATACCGCCACTTCAACGATTTCTTCGGAGATGGGGGGCGGGATGGGTTCCTGGTGTTTCTCCAAACTCTTCAGATAACCGGCGATGGCCTCCCTGATGTTGCTGAGGGCCTCATCCCTGGTCCGTCCCTGGGAAATACACCCCGGCAGGCTGGGACAATGCACGGCAAAAACGCCGTCTTCGTCCTGCTCGACGATCACCCGGAATTTAATGGAATATCCTCTTTTCTATGGCAGTGGACAATGACACCAACGCCGGAAAGTATAACAGAACACTGCTGTCCGGTAGAAGTTAATTGAAATTATAAATAAAAAGCCCAATAACAGCCTTTTGGTGATATAATGAATTCAGGCAAAATCAAAGCGCCGAAAGGAGTTAAAGGGCTATGGCACATGTTAACACCATTCTTTCGCAGATGCTACAACTTTTACCGAGACATGTTTTCGAACACATTGGCGATACCCATTCCTGGCAGGGTCCCAAGCCCAGAAAGTTGACCTATGGGGCCCAGTTTGTTGCCATGTTATACGCTCAATTCAGCGGCCGGAAAAGTCTGCGAGACCTGGTTTTCAGTCTCAACCAGCAAGTCAGAAAGCTTTACCATCTTGGGCAAACCCTGGTAAAACGCTCTACTCTGGCAGAGGCCAACGAAAAACGCCCCGCCATTATTTTCGAGAAGACTTATCCCAAGCTGTTAGAGGGACAGACAATAATTTTCTTGGCAGAAGCGGCTCTTTCTGATATGTTGACGCCATTTCCACGGGCTAACCATCGTTGAACTCGGCAGTTAAGCCAATCAGCGCCGACAATACTGCACACTTCCTGTCTGGCAAGATAGGACGCGGCCGGAGTTGATTTATCGCCCCAACCCCGCCCCCTTGACGGAGGAGGGGTTTTTTATTTTTGGTGGAATCATATTTAGGTTATGCGGTAAATAACGTAAAATAATGAGCTTCTTGCAAAACATCCGCCGCAACGTCAGGGTTTCCGAAATATCGAAATATCATGGTGCGCGGTGCCCACCCTACAGATACTTTGCGGCTCCAGCTTGGCCTTGCGGCCCGGTCCTCAAGACCTTGACCGGCTCCCTTGACACCCCGGGTCACCCCTCATGCCGAGCCGTGACTTCATGGTGAACAGGCAATTGCCATGGATAGAACCTTTCATCTATACTATACATAGAGTCATAAATAATTGGACATGCTGGCCGTCTTTTCCAACTGGTGCTGCCCAGTTTGACACCATGAGATGAAGTCGCCCTGAATGCCAAGCCCCCGGCCGGCGCCAACGGCTCCTCGCCGCCCCTGGCCGACCTGCAACACCTGGCCGACAGCCTCATCTACTACCGCACCACCGACCGCAAGAACCGCCTGGTCCTCTTCATCACGCTTTGATATCAGGCGGGGGCAGAGGTTTTAGAGAACCGCCGAACCTCCTGTTCCTCCGGATAGTGGGCCGGCCCTGGTCGCCGGGTTTACCACACCCGGGCCGGCCCCGTTTCCACGAGGTTCACCGTTTCCCCGTCCAGCGTCCGGGGCAGAAGCCGACGCAGTTCCGGTGTGACCTGGCGCACATAGACCTCCAGGACGGGCGCCTGGGTTCCCCGGGGCAGGCCCACGCCCACGGCCACCACCCCCTGGTGGCGCAGGAGGGCTTTGCTGTGACGGGCCGCCAGCCAATAGAGGCGTTCCGTCCGTTCCTTACGGGAGGTGAGGCGAGGGCGAACCCCTCTGTGGCAAGGGTTGATTGCAGTCCCTCCCACTTTTGGAGTGATCGAGGGAAATAACGTGGAAGGGCGGTTAAAAATCCGCAGCCAGCTTCCGGGCCTGGGTGATGGCCTCCTGCCGGCGGGCCTGGGCCGTCTCGGGGCCCTGCTCCAGAGTGGGTTCGACGATGGCCCAGCGGATGTCGGTGAAGCCGATGAAGCGCAGGATGAAGTCCAGATAGGGTTTCTGGAAATCGATGTGGGCCGCGGGGGAGCCCGGGGGGTAGGCGCCGCCCCGGGCCAGGGCCACGAAGATGGGTTTGCCGGTGACCAGGCCGAAATAGCCCGACTCCGGGGTGTAGCCGAAGGTGTAGGTGGGCTGGACCAGGATGTCCAGGTACTGCTTGAGGCGGTAGGGGATGCCGAAATTCCACATGGGGGAGGCCAGCACATACTTGTCGGCGTCCTTGAACTGGGCGATGAGGGCCTCCACCTGCTTCCAGGCCGCGGCCTCTTCGGACGGTTGGGGGCGGCCGTGGAGGATGTTGTACTTGGCGTTGACCAGGAGGCCGTCGAAGGGGGGCAGGTCCAGGGCGAACAGATCCAGGGTGTCGATGGTGTCCTGGGGATGTAGTTGGACGTAGGCCTCCAGGAAGGCGTCGGCCACGGCCAGGGAGTGGGAGCGGCCGTGCCGGGGAGACGCTTGCAGGTAAAGCAGGGTTGCCATGGGGACCTCGCCGTGATTCATGAAAATATTTTTGTGGGGGGAGGACCGGGGGAGCGGTGGCTCCTGTGGCACAGGCATCTTGCCTGTGGTTCCTCCCCCCACACCCCCTCCCAGCCCCCTTTAGTGGGGGTCCCACCACCTGGTTCCCAAGTTCAACTTGGGAACCAGGTGGTG
>VGSQ01000098.1 GCA_016874975.1 Deltaproteobacteria bacterium
TGCGCCGGGCCCAGGAGACCTATGACCTGCGCCGCCGGGGCTATCGCCGGGAGGACATCGAGGCCGGGCGGGCGGACGTGCAGGCGGCCATGGCCCAACTGGAGCTGGCCAGGACCCGCCTGGGCTACGCCACCATCACCGCCCCCGTCGCCGGGGTGGTGCTGGCCCGTCCCGCCGAGCCCGGCCAGGTGGTCCAGGTGGGCGCCACCGTCCTCACCCTGGGCGATCTGGACAACGTCTGGTTCGAGGGCTGGATCCCCGAAACCGACCTGGCCCGGGTGCGCCTGGGACAAAAAGCCGCCGTCACCACCGACGCTTTTCCGGAGCGGCCTTACCCGGCCTGGGTTTCCTACATCTCCGCCAAGGCCGAATTCACCCCCAAGATGGTGGAGACCTTCAAGGAACGGGTGACCCTGGTCTATCGCACCAAGATCCGCCTGGACAACCCGGAGCACCGCCTGCGCCCCGGCATGCCGGCGCAAGCGGTGATTAACCTCACCGAACCGGCCAGGTGAGGGTTCCGGGTTCTGGGTTTTGGGTTTTAGGTTTTAGGTTCTGGGTGCTCGATTAGTGAGTAAAGGCAAGATCAAGACCGCAGGGACACCCGAGGGCGGGTGTCCTGCAACGATTCCCCTTAAATTATGCGGAGCACTCCTCCCAGAACCCGGAACCCAAACCCTGGCACCTGACACCTGACACCTAATAACAGGCTCCCCCATGTCCGACGCCCCCGCCATCGTGGTAAAGGATCTCACCCGGGATTTCGGTTCCTTCCGGGCCGTGGACAGCATCAGTTTTGAGGTGCGCCGGGGGGAGATCTTCGGCTTTCTGGGGCCCAACGGCGCCGGCAAGTCCACCACCATCCGGATGTTGAACGGTCTGTTGCTGCCCACCGCGGGGGAGGGCCGGGTGGCGGGGTTCGACATCGTCCGGGAGCAGGAGAGCCTCCAGGAGCACATCGGCTACATGTCCCAGCGCTTCTCCCTGTATGAGGACCTGACGGCCGAGGAGAACCTGGACTTTTTCGGCGGGGTGTACGGCCTGGCCAACGACCGGCTGGCGGCCCGCATCGACGAGGTGCTGCGCCTGGTGGGCCTGACCGAACGGCGGGCCGACCTCACCCGCACCCTGGCCCTGGGTCTGCGCCAGCGCCTGGCCCTGGCCTCGGCCGTGCTGCATGAGCCGCCCATCCTCTTCCTGGATGAGCCCACCAGCGGGGTGGACCCTATCTCCCGGCGCAATTTCTGGGACCTGATCTATGCCATGGCGGACCGGGGGGTCACCATCCTGGTCACCACCCACTACATGGACGAAGCCGAGTTTTGCGACCGGCTGGTGCTCATTTATCAGGGGCGCCTCATCGCCCAGGGGACCCCGGGAGATCTCAAGGGACTGGTGCAGGATGCCATCCTGGCGGCCTATCCGGACCGCCTGGGCGAGGCCCTGGAGGTGGCCCGGAGCCTGCCCCTGATCAGCGACGCCGCGGTCTTCGGCCGCGGCCTGCACCTCACCGCGGCCGACCCCCAGGCCGCCGGCGCGGCCCTGCGCCAGGCCCTGGCCGCCCGGGACATCACCCTGGAGCGCCTGGGCCGGGTGGCCCCCACCCTGGAGGACGCCTTCATTTCCCTCATCCAGAGGGCGGGGGAGGAGTGAGCCGTGGACCTGGGGCGCACCTGGGCCGTCTTCCGCAAGGAGATGATCCACGTCCGCCGGGACCCGGGCAGCCTGATCCAGGCCATCCTGCTGCCCGTGCTGCTGCTGCTGCTGTACGGCTACGCCCTCACCTTCGACATCCGGGAGGTGCCCACCGCGGTCTACGACCTGGAGCAGAGCCGCGTCAGCCAGGGCTTTCTCAAGGAATTCCGGGGCTCGCCCTATTTTTCTCTAACCCATTATGTCAATAGTTATGAGGACATCCGCCGCCTGATCGACCATCAGCAGGTGCGCCTGGCCCTGGTGATCCCCCATGACTTCTCCCGGCGCCTCAAGCTGGGGGAGACCGCGCGGGTGCAGGCCATCCTGGACGGCACCGACGCCAACACCGCCAACATCATTTTGGGGTACGTGCAGGGGGCGGCGGCGGCCTACAACCAGCGCCTGGTGGTGGAGCGCCTCAATCTCATGGGGGTCACCCGCCTGGAAGAGCCGGTGCCGGTCCAGACCCGGCTCTGGTTCAACGAGGACCTGGAGAGCAAGAACTTCATCATTCCCGGCCTCATTGTGGTCATCATGACCATGGTGGGCTCGCTCCTCACCGCGGTCACCATCGTCCGGGAGTCGGAGCGGGGCAGCCTGGAGGGGCTGCTGGCCACGCCCCTGCGGAAATCCGAGCTCATCCTGGGCAAGCTGGGCCCCTATTTCCTCATCGGCCTGGTGGACCTGGGGCTCGTCCTGGGCCTGGGCGAGTTCCTCTTTGCGGTCCCCTTGCGGGGCAGCGTGCTGCTCTACATCGCCCTGGCCTCCATCTTCCTGGTGGTGATGCTGGGGCAGGGTCTGCTCATCTCCGTCACCGCCGAAAACCAGTTGCAGGCCTACCAGATGGCCACCCTCACCACCTTCCTGCCGTCGTTCCTGCTGTCCGGGTTCGTCTTCTCCATCGCCCTGATGCCGCTGCCCCTGCAGATCGCCTCCTACCTGGTGCCGGCCCGCTACCTGGTGAGCATCTGCAAGGGCGTCTATCTCAAGGGCATCGGTCTGGAGATCTTGTGGCCCGACGCCCTCATGCTGGTTGCCTTTGCCGCCTTGTTCATCCTGCTGGCCATGCGCAAATTCTCCCGGAAACTGAGGTGAGCCCCATGTTCCGCCGCCTCCGCAAGATCATCAAGAAGGAATTCATCCAGGCGCTGCGCGACAAGAAGCTGCGCATTTTCATCTTTCTGCCGCCCATCGTGCAGCTTCTGACCTATGGCTATGCGGTCAATTTCGACATTGAACGGGCGCCCACCGCCATTCTGGATGAAGACCGCAGCGCCGAGTCCCGCAAACTGCTTTACCGCTTCAGTCATTCCCGCTATTTCGACATCAGGGAGTACGTGGACAGCGAGAGGGATTTGCGCCGGTTGATCGACCATTCCCGGGTCACCCTGGCCCTGCGCATCCCCCGGGACTTCGCCCGGCAGCTCCAGGGCGGGCGGCAGGCCCCGGTGCAACTGCTGGTGGACGCCACCGACTCCAACGCCGCGCTCATCGTCACCCGCTACGCCCATGCGGTGGTGGGGGAATTCTCCCTGGACCTGATGCGCCAGCGCCTGCGGCAGCGGGGGTTACAGGGCGACCTGAGCGCCCCGGTGGTCATCGAGCCCCGGGCCTGGTTCAACGACAACCTGGTGAGCCGCTACACCTTCGTGCCCGGCGTCATCGCCATGGTGGTGATGCTGGTCTCCTTCATGCTCACGGCCCTGGCCGTGGTCCGGGAAAAGGAGATCGGCACCATGGAGCAGATCCTGGTGTCACCCCTCCGCCCGGTGGAGTTCATGCTGGGCAAAACCATCCCCTTTGTGGTCATCGCCCTGTTGGATGTGGTGCTGGTCACCGCGGTGGGGGTCTTCTGGTTCGAGGTGCCCCTGCGGGGGAGCCTGGTGGTGCTGTTCGTGGGGACGGTGGCCTTTCTCTTCAACTCCGTGGGCCTGGGGCTGTTCATCTCCACCGTCTCCAACACCCAGCAGCAGGCCATGATGGCGGGCTCCTTCATCTTCACCCCGGCCATCCTGCTGTCCGGCTTCATCTTCCCCATCAGCAACATGCCAGAATTCTTTCAATATATTACTTACCTGAACCCTTTGCGCTATTTCATCACCGTGGTCCAGGCCGTCTTCCTGAAAGGCTCAGGTCTGGCCGTGCTGTGGCCCCACATGGCCGCCATGACCGCCCTGGGGCTGGCCTTGCTCACCCTGAGCGTCAGCCGCTTCCGCCGCCGGTTGGGGTAGAAGAAAAAAATGGACGCAACTTGACGCAGGCTGAAGCCTGCGGCTACCTTTTCCGGCGAGTCATGGTCCGAAGCAGGAGCTTCGGGGGCAGGTGCGTTCCCAAGCGGGAGCTTGGGAACGAGCCACTCATGTACCGGGGGAACACCCCAAACCATGAAAAGGTAGGGTGCGTCTCACGCACCATCTTTGGCGCGTAAGACGCGCCCTACGAGAGGCATTTTCAGAGCAGTTACTCATGAGCGTTGGGCTCACCCATAAATTATGAAAAGTTAAGCATCCTTACGGTGCGCAGTGCGCACCCTACAAAAAACTTTTCGAAGCAGGTTATGTAATCAAAACCCTGGCACCTGACACCTGGCACCTGACACCTGACTTTCAACAAATCCTGGGCAGCAGTTCGCCGCTGGGGGGCGGGAGGAGGCGCGTGGTGCCCAGCGCGGTGCGGACCTGGACCCGGCCGGGGGGACCGGGGACGACCGCGCCGATGAGGCGCCCCTCCCGGGAGAGGGGGTGTCGGTGGAGCAGGGCCAGGGCCGCGGCGGCCTGGCTTTCGGGAAGGATAATGACCATCTTGCCTTCGTTGGCCACCTGAAAAACATCCAGGCCCAGGGCCTCAGAAGCCGCAGCCACGGCAGGTCTGACGGGCACCTGCGCCTCGGCGATTTCCAGGCAGACCCCCGACTGTCGGGCCATTTCGTTTAAGGCCGCGGCGATACCCCCTCGGGTGGGGTCCCGCATGGCGTGGACCTCCAGCCCCGCCTCCAGCAGGGGCAGGATGACGCCGGTGAGGGGGGCCGCGTCGCTCATGATTTCCCGGCCGCTGAGCAGGTTTTCCCGGGCCAGCATCACGGCCACGCCGTGGTCGCCCACCGAACCGGTGAGGATGACCGCGTCCCCGGGCCGCACCCCGGCGCCGGAGATGCCGGGTCGCAGGATTTCCCCCAGGCCCGCGGTGGTGATAAAGACCTGGTCCGCGGCGCCACGGGGCACCACCTTGGTGTCGCCGGTGACGATCTCCACCCCGGCGGCGGCCGCGGTCTCCTGCATGGACCGGGCCAGGCGCTCCAGGGTGGCCAGGGGCAGGCCCTCCTCCAGGATGAAGGAGACGGACAGGGCCAGGGGCCGGGCCCCGGCGGTGAGCAGGTCGTTCACCGTGCCCGACACCGCCAGGCCGCCGATGTCGCCGCCGGGGAAAAAGATGGGGGAGACCACAAAGGCGTCGGTGGTGAAGGCCACTTCCCGGCCCCCCAGGCTGAGGCGGGCGCTGTCGTCCCCCCGGAAGCCGGCGGGACCGTAGCGGGCCAGGAAGACCTGTTCGATGAGGGCGGCCATCTCCCGGCCGCCGGCGCCGTGGCTCAGAAGCACGCGGTCCATGTGGTCTCCCGGTGGGGATGTCAGGAGTCGGCGGGCAAAGGGCCGTAGGGCCGTAGGGCGGGAAAGCGAAGCGCATCCCGCCGTTCTTTTTGTCAGACCTCGAGAGCTCTTTGAATAAAATCAAGGCCCTCCGGCCGAACCCCCGTTCTCCGAAGCAGGAGCTTGGGGACGAGGGTTTGTCGCCACCTTTGAAAAAGGGAGAGCCGCCTGGTTCCCCAGTTTACCCTGGGAACCAGGCGGAAGCAACACGGGGTTGGGGGAGGGGGAAGCTTTGCCTAAAAGGCGCCGGCGGCGCTCACAGGCCAGGGCCGGCGGCCGTCCCAGCATTTCAGGCAGAGGTGTTCCCGGGGCAGCCCCAGGGCCTCCACGAAGGCCTCCAGGCTGTTATAGCGCACTGAGTCGGCGCCGATGCGGGCGGCCACCCAGGCCTCCAGGTCCCGCAACTGGGTCATATTGGTGATGTCGCCCTGAAAGCAGTAGCGTCGGGCCATGAGTTCTTCGTAAGTGCGGGTGGAAATGCCGAAGTCGCAGGGGTACATCAGGGGCGGACAGGCCACCCGGACGTGCACCGCCCTGGCCCCGGCCGCTTTCAGGTCCCTCACCTTATTGAGGATTTGCGTGCCCCGGACGATGGAGTCGTCGCACAGGACGATGCTTTTGTCCCGCACGGCGTGGTGCAGCACCGACAGCTTGCGTTTGGCCATCTGCTCCCGGGCCACCTGGGTGGCCTGGGTGTAGCTGCGGTCGGCGTAGCGGTTATAGAGGAAAACCTCCTGGTAAACGAGGCCCGAGTGGGCGTGGTAGCCCAGGGCGTGGCCGATGCCGGACATGGGCACCGCCGCCACCAGGTCTGCGGCCGGGCCGCCCTCCCGGGCATCCCGTTGGGCCAGGCAGGCGCCCAGGTGGTTCCGGGCCGCCAGCACGGGCAGGCCGTCGATCACCGAGTCGATGCTGGCGGTGTAGGCCCATTCGAAGGCGCAATGGGCCCGGCGGGGAGACTCAAGCTGCTTCAGGGTGGTAAAGCCCCGCCGGTCCAGCAGGACGATTTCGCCCGGCTTAACGTCCCGGACCGGTTCCAATTCCAGGTTCTGCAGGGCCCGGGACTCGGAGCTGACCGCGAATTTTCCCGGCCCCCGTCCTAATATGAGGGGCCGGAAGCCGTAAACGTCCCGGGCGACATAGACGCCTTCCTGGTTGAGAGCCACCAGGGAGTAGGCCCCCCGAACCTTCCCGGCCAGAGCGGTGAGGCCCGCCACCGGGTCCCTCTCCTGGAGGATGAGCATGGAGATCAGTTCGATATTGTAGCCCCGCCAGAAGGCCCGGCCCTGGGCCATCATCTCCTGCATCAGGGCTTCGGCGTTGAGGAGATTGCCGCTGAAGGCCACGGCGATGTCGCCCATGAGGGACTGCCACTTGACGGGCTGGCGCTCCCTGAGGCTGACGTGGCCGATGCCCCATTGCCCCGGAAGGTTCCGGAGATCCCGGTCCGTGAAACTGTTCAGCACCTTGCCGTGGTGGGTCACCTGATGAATCCGGCCGTCATAGGTGGCGATGCCGCAATACTCCTGGCCCCGGTGTTGGAGGAAATCGATGCCCTGGTAGATTTCGTGAGCCGCAGGTTCGGTGGAATACAGGGCAAAGACGCCGCAGTTTTCCCGGATGGATTTCATGGCTCCTGCCCATCCAACATCACGGAATAATTGATATATATCATGGTGCGCGGTGCGCGCCCCAACTTTTTATTTGATTCCCTCGTGATATTGCTGCAGGGAGCAGACCTCCCCCCGGCCCCGGCGGATGGCGGCGATGCCCCGAGCTGCGGCCAGGGCTCCGGCCAGGGTGGTGATATAGGGAATTTTGTATTTGATGGCGGCCTTGCGGATGTAGGAATCGTCGTGTTTCGACAATTTGCCGCTGGGGGTGTTGATAATGAGATTGATTTCCTGGCTCATGACGGCGTCCACGATGTGGGGCCGCCCTTCGTGCATTTTCAGGATGGGCTCTGCGGCCACGCCCTGTTCCGCCAGGAAGCGGTGGGTGCCCCGGGTGGCCCTGATCTTGAAGCCCAGGCTGGCGAACTGGCGGGCCACCTCCAGCACCGCGGGCCGGTCCCGTTCGGCCACCGTCAGCAGCACTGTGCCCTCGTGGGGCAGCATCTGCTGGGCCGCCTCCTGGGCCTTGTAAAAGGCCGCCCCGAAGGAGGGCGACATGCCCAGCACCTCGCCGGTGGAGCGCATCTCCGGACCCAGGAGGGGGTCCACTTCGGGGAACATGTTGAATGGGAAGACCGCTTCCTTCACCCCGAAATGCGGGATGCTCCTGGGTTTGAGGTTGAGATCGGCCAGTTTTTTCCCCAACATGAGCTGGGTGGCCAGACGGGCCATGGCGATGTTGCACACCTTGGACACCAGGGGCACGGTGCGGGAGGCCCGGGGATTGGCTTCCAGGACATAGACCGTGTCGTCGGCGATGGCGTACTGGATGTTCATCAGACCCACCACCCCCAGCTCCACGGCGATGCGCCGGGTGTATTCGTAGATGGTGTCCAGGTGTTTGTGGGGGATGCTGACCGGGGGAATGACGCAGGCCGAATCCCCGGAGTGGATGCCCGCCAGTTCAATGTGCTCCATCACCGCGGGCACGAAGGCGTCGGCGCCGTCGGCGATGGCGTCGGCCTCCGCTTCAATGGCGTTCTCCAGGAACTTGTCGATGAGGATGGGGCGCTCGGGGCTCACCTCCACCGCCGCGGCCACGTAATGGCGCAGCATTAACTCATCGTGCACCACCTCCATGGCCCGGCCGCCCAGGACATAGGAGGGACGCACCATGAGGGGATAACCGATGCTCTCGGCCACGGCCAGGGCCTCTTCCAGGTTGCTGGCCATGCCCGATTCGGGCTGGGGGATGCCCAGCTTGCGCATCATGTGCCGGAAGCGGTCCCGGTCTTCGGCCAGGTCGATGACGTCCGGGCTGGTCCCTAATATCTTCACGCCCGCGGCAGCCAGCTCACCTGCGATGTTGAGCGGCGTCTGCCCGCCGAACTGGACGACGACCCCTTCGGGCTGCTCCTTGGCATAGATGCTGAGCACGTCCTCCACGGTGAGGGGCTCGAAATAGAGCTTGTCCGAGGTGTCGTAGTCCGTGGACACGGTCTCAGGGTTGCAGTTCACCATGATGGACTCGAAGCCCTCGTCCCGGAGCGCCAAGGCGGCGTGCACGCAGCAGTAATCGAACTCGATGCCCTGGCCGATGCGGTTGGGGCCGCCCCCCAGCACCATGACCTTGCGCCGGGAGCTGGACTCCACCCGGTCCGGGGCGTTGTACGTGGAAAAGTAGTAGGCCGCGTTCTCCACGCCGCTCACCGGCACCGGCTCCCAGGCCTGCTTGAGGCCCAGGGCCAGGCGGTGCTCCCGGATTTTTCCTTCCGGGGCGTCGATGAGCTCTGCCAGGTAGCGGTCCGCGAAGCCGTCCCGCTTGGCCGCCAGCAGCAGGTCGTCGGGCAGGTCCCGGCCCCGGTAGCGGCGCACCTGTTCTTCCAGGTCCACCAGTTCCCGCATCTGCTCGATGAACCAGGGCTTGATGTGGGTCTTGCGATAGAGGGCGTCGATGGTGGCGCCTTTGCGCAGCGCCTCGTACATCAGGAACTGGCGCTCGCTGGAGGGCTCGTTCAGCCGCTGCATGAGCTCGTCCAGGGGCAAATTATAAAAATCCTTGGCGAAACCCAGGCCGTAGCGGCCGATCTCCAGGGAGCGGATGGATTTCTGGAAGGCCTCCTTGTAATTTTTGCCGATGCTCATGACTTCGCCCACGGCCCGCATCTGGGTGCCCAGCCGGTCGATGGAGCCCGGGAATTTCTCGAAGGCCCAGCGGGCGAATTTCACCACTACGTAATCCCCCCAGGGGGTGTACTTCTCCAGGGTGCCTTCCCGCCAGTAAGGGATTTCGTCCAGGGTGAGGCCCCCGGCCAGCAGTGACGACACCAGGGCGATGGGGAAGCCCGTGGCCTTGGAGGCCAAGGCCGAGGAGCGGGAGGTGCGGGGGTTGATTTCGATGACCACCACCCGGCCCGTCCTGGGGTCGTGGGCGAACTGGATGTTGGTGCCGCCGATGACCCGGATGGCCTCCACGATGTCGTAGGAGTGCTTTTGCAGGCGGGCCTGGAGCTCCGGGGCGATGGAGAGCATGGGCGCGGTGCAGTAGGAGTCGCCGGTATGCACCCCCATGGCGTCCACGTTTTCGATGAAGCAGACGGTGATCATCTGGTTCTTGGCGTCCCGGACCACTTCCAGCTCCAGCTCCTCCCAGCCCAGGACCGACTCTTCCACCAGCACCTGGCCCACCAGGGAGGCGGAAATGCCCCGGGAGGCGATGGTGCGCAGCTCCTCCAGGTTGTACACCAGGCCGCCGCCCCAGCCGCCCAGGGTGTAGGCCGGGCGGATGACCACGGGGTAGCCCAGCCCGTCGGCGATGCGCTCGGCCTCCTCCACACTGAGAGCAATGGCGCTCTGGGGCATCTCCAGCCCCAGCCGGTTCATGGTCTCCTTAAAGGCCAGGCGGTCTTCACCCCGCTCAATGGCGTCCACCTCCACGCCGATGACCCGGACGCCGTATTTTTCCAGCACGCCGCGGCGGGCCAGTTCCGAGGAGAGGTTGAGGCCGGACTGGCCGCCCAGGTTGGGGAGCAGGGCGTCGGGCCGCTCCTTGGCGATGATGTCCGTCATGGTAGCCACGTTCAGGGGCTCGATATAGGTGGCGTCGGCCATGCCCGGGTCGGTCATGATGGTGGCGGGGTTGGAATTGACCAGGACGATCTCATAGCCCAACTGGCGCAGGGCCTTGCAGGCCTGGGTGCCGGAATAGTCGAATTCGCAGGCCTGGCCGATGACGATGGGACCGGAGCCGATGATCATGACCTTCCTGATGTCGGTGCGGCGGGGCATTCCCTACTCCTTCAGTCAAAATGAAGCCGGTAATTTTGGCTTTAGTTATACTAATCTATGGCTTTGGGGAATATAGAGGAGGGAGCGGAGGGTGTCAAGGGGTTGGCCTTTGCTGCACCCCCTCCGGTTATGAGCAGCTTTCCTCCTGTCCCTCACTCCTTCCTCGTCATCAGGCCCTTTCTCCTCTATAATGGCATCGGTGGCCAACACCCCCTGGGCCCGGTGGTCGCCTTTACCCGGGTTCAGGCGTCAGGCGTCAGGCGTCTTTCTGGTTCCCAAGCTCTGCTTGGGAACCGGCTTGCCCGCCAAGCTCTGCTTGGCGAAGGGATCGCAGCATCAAGGAGGACGGAGCGGAGGTTCCTCATCGCGACCTTGGGGCCGCCACCAAACGGAAAATCGACCTGATCCCTGTTGGCCAACGAATTCATGAAGTTCAGGTGGCAAGCACTTTTCTTCCCCCTCACCCTAACCCTCTCCACCATCGGGGGGCATTGGCGCTAACTTAAGCAAGCAGTGGGTATGCCAAGGGTAACCTGTTGAACAGTCAAGATAAATCCCCCCTTACCCCCCTTTGCCAAAGGGGGGAATGAGCAGTCGGTGACCGGAAGTCCCCCTTTGGAAAAGGGGGATTTAGGGGGATTTTAAGTAAAATCGGTATGTTATGATGTAAACTGGTTTTTTCTTAAGTTAGCGCCAATGCCCATCGGGGGAGAGGGGATAAGGCTATAGCCGTTTCAAACCCCCTCTCCCCCAGCGGGGGGAGAGGGCCGGGGTGAGGGGGGCGGAAACATCGGTCAAGTCAAGTGGTTATAAGTCAAATCTTTGTCAATAAACAAAAAAGTCTGATTCAGTAGCACATCCCGGCCTGGAGGCCGGAACCAAACCGAAAAATGATACAATTACTTTGCCAAATCAATAAGATACAGATAAAATCTTGTTGAAAAAACCAGAAACTCAAATTCAGTAGCACAAGGTCCCCAAGCAGAGCTTGGGGGGAAAAATGCGTTCCCAAGCGGGGGCTTGGGAACGAGCCACTCAGGTACCAGGAGAACACCCAAAACCATGAAAATGTAGGGTGCGTCTCACGCACCGTCTTTGGCGCGTAAGACGCGCCCTACGATAAACATTTGCAGAGCAGTCGCGCATGAGCCTGCGGCTCTCTAAAAACCTTAAAAAGCCCTGGTGGCGCAGGCTTCCAGCCTGTGCAGGGACACCCGGGGGCGGGTGTCCTCCATAAACGAACCAGGAACTTTTCGTTACAGAAAAAAGTGGCTCCCCAGCCTCTGGTTCCCAAGTTCAACTTGGGAACCAGAGGCCGGCTAAGGGGCGTGAGGGAGGGGGCAGGGGCCCACCGGCCCCTGGCCCCCTCTCCCACAACAAACTTCTCCAGCCAGGAAAGGCGGTTTATGTCCGATATGTTTCAGTTCGGCGATGAGTTGGGCCCGGCCAAGATCATCCATGTCTATGAGCCCTCGGTGGGCCTGAAGGCGGTGCTGGTGGTGGACAACGTGGCCGCGGGGCCGTCCATCGGCGGGGTGCGCATGGCCCCGGACGTCACCACTGCAGAGTGCTTCCGGCTGGCCCGGGCCATGACCCTGAAGAATGCCGCCGCGGGCCTGGCCCATGGGGGCGGCAAGGCGGTGCTGGCCGGCGACCCCAGGATGCCCCGGCCCGACAAGGAGCGCCTCATCCGCGCCCTGGCCTGCGCCCTCAAAGACGTGCAGGAGTACATCTTCGGACCTGACATGGGCACCGACGAGGAGTGCATGGCCTGGGTCAAGGACGAAATCGGCCGGGCCGTGGGATTGCCCGCGGCGCTGGGCGGCATCCCCCTGGACGAAATCGGCGCCACCGGTTGGGGGCTGCGGCACGCCATCGACGTGGCCCAGGATTTTTGCGACTTCAAGCTGAAGCACGCCCGGGTGGTGATCCAGGGCTTCGGCGCAGTGGGTCTGCACGCCGCCCGTTTCCTGGCCAAAAAGAAGGCCGTGCTGGTGGGCGCAGCCGACTCCCGGGGCGCAATTTACCACGCCGACGGCCTGGACGTGGAGGACCTGGTCCGCCTGAAGCGGGAAGGGGGCAGCGTGGTCGACCACCCCAAGGGTGAAAAATTCGACCGGGAGGCCGTCCTGGACTTCGAGTGCGACATCTGGATCCCCGCGGCCCGGCCCGACGTGGTCAATGAGGACAACGTCCACCGCCTGCGCACCAAACTGGTGGCCCAGGGGGCCAACATTCCCTTCACCCCGGGGGCCGAGCAGTACCTGCACCAACGGGGGGTGCTGTGCCTGCCGGACTTCATCGCCAACGCGGGCGGGGTCATCTGCGCGGCCATGGAATATCACGGCGCCAGCCAGACCCAGGCCTTTGAAACCATCGAAGAGAAAATCAGCGCCAACACCCTGCAGGTGCTGGAGGAGTCACGCAGACAGAAGATCCTGCCCCGGCAGGCGGCCCTGAACCTGGCCCTCCGGCGGGTGAAGCAGGCCATGTCGTTTAGGCGCTGGTCGATTTTTTAGGCGCCGGATGTAAGGTGCCAGGTGTCAGGATTGGGGTTCTGGGTTTTGGGTTTTAGGTTCCGGGTTCCGGGGGGCGCAGGAATGGTGAGATCCGGGAGGGTGTGGGCCGCGCCGGTATCTTGCCGGTGATTATCCTTCTCGTTCCCAAGCTCCTGCTTGGGAACGCACTTGTACGCCAAGCTCCCGCTTGGCGCCCTGAAGGGTTTCACTAAAGATGCGCGGGATCAGAGGAGCAAAGCAGAGCTTTGCGGGCAATCCGGTTCCCAAGCAGGAGCTTGGGAACCAGAGCAGGAGGTGGGTGCTCTTGACCTCCGGCCCCCTCCCCCATCGCAAACTTTTCGGAGCGGCAGCCTGGAAACCAGCATAGAGCAATAATCCCAAAACCCAGAACCCAAAACCCATTTCAAAACAGGTGCCGCCATGTTTCGCATCCGCTTGCATGGCCGCGGCGGCCAGGGCATCAAGACGGCCGGCCGCATGCTGGGCACGGCCTTTTTCCGGGCCGGCTTCGAAGTCCAGGACGCCCCCCGCTACGGCGCGGAGCGCCGGGGGGCGCCCATCTTCGCCTATGTCCGGGCCGACCGCCGCCCCATCCAGGAGCGGGGCGTCATCCGTCGCCCAGACCTGGTGATCGTGGCCGACGACACCCTGATGACCGTGTCCGGGGCCGAGGTCCTGGCAGGGGTGGCGGCTCACACCGTGCTCCTCCTGGCCAGTCAGGTCCCGCCGGACCTCTGGCGGGAGCGCCTCCGCACCCCCGGCCCGGTGCTCACCCTGCCCACCGCACCCGCGGCAGACCCCCTGCCCCACCGCTTCCTGGGCGCCGCCTGCGCCGGGGCCGCGGCCGGCCTGGTGGGCCTCATCCCCCGGGAGGCGCTGGCCCGGGCCGTGGAGGAGGAGCTGGCCGCATTTTCTGCCGCGGTCGTCGGCCAGAACCGGGAGCAGGCCCTCCAGGCCTTTGACGGCATGTCCCGGCACAGCGGCTGCGTCACTGAGGGTCCCGAGGCCGGGGCCGAGGCCTACGCGCAACCCAACTGGTTGGATCTCCCTCCGGAAAGCGTGGAGTTCTCAGCCCCCGCCATCTTCACCCCGGCCACCAGCCGTCTGGTGCCCACCGGCCTGTGGCGCACCGTGCGCCCCGTCCTGGACCGGGCCCGCT
>VGSQ01000099.1 GCA_016874975.1 Deltaproteobacteria bacterium
ACCTCTTTCATGGTGCGCGGTGCGCACCCTACGCGGGGACCAGAACATCGGAGGATTCTGTAGGGTGCGCACCGCGCACCATGATTTTTCGGAAATCGTAATGCTGTCCGTAAGTTTTTCAAGAAGCTCACATGAAAAGGCCGATGGGTCGGGCCTCCGCGACCGCCGCTAACCCCCGGCAATGGCGCTTAAGACACACCCTGCGGAACTTGGGCCATGCACGTTGCAAGATGGTAAACACGGGAACCCCGGTAGCAGAGGTTGACTCGTGAAGCAAGCGGGGGATTTCTACCTGGAGGCGGCCGGGGAGGGTGAACCATGGGGGGAAAGGCCCCTAGGCGCGCCTGAGGCCAGGGCCTTGCAAGAGGTCCTGCGCCAACGGGTGCGCCTGACGCCCCTCCCCCGGCGGCCCCGGCTGGTGGGGGGCGCGGACGCCGTCTGCGACCGTGAAGAACGCCTGATCTTCGGCGCGGTGGCCGTCTTCACCTACCCGGAGCTGGAACTGGTGGAGGAGGCGGCCGTCTCCGGTCTGTGCCCCTTTCCCTACCGCACCGGCCTGCTCAGCTTCCGGGAGGCCCCCATCCTGGCCGCGGCCTGCCGGCGTCTGGGCCGGGCCCCGGACCTGCTTCTGGTGGACGGCCAGGGCGTCGCCCATCCCCGGGGCCTGGGGCTGGCTTCGCATCTGGGCATCCTGTTGGACCTGCCCACCCTGGGGGTGGCCAAGAGTCGGCTGTTGGGGGAGGCTGGGGAGCCGGACGCGGCTCAAGGGTCGCAGACGGCGCTAATGTGGCAGGAACAGGTGGTGGGACTGGTGCTGCGCACCCGGACGGGAGTCAAACCTCTCTATCTCTCTCCCGGGCACCGCTGCACCCTCGAGGAGGCTGTGGACCTGGTGATGGGCTGCCTCAAAGGATTTCGCTTACCCGAACCCTTGCGACGGGCGGACCGGCTGAGCCGGAAGCTGCGGGCGCATTGCCGATCGCTGACCGGCTGAGAGACCGGGCGGGCGGCGCAAAGAAGTGGGCCAGCATCATTTCCTGACGGTACAAGGGGCAGATGGGGCTGTGGTCGTTGCAACAGCACTTTCTCTGCGAGTCCCACTGCCGCCAGAGGCAACCCGGGCACCCCCCCTCGGCGTCCAGGTTGAGGCAGATTACCCCCACATCCCGAAAATCCATGTTCGGCGGGCTTCCTCCCCAGTTCTCCGGCATCCTTGCCAGAATTTCCTGGACCCCCTATATCACGGCCCTCTCAGGCTGTCCAGTAATTTATGAACACCTGTCTCATTCGGTGAGATTTTTCCGGCGAGGCTCCCGAGAGCGGCGCCGGGGTAGCGGTTATGGTTTGCGAGAGCCTTCTGATTCCGTATCGGCGTGACAAGAGGATATGAAGGTTAATCAAGCAAGAGCAACCGGAAGACAGACAGAAAGTCAATATGAACTTACCATGGGGCTATGCGCCTGAAGCCCGGATATGTGATATATTCCTTGCTCGCGGGCTTCCTGGCCGAAGGGGCGCAGGTGACTATGATTTCCCGAGGATTAAGGTATCCTTACGGAAGTCGTCGGCGAGACGGCCTGCACTTACGGGAGAGGAAGCCGGGAGGACGGGTGGGAAGATGCGCAGGGCCAAGCCTGAAATGATGGGCCGCCGCCTGCGTCTCCCCGCTGCGGCCCCCTGCTGATGCGCCTCATGGTTACCTTCAGACTGATTCACGCTGAGTCTCCCGCCGGCCCCCGGCTGGGGGAACTGGTCACTTCCCGGGGGGTGGTGCCCACCCCGGCGTTCATGCCGGTGGGCACCTACGGCGCGGTCAAGACCATGACGCCCCAGGAACTGCAGGAGGTGGGGGCGTCCCTCCTCCTGAGCAATGTCTACCACTTGTACCTGCGGCCGGGGGTGGAGCTCATCGCCGAGATGGGGGGCCTGCACCGCTTCATGCAGTGGCCGGGGCCCATCCTCACCGACTCGGGGGGCTATCAGATTTTCAGCCTGGCGCCTTTCCGCACCATCAGCGAGGAAGGGGTCACCTTCCGCTCGCACCTCAACGGCGACCGGCACTTCCTCACCCCGGAGCAGGTGGTGGCCCTGCAGGAGGCCCTGGGGGTGGACATCATGATGTGTCTGGACGAGTGCCCGCCCTACCCCTGCCCGGAGGCGGAGGTGCGCCGGGCCATGGACCTGACGGAGCGCTGGGCCCGGCGGTCCCGGGCGGCCTGGCGGGGCGAGGCGGCCCTCTTTGCCATCGTCCAGGGCGGCATGGTCCCGGAGTGGCGTCGGGAGCAGGCCCAGGCCCTGGCGGAGCTGGACTTTCCCGGCTACGCCCTGGGGGGCCTGAGCGTGGGGGAGGACAAGGAGCTCACCCTGGCCATGGTGGAGGCCGCCACGCCGGCGCTGCCGCCGCACAAACCCCGCTACCTCATGGGCCTGGGCACCCCCCGGGACCTGGTGGAGGGAGTGGCCCGGGGGGTGGACCTCTTCGACTGCGTCCTCCCCACCAGGAACGCCCGCAACGGCATGGCCTTCACCCGCTGGGGACGCCTGGTCATTAAAAATGCGGCCTACGCCCGGGACCCCCGGCCGCTGGACGAACAGTGCGGCTGCGTCGCCTGCCGGGGGTTTTCCCGGGCCTACCTGCGCCATCTTTTTCTGTGCCGGGAGATGCTGGCCTATCGCCTTTTGACTCTGCATAATTTATATTATTATTTTGACCTGATGGCACAGATGCGGCAGGCGCTGGCGGAGGACCGGTTTGCCGCCTTTTGTCGGGAATTCGACGTAAATCATGCAGATGGAGGAAATTCTGGTGGTTAATTGGGCACATGCCGCCGGCCAGGCGAGCGCTCAGGAGAGCCCCATGTGGTCTTTTGTGCTCCCCATGGTATTGATGGTGGCCATTTTTTACTTCCTGCTCATCCGGCCCCAGCAGCGCAAAGGCAAAGAACACCGGGCCCTGTTGGACAACCTCAAGCGGGGGGACCGGGTGCTCACCGCCGGCGGGCTGGTGGGTGAGATTACCAGCATGACCGAGCAGATGGTGACCCTGGAGGTGGCCGACAAGGTGCGGGTGGAAGTGGCCCGCCCCTACATCACCGGCTTCGCCCCCAAGAAAACCGGGTAGCCGCGGCCGACAGGAACGGGTAGGCACCGGTGCCCCATGCTCCTTCCCCCGGCGCCCTGGCCCGGGACATCTCCCGGCTGGAGGAGATGGCCCGGGAATGGGCCCTGCTTTTCCCCCAGGCCGCCCCGCAGGCCCGGCACTGGCAGCAGGTTCTGAGCCAGGTGGAGGCCCACCTGGCCGAGGACCTGCGCCGGGTGGCGGTGGTGGGCACGGTCAAGGCCGGCAAATCCACCCTCATCAACACGTTGTTGGGGCAGGAACTGCTCCGGCGGGGGGCCGGCATCCTCACTGCCATGATCACCCGGGTGCGTTCCGGCCCCGCGCCCCAGGCGGTGCTGCGCTTCAAGACCTGGACCGAGGTGGAGGCCGAGGTGCGCCGGGCCCTGGGGCTCTTCCCGGACCACCGGCTCTTCAGCCTGGGCCGGCCCCTGGAGGTGCGCCGCGCTGAGGATCGGGAGTTGTTGGCCCAGGTGTTGACTGCGGCCCAGGGCGAAGGTCTCTGGTCGCAGGGCGGCCTGAACGAAGACTACGTGCTGCTCTCCTCCATCCTGGCGGGCTACCCCCAGGTCGCGCCGCTGGTTTCGGACGGCGCCGAACTGAGGCTGGAGGGGCAGGAGTTGGTGCGCCACCAGGACCTGGTCACCCGGGAGGCCGCCGCCGTTTTCCTCAAGGATGTGGAGCTCACCGTGCCCGCCGACGGCCTCCCGGCAGGGGTGGAGCTGGGCGACTGCCAGGGCAGCGATTCCCCCGCCCCCCAGCACCTGGCCCAGGTGCTGGCCTACCTCCTCAAGACCGACCTGGCCCTCTACGTCGTCAGTTCCCGGGTGGGGCTGCGCCAGGGCGACTTCCAGTTCCTGGCGGAGCTCACCCGCATGGGGATGGGGGCGCACCTGATCTTCGTCCTCAACCTGGACCTGACGGAGCTGCGCACCCGGGCGGACATCGCAGCCCTGCGGGACCGGCTCCGGCAGGAACTGGCGCCGCTGCTCCCCGATGCGCCCATCTACACCTTCTCGTCCCTGATGGAGCTCTTGGAGCGGCGGCGGCGCCGGGGCGAAGCGCTGGACCCCCGGGAGGAGGCTTTGCTCGCGGTCTGGCAGGGCGAAGCCGACTCCGCGGCCCTGAGCCGGGAAGAGGCGGAGCGCTTTTCCCGGGAATTTTCCCGACGCCTGGAGACCCTGGCCGCGGCTCGTCAGGCCGGGGGCAGCCTGGCCCGGGTGCGCATGGTGGCCCGGGGCCTGCGGGAGCAGGCGGAGATGGCCCGGAAGCTGTTGGGGAAAGACCTGAAGGCCTTCGAGAGCCTCCTGGAACGGTTGGAGGAGCGCCGGCGTCCTCTGGCCGCCACCGGCGAGACCATGAAACAGGCGCTGGCCGGCGCCGCCTCCCGTCTTAAGGCGGCCCTGAAGAACCGGGTGGGGTCCTTCCTCGATCCCAAATACGGCCAGGGGGCGCTCCTGCAGGAGTTCGTCAAAACTTACGCCCCCGACTGGCAGCGCCTGGCCCCCCCGGACCAGGCCGAGCCGCTGCGCTTCATCCTGCACCGCCTCTTTGGCCGGTTCCAGGAGGAACTGCTGCGCTACGCCGGGGGTGAAGTCACCGTGCGGCTGCTGGAATTCTTGCGGACCCAGGAGGACTGGCTGAAGCAGGAGCTGTCCGCCACCACCGCGCCCCTCCTGGTTTCGCTCCAGGACGCCTTCGATCTCTATTACCGGGAGGCCGCCCAACTGGGGCTGTCCGCCGCCCCGCCGGCCCTTACCCTGGAATTTCCGGCCCCCCCCGCCGATCTGGAAATCCCATTGCTCAGCCTGCCTTTGGATCCCGGGTGGCGCTGGACCGGCGAGGCCTGGGTCCGGTCCGGAGTGGGGGCCCTGCGCCGGGTCTGGGAGAAGCTGAAAGCCCGGCTGGGGCTCAAGGGCGACGACGGCCCCCGCACCCAGCTCCTGCGGGACCTGGACGGGGCTCTCCGGGCCATCAAGGAGTGGCTGCGGGAAGAGGTGCGACTCCAGCTCCTGGACTACGGCGAGCGCGTGAAATTCCGCTATCTCTTCCCCCTGGTGGACCATTTCACGGCCCGGTTGCAGGAGGACCTGAGCAACCTCATCAACACCCTGGGGGCCGACCTCCAGGGGGTAGCCGAGGCGATGGCCGCGGGCGAAGCCGACCGGGAGGCCCGGCGGCGGCGCCTGGCGGCTCTGGCCCCCGCCATCCGGGAGCTGGAGGACCGCCTGGCGGCAACGGCCGCCTCGGCTTTGCGGTGATGGAACAGGCCGGTTGAGGCGGGGGGGAGGGCCGGGGAGCGGCGCCTCCCCCACCACAAACCTTCCAAGACAAGGCGTAACCATGATCAGGCAGCAGGACGCGGAGAAACTGGTGGAAGAGTGGGTGGAGGCCTGGAACCGACGGGACCTGGACGCCATCCTGGAGCATTACGCCGATGAGGTGGAACTCACCTCTCCCTTTGTGGCGCAGGTGTTGGGGGACCCGGCCGGCACCTTGCGGGGCAAGGAGCAGGTGCGCTCTTATTTTGCCATGGGCCTGGCCATGTTTCCGGACCTGGCCTTCCGGGTGGGACAGGTCTGCTGTGGCGTCCAAAGTATGGTGGTCTGTTACCATGCCGTGGACGACACCCCCGCGGCCGAACTCATGGTCCTGAACGAGACGGGCAAGATTGTCCGGGTCATGGCCCACTACCTGATGGATTAGCCCCGGCCGCCGCCGGCGCGCCCGGGAGGCGGCGCAACCTCATCTTCAGCCCCAACAGCCTGGTGGGACCGGGGGAAACATGACCGACACGCTGCCCTGGCTGGCCTTGAAAGGTATTCCGGGAGTGGGCTGGGTCCTCTTTGAACGCCTGACCCGGGCCTTCGGCAATCCCGGCGCGGTCTTCAGCGCCTCCGAGGCGGCCCTCCTGGCCGTCAAGGGCGTCTCCCCGGCCATGGCCCAGGCCATCCGCAGTTTCCGGGATTGGGACCGCCTGGAGCGCCATCTGGAGCGGGTTCGGGCCGTAGGGGCGCAGGTGGTCACCGCGGCGGACCCGGCCTTTCCCCCCGGTCTGAAGCAGATTCCCTATCCCCCCGCCTATCTCTATGTCCAAGGCGCCGTCCTCCCGGAGGATGCCTGGGCCGTGGCCCTGGTGGGCACCCGGGCGGCCAGCTATTACGGCCTCAAAACCTGCCGCCGCCTGGCCCGGGACCTGGCCTCCCGGGGCATTACGGTGGTGAGCGGGCTGGCCCGGGGCATCGACACCGCCGCGCACCAGGGCGCCCTGGAGGCAGGAGGGCGCACCCTGGCCGTCCTGGGCTGCGGCGTGGACGTGTCCTATCCCCCGGAGAACCGGGAGTTGGCCGGGAAAATCTCCCGCCAGGGGGCGCTTCTCAGTGAGTTTCCCTTAGGGACGCCGCCGGAGCCCCAGAATTTCCCCGTCCGCAACCGTCTCATCAGCGGCCTGTCGTTGGCCGTGGTGGTGGTGGAGGCCGGGGAGCGGAGCGGCGCCGGCATCACCGCCCGGCTGGGCCTGGAGCAGGGGCGGGAGGTCATGGCGGTGCCCGGCCCCCTGGACAGCCCCGTCAGCGCCGGCCCCCACCGCCTCATCCAGCAGGGGGCCAAGCTGGTGCGCCAGGCGGACGACATCCTGGCGGAACTGCCGCGTCAGCCTCCCCCGAACGCCCAGCCCGCCGAATCCCGACAGCCGCCCACACCGCGGCCCGGCCGCCTCATCCTGGAGGACCCGCTCCTGCCCTGGCTGGGCTCTCAACCTCTGCAACTGGACGAACTGGTGGAACTCAGCCGCCTGCCCGCCGCCGAGGTCATGAGCCGTCTCACCCTGCTGGAACTCCAGGGTCTGGTGCGGGAATTGCCGGGGAAATGCTATGTGCTCAACCATTGAGCCTCCGGCGGCATTGCCTCCCGCCGTCCTCCCGACGGCCGGGCAGGCCCCCGAACCAGGGGAAGCGCGACATCCGGCGCCCGGCTCCCAATGGACATCCTGAACTCAGGGGGGCTGGCGCCTGGGCCTCGGGGGAAGGTTTTCCACGGCCTGCCCGCATCTTCGGGCAGGAGCCCGGAAACCGGGACCCTGAAAGCAAGGGGGAGCGGGGGTCGCCGCCCCCGGGCCTCTCCTCCTTGACTACCGGGTCAGCCAGCGGCGGTCCCGCACCGTGAAGAAGGCGTAGGGATAAATCCACTGCAGCGTGAAGAAGGCGAAGAAGCTGTAGATGAGGCCGTAGATGAATTCCAGGTCCCGCTCCAGGACCAGGTAGTAGATCTGGTTGAGGAGGGCGACGAGGGCCATCACCGCCAGAAACTTCAGGATAATGGGGGGGTAGAGGGCGGCGGAGAGCAGCAGCAGGCCCGAAAAGAAGAAGGTGCAGGGGTATTCCAGTTGGGTGAGGCAGAATTCCACCCTGGGCGCCACACGATGTCGGGCCCGGTAGCGGCGGAAGAGATAGGTGAGCATGACGCAGGACTCCCGGATGTTGCCCCGCTCCCAGCGCAGGTACATGCGGCACACCCCCCCGTAGGTCTCCGGCACCAGGGTGTAGACCACCGCGGAGCGCTGGTAGCAGGTGTAATACCCCTGCCTCAGGATGAAATTGGTGAGGGCCCGGTCCTCGCTGTGATGGCAGGGGGCCCCCAGAAAGGTCTGGCGGCGCCAGGCCTCCAGGATGGGCCGCAGGGCCTCCCGGCGGTAGGCGGAGAGCGACCCCGGCGTGCAGATGACGGCGCCGTACCGAGACTGGGAGGCCCGCAGATAATCCAGATTAACGAAGCGCACCCCCTGCATCTTGCCCATGAAGCTGGCGTGGCGGTTGAGCACCTTGACGTTGCCGGCCACCGCGCCTATCTCCCGGTCGTGCAGCAGCGGCGCCACCACCTGGCGCAGGGCGTCCGGTTCGATGACGCTGTCCGAATCCACCGTGACCAGAACCTCCCCCCGGGCCTCCCGGAAACCGGCGTAGAGGGCCTCTTTTTTCCCACAGTTGGCCGGGAAGCGCAAGGGCCGGATGAGGTGGGGAAAGCGCGCCTGCGCCCGGCAGATGTAGTCCCAGGTGTCGTCAGTGGACCCGTCGTCCACGCAGATGACCTCCAGGAGCCCCGCCGGATAGTCCGCCGCGGCCACGGCATAGAGGGCGTGCTCCACCATGGCCCCTTCGTTGTAGGCCGGGATGACGACGGTGAGCGAGGGCAGCGGGCCGGGCCGGAGAGGGTAGGGGCGGTAAGCCGCCCAGAGGACGGTGCGGGCCGCCTGAAAGAGGAGCAGGAGGATGGTGTAGGCCGCGGCCAGGGCCGGCAACACCGCGGTGTAGGTCTGGGCCTGGAGGAGCCCCAGATAGACGTTGAGGGAGCCGTGTTGCGCGGCCGCCACCACCAGGGCCACCAAGCAGAGGGGCGCCAGGAGCTTCAGGACCCGGTCGATGGCGGCCCACCGGGCCGACGCGAAGGACGAGGGCCGGGGGATGGTAACCTCCGGAGCCGCGGTCACAGGCGCCGGGGCGGTGAAAGACGGGTCACCTGCAGCAGGGGCGGCCTCCGGGGACAGTGGGGCGCCGCCGGCCGCAGGGGGGGGCGATTGAGCTTCCGGCAGAGGCAAGGCCTTTCCCATCGCTTCTTCTTAATGGGAAACCGCTTCCCTGTCAATGGCGCAGCCGGGGGCCGGGGCGGAGCAGCCTTTTTTTCTTCCTCCGCCTCTGACTGTCCGGACCCCCACAATAAGGGGGAAGAGGGGGAGACGGGCACGGCCCGCTTGACAGATAACTATTTAATTCATATATATAAAAAGGTTATATTTTCATGATCGTGGGCGCTCCGTGGGCCTAGCTTGCGGATGCCTCCCGAGCTAATGGCCCACTACTCCCAAAGGAACCATGATGGTCAAGCTATCCACCAAGAGTCGCTACGGCGCCCGTCTGCTGTTGGACATGGCCCGGCACTGCGATCAGGGCCCGGTGCAGTTGGGGGACATTGCCAAACGGCAGAATATCTCGGTTAAATATCTGGAGCAGATCATCATTCCTCTGAAAAAGGCCGGGCTGGTGACCAGCTTGCGGGGGCCCAAAGGCGGGCACCGGTTGGCCCGGCCCCCGGAAGAAATCACCATCGGGGAGATCGTGGCCATCTTGGAGGAAGGAGCCCATCTGGTGGATTGCCTCCAGGATGGGGAGGTGTGCCCGCAGGCCGAGACCTGTCCCACCCGCTCGGTGTGGGAAGAGGCGACGGCAGCCATGTTCAACGCTCTGAATGCCGTGACCCTGGCCGATCTGGTGCAGCGGTGCGCCGCGGTGGAGGACTAGACCGGGGTTGAACGCTACCTTGCACCCGGAAAAAGGAGAAATGGATGGTCGGCAAGGGGGACTTGCGGGCGGACCACAAGGCCGGTCCGCCGGTTATTGAGGCGAGTCGGGGGGATCGGGGGTTTCTGGAGGAAGTGGTGCGCCGCAGCGGCGTCCAGGTGCGCCGCTGTTTCCAATGCCGCACCTGCTCCGGCGGGTGCCCCTTCGTCCAGGCCATGGATTATCCGCCCAACGTGTTGCTGCGCCTGCTCCTCTACGGCCGACGGCGGCAGGTGCTGAGCTGCGGGACCATTTGGCTCTGCGTGAGCTGCAACACCTGCTCCAGCCAGTGCCCCATGGCCCTCGACCTGTCGGCGGTCATGGAAACCCTGCGTATCATGGCCCTGAAAGCCAGGGCGCCCATCGGCCGGCCCAACATCCTTGAATTCCACGAAGAGGTGGCCCGTTCCCTGGAGCGCTACGGCCGGACGCACAAGCTGGGGATCATGCTGCGCTACAAATTGCTCACCGGCTCCTGGTTCAGCGACCTGGACGTGGGGCTCAAAATGTTTGCCAAGCGGAAGCTGGAACTGTTCCCTTCCCGCATCAAACAGGTGCACGAGGTGGCCCGGGTGTTCGAAGGCCAGTTGCGGAGGAAGAAGAAGTGAGTTCGCCCCGGGGCCAGGAATATTCCTATTTTCCGGGCTGTTCCCTGGAGACCACGGCCCAGGAGAGCAACCGCTCGCTGATGCGCGGGGCCGCCATCATGGGGCTGCGGCTCATCGAATTGGAGGACTGGAACTGTTGCGGTTCATCCTCGTTGCCCACCCTGAGCAAGCCCGCCAGCCTGGGGATGGCCGCCCGCAACCTGTCCCTGGCCCCGCCGCACCGCCCCCTGGTGGCCATGTGTCCCCGCTGCCTCCACTACCTGCGCTCCACCCTGAAATATCTAAAGGAACATCCCCGGAAGCGCCTCGCCCTGGAGAAGAAGTTTGACCGCCCCATCGACACGGACCTGGAAGTCATTCATTTCCTGGAGGTGCTGGACCGCTTCGGCCTGGCCCGGCTTGAGGCCATGGCCCGGCGGAGTCTCAAGCCGCTGCGGTTCGTGCCCTATTACGGCTGCACCCTCTACCGGCCGCCCCACCTGGAGCGGCACCACTATTTCCAGGGCGATCTGGACAGGATCCTGGTGGCCCTGGGCGCCGCGCCCGTCAACCGGGCCCTGGCCTACCGCTGCTGCGGCTCGTTCCTGTCGGTCACCAATCCGGAAGTGGTGACCCCGGTGGTCAACGAAATCATGACCAGCGCGGTGGCCGCGGGGGCCAATTGCCTGGTCACCATCTGCGCCATGTGCCAGCTCAACCTGGAAATCCGCAGCACGGTCAAGAAGAGGGTGCCCGTCTTCCATTTCTCCGAAGTGCTGGCCCTGGCCCTGGGCGCGGACGACTACGAGGACTGGTTCGACCGCCACCTGGTCAACCCCCGCCCCCTGGTGCAACAGGTGGTGGCAGGGGGGTAGTTTGGGGTGGAAAATATCCCGGCTCCTTTAAATAGTTCTCATCCGAAAACTCCCCCGCCCTTGGTGGGAGGGGGTTGGGGCATTGGCGCTAACTTAAGAAAAAACCAGTTTACATCATAACATACCGATTTTACTTAAAATCCCCCTAAATCCCCCTTTTCCAAAGGGGGACTTCGGGTCACCGACTGCTCATTCCCCCCTTTGGCAAAGGGGGGTAAGGGGGATTTATCTTGACTGTTCAACAGGTTACCCTTGGCATACCCACTGCTTGCTTAAGTTAGCGCCAATGGGGGGTTGGGGGGAGGGGGATCAATAGGGCAACTGGTCTGTATTGCTAACTTATTTCACCCCCACCCTAGCCCTCCCCCATCAAGGGGGAGGGAACAAAACGACTTTCCGGATGAAAACTAGCTTACTTAATCGTGTGCTTACCCATGGAAGTCTGCCCATCAGACCCCCCAACCGGCCACCAGCACTCTCGTCACTTTGTCCCCCTCGACCTTGTGGACGCTGGTCCCCCCTCCTTCGTAATACATGGCATGCAAGACGATTTCCATGACCCCGTCACCATCCACGTCCAGGACGGCCCCCACCCAGAACCGCATGGGCACGCCATACTTGAGGTTGGCGGGAAAATAGTCTTCCTCTATAACCAGGTTCTCCACCTGGCCGTGGATCACCTTGCGGAGCAGCACCAGGGAATAACTGCCCTTTTTCTGCAAATGGGTGTAGAGCTTCTCCCCATAGGTGTCGGCGGTCACCAGCACCTCTTCCACGCCATCGCTGTCCAGGTCTATGTGGATCACTTGCTTGAGTTTGACCTTGGGATTTTTTATCCCTTTCTTCTTCAGGACCTCGGCCACCGCCGCTTGATAAATCTTCTGGTCGGTGCTTAAGAGGCGTGGCACCCGGGGCAGGGCATTCCACTGGCCGCCGATGGCCAAAACCTCTTTGGGGCCAGCCGGTAGGGGCACCATCTTCACGCTATACTCCGGTGAGGCGCGTTCACCTTTTTCCGGTTTACTGCCTCTGGCGGTGCCGATGAACCTGGTCATGGTATAAAGCCGGTAGGTCTCCCCGCCTCGCAGCATTCCCGCCATTTCCTTGGGCTTGAGCCACCGGTTGCCCATCTTCCCCCCCAACAGGCAGCCGGCGGACTCTTGTGAAGCCCAGACATGGGCACCCTGATCCACCACCGGTATGACGGCCTGGGCCCTCCCTGTTCCCGCCTGAGACAGCAGGCCCAAGGCAACCACCATTAGGAGCACCATGCTCCTGGAGATTTTCAAGCTCCACCTCTTTTTGCTTCAGGGCCTGACCACCGGAGAAGGCCTCCCCTTGTCAGGCTTTCCCCTAGTCCCACCACTAAGCCCCCCAATCCTCGCTCAACAACAAGTCCACCTTGTCTCCCTTGAGTTGGTAGAGCCGCGCCCCGCCGCCTTCATAATAGCGGTAATTCACCACTATTTCCATCACTCCGTCGCCATCGGCGTCCACCAAACCTGTCACCTGATAGTAACCATGCTTAACTTTTCATAATTTATGGGTGAGCCCAAGGCTCATGAGTAACTGCTATGAAAAGTTTTTTGCATGGTGCGTTTTGTGATGTATTATCAATTGGTTGTGGTTGATACAAAGGCCCACACTACCGAACTTTTCATGCTTTGCGGGTGAGCCCAAGGACCATGAGGAACTGCTATGAAAAGTTCCTTATCCCCTCTCCCCCGGCGGGGGAGAGGGCCGGGGTGAGGGGGAAAACTTTTCATGCTTTGCGAGTGGGCCCCAGGCTCATGAATAACTGTCTTGAAAAGTTCTTGGTGGCACCGGCATCTTGCCGGTGCGGGACAGGGTGCGATGGGAGCCGGAAGTTTTGGCCGTCCTCTTGATCTTCCAGCCAATCCTCTCCAAGGCCGCCAATACCCGCTTGGCCTTGGTGGCGGGCCAGGCGCTCATGCTGCGCCGAACAAGATATTCAGTGGTTCGGCCAGCATTTCGCCATGTTCCAGGCGTTCGGCCACCACCCGCAGGGCCAGGACCTGGGCCTTGGCCAGGGCTTCTTCCTTGGATGCGCCATAGACCATGACGCCGGGAAGCTCCAGCACTTCGGCAATCCAGCGGCCGTCTTCTTCCTGCTCGTAGTCCACGGTGAATGTCATTGGGGCCTGCTCCTGCTGCCAATATACCAAATCTGCAATCATTACAGAAAATAAAAAACCCCGCCTCCGTCAAGGGGGCGGGGTTGGGTCTATGAATGAGCTCCGGCGGCGTCTCCTCCTCTTTCACGCAGTCACCCAAATAGTACCATCGGCGGTGCAGGGCTTAACTCAGCATAGTACTACTACGTTAATTTATTGACAATCTGTTTTGATTTCTCTAACCTGGGGGCATGGATGCCCGCCAGTTGCGTGCATGTCGGGAGCGGCTGGA
>VGSQ01000100.1 GCA_016874975.1 Deltaproteobacteria bacterium
GGTGGGTCCAAGGCCATCTCAGCCATCATTGCCGCCCTGCACGCCGACACCGATTCTTTAATTAAATTAGCAGCATGAAAGAAAAATCTTTCTCAAAAAAATAAAAACTCGGATTCAGTAGCACAGGCTTTCCAGCCGGTGCCGGCGCAGGCTGAAGCCTGCGGCCACCAGAGATCGCCTTTTGACTGCCATCCGAAAAAACCACCGGCGGGACGCCGGTGCCACCAACACTTCTGGCGGTCATGCTCTTCCCGTTCACCCAAAACCCAGAATCTGAAAGCTACAAGCTGAAACCCAAAACCCAGAACCTAAAACCCAAAACCTAAACCCAAAACCCAAAACCCAGAACTTGACACCTGACACCTGGAACCTGACACCTGGAACCTGACACCTGGAACCTGACACCTGGAACCTGACACCTGGAACCCCTCATGATCGGCGTCTTTGATTCAGGCTTCGGCGGGCTGGTGGTGCTGCGGGAGTTTTTGCGCCGCCTGCCGCGGTATGATTATCTCTACCTGGGGGACAACGCCCGCATCCCTTACGGCACCCGTTCGGACCGGGTGGTCATGCGCTTCACCCAGCAGGCGGTGGACTACCTGTTCCGGCAGGGCTGCCGGCTCATCATCCTGGCCTGCCACACCGCCTCGGCCAAGGCGCTGCGCGCCCTGCAGCAGGAATATCTTCCCGAGCACTACCCGGAGCGCCGGGTCCTGGGGGTGGTGATCCCCACCGTGGAGGAGGCCCTGGCCCGCTCGCCGCAAAAACGCCTGGGGGTCATCGCCACCGAAGGGACGGTGGCCTCCCGCTCCTTTGAGATCGAGCTGAAAAAGCTGGATGCGGGGGTGCAGGTTTTCCAGCAGGCCTGTCCCCTGCTGGTCCCCCTCATCGAAGCCGGGGAGCAGGACTGGGAGGGCACCGCCATGATCCTGCGACGCTATCTCGCCCCCCTCCAGGAAGCCCGGGTGGACACCCTGATCCTGGGCTGCACCCACTACTCCATCCTCAAGGAGCAGATCGCCGCCATCATGGCCTATGAGCCCCGCCTCATCTGTTCCGGGGAGGTGACGGCCCTCAAACTGGTGGACTACCTCACGCGCCACCCGGAGATGGAGACCCGCCTGTCCCGGGGGGGCCGGCGGCGCTTCCTGTCCACCGACCTGACCCCCCGCTTCCAGCAACTGGCCAGCCTCTTTATGGGCCAGCCCGTGGACTCGGAGGTGGTGGAGTTGTGAGGAAATAAGGGGAAGGGCCGGACGCCTTCCCCCTCCCCTCCACTTTCCCTCTTTTTCACCACCCCAGCCCCAACACCACCGAGGTCTCCCGCTGGCGGGGGGTGATGCTCCAGAAGGTGGACAGGAGGCGGTCTTTTTCGTCCAGGGGGAGGAGGGTGAAGCCGTGTTGCTCGTAGAAGCGGAGGGCCCAGGAGGCCGCGGCCCAGGTGCCCACCAGCACGGGCCCGGAGAGGTCGGCCAGCAGCCGGCGCAGCAGCGCCGCCCCCACGCCCCGGCGCTGCCATGAGGTGCGGACGTAGGCGTGGCGGATGAGGGTGACCTCCGGTAAGTCCTGACGGCCCATGACGCCGATGAGTTCCTCCCCGTCAAAGGCTCCCCAAAACCTGACCCCCGCGGCCATCTCTGCCGCCAGCTCCGCCGGGCTCATGTAAGGCTCGTGCCAGCAATCCCCGGGAATCACACCCCGGTAGGCCTGGGCCGCCTCGTTGATAACGGCCAGCACGGCCTCGGCGGCGGTGTCGTCCAATGGACGGGTCAGCGGTTCCATGGCTGGTGGGTGCGGCTCAGGCGGGCCGCTCCGGGGCGTGATAGGGCGCCGGGGGCTCTTCCCGCTGCCGCCGGCCGCAGTAGGGACAAAAAACAAAATCCTTCTCCAGGGACTTGCCGCAATGCACGCAGTAGCCCCAGGCCGGCGAGGAAGGGGGAGTGGTGGTAAAGGTTTGGGAGATGCCGGTCTGGTAGGAATCCCGCACCTCCTGGCTGGCCTGGCGCATCCGGGCCACCCAGCGGCCCATCTTTTCGGCGTATTCGGGCAGCTTCTCCGGGCCGAACAGGATGAGGGCCAGGACCATCAGGACGAGGAGCTCTTCAAAGGAGATGCCGAACATGGCCTCTCCGGCGCCCTAACCCTTCAGTTTATGGCCGCAGTGGGGGCAGAAGGCGAAGTCGCCGGCCAGTCCCTGGTGGCATTGGGGACAGGCCTTGGCCTGGGCCGCACTCTCCCCCGCGGGAGGCTGTTTGGCTTCCCCTTCCTTGGGCGGCAGGCTCTCGGGTCCGTCATCATGGGCCTTCTTAAAGCTCCGGATGGCCCGGCCGATGCTCTCCCCCAACTCCGGCAGGCGCTTGGGGCCGAAGAGCAGCAGCACGATGACCAGGATGATGAGGATGGGTCCCCAACTGTACCCGAACATGGCATTCCCCTTGATAACCGAATTATTTATTTACTTTATCATATCAGAGCGCCGGGAGACAAAAGTTTATGGAGGAGCCGGCCCCCGGAGGTTTTGGGATCACTGCGCCCCCTCGTTTTCATGCTATGAAAAGTTCTTCATTTCATCTTTGCGTCTTTGCGCCTTGGCGAGAGGAATTCCTCACGCAAAGACGCCAAGATAACCTTTTCAGGCATGACGGGTGGGCCAGCGGCCCATGGGGAACAGTCTTGGAAAGTCCTTCTGTAGGGTGCACACCGCGCACCATTGCCTTGGCCTGGCGGCGGACAGAGACGCCCGCCCCACCGGCCTTTTCATAGATTATGGGTGGGCCAGCGGCCCGGGCGCGACTGCTTGGGGACCTCTTATTCCCCGATAATCCACCTCATCCCTCCTGCCCGTTCCCCAGGTAGGCGGCCTTGAGGTAGGGATGGCTCAGCATTTCCGGGCCCGTCCCCTCCAGGACCAGGCGGCCGTTTTCCAGGACGTAGGCGTGGTGGGCGATGGCCAGGGCGGCGTGGGCGTTCTGTTCCACCAGGAGGATGGTGACGCCCTGGGCGTTCAGCTTGCCGATGGTGGCGAAGACCTCGGCCACCAGCAGGGGGGCCAGCCCCAGGGAGGGTTCGTCCAGGAGCAGCAGGCGGGGCCGGCTCATGAGAGCCCGTCCCAGGGCCAGCATCTGCTGTTCGCCGCCGCTCAGAGTGCCGGCCGGCTGCCGGCGGCGTTCCGCCAGGCGGGGAAAGAGGGCGAAGATCTGCTCCAACAGAGGGTCCTGCTGCCGCGGGTCGGCCAGCGTATAGGCCCCCAGCCGGAGATTATCCATCACCGACAGATGGGGAAAGAGGCGCCGCCCCTCGGGGCAGACCCCGACGCCCCGGCGCACGATGAGATGGGGGGGCAGGCCCTGGATTTCCTCCCCGTCCAGCAGGATGCGACCCCGCTGGGGCGTCACCAGGCCGGTGACGGCCCGCATCACCGTGGTCTTGCCGGCGCCGTTGGCCCCCAGCAGGGCGGCGATGCGCCCCGCGGGGACCCGGAAACTCACCCCCCTGAGCGCGGTGATGGGGCCGTATTGCACTGCCAGCCGCTCCACTTCGAGCACGACTCAGCCCTTTGATAACCAGCGGTTAGCGGATCGCTGATTTACCGTACAGAAGACCTTGCCCGACGCATCCCCCGGCTCCGACGTCCGACTTCGGGGCAAAGGGATGAGCCTCTTAAGCCTTGCCCCGACACTTGAGTATTATAATCGCATAGGGCGGGAAAGCGAAGCGCATCCCGCCTTCAGCCGCAACAAGATTATCTGACAAGGGCGCCTGATCGGGCGGATGCAAGCTTTGACGCTTATGTCCAAAGCGGGATGTCTCGCTCTGTACGATGGGGAACCCTCAAGGCGGGATGCGCTGCGCTTTCCCGCCCTACGGTTCCTTTCCCTGAAAGCTGGAAGCCGACCGCGGAAAGCTGTTTTCAGAGCAAAAGTCTGCGGCTGCCTCGACGGTCTTCTGTTTTCAGGTTCATTTGATCAGGTCGTCGGATATAAAATAGTCCGGAAGTATGAAGAAGAAAGGGGGGCCGGCTCATGCCGCGGGACATCCCTGTGGGCAACGGCAATCTGTTGATCTGCTTCGACCGGGAATACCGCCTCCGGGAACTGTTCTTCCCGCATGTGGGGCAGGAAAACCATATTCAGGGCAAGGTCTGTCGGCTGGGGTTGTGGGCGGAAGGAAAATTTTCCTGGGTCGGTCCCGGATGGCGTAGAGAGCTCGGCTATCTGCCGGACACCATGGTCACCGAGGTGAGGCTGCATCAGGCGGACCTGGAATTATCCCTGGTTTGCCATGATGCCGTGGATTTCCATGAAGATGTTTATCTCAAGGAAATCACGGTGGAGAACCTGACTCCCAGAAACCGGGAGGTCCGCCTCTTCTTTCACCTGGACCTGGGCATAGGCGGCAATGACCTGGGGGACACGGCAGGCTTTGATCCCAAGACGGGAGGGGTGATCCACTATAAAGGCCCCCGCTATTTTCTCATCAGCGGCCTGGGGGCGGCAGGCTCGGGTTTGAGCCAGTACGCCGTGGGCCACAAGGGCCTGGCCGACAAAGAAGGCACCTTTCGCGATGCCGAAGACGGGCTCTTGTCCGGCAACCTGATCGCCCAGGGCTCGGTGGACTCGGTGGTGTGCGTCAGGCTCCACGTGGAGGCGGAATCCCGCGCCCAGGCTTTCTTCTGGATCGCGGCAGGTTTCAGCTGGTACGACGTGCAGCGACTGGACAGTCTGGTCAAATACAAGCATCCCCGGGCCTTAATCAAACGCACGGAGGATTATTGGCGCCTGTGGATCCTGAAGGAGAGCCCTCCGCTGGGGCTTCTGCCGGAGAAACCGGCGGAGTTTTACCGGCGCAGTTTATTGATCATCAGAACCCAAATAGACGCTCAAGGAGGGATTCTGGCGGCCAACGACTCGGACATCATCTATTTCAACCGGGACACCTACTCCTATGTCTGGCCCCGGGATGGGGCCTTGGTTGCCCATGCCCTGGATCTGGCCGGGCACCCCACGGCCTCCAGGCAATTTTTCCGCTTCATTGCCCAACTCCTGCAGCCTGAGGGGTGCCTGCTGCACAAGTTCAATCCCGACGGCACCCTGGCCTCTTCCTGGCATCCCTGGAGCCATGAGGGGAGACCCCAACTCCCCATCCAGGAGGATTCCACCGCGTTGGTGCTCTGGGCTTTATGGCAGCATTTCGTGCTTTACCGGGATCTGGACTTCATCAAACCGCTCTATCGCCCGCTGGTGAAAAAAGCGGCGGACTTCATGTGTCAATACCGCGAAGACAAGACCGGGCTGCCGGCTCCCTGCTTCGACCTGTGGGAGGAGCGGCGGGGCATTTTCAGTTTCACGGTGGGCGCAGTCTTCGGGGGACTCACTGCGGCCTCCCTGTTCTGCACGGTCTTCGGCGAGGATGACAAGGCGGCTCAGTACCGGCAGGCGGCCGCAGAGATTCGGGACGCGGCCTCCAGGCATCTCTGGCAGGAGGACCTGGGCCGCTTCTGCCGCATGCTGGCGCCCGATTCCCAGGGAGAGATGGAGAGGGACGCCACCTGCGACTCCAGCCTCTGGGGACTCTTTGCCTTCGGCATGTACGACGCCGGCGACCCGCGGATAGCCGCCACCATGGAGGCTTTGCGGGAGCGCCTGTGGGTCGGGACGCCGGTGGGAGGGATGGCCCGATATGAAAACGATCGGTACCATCGGGTAAGTCCTGAAGTTACCGGCAATCCCTGGGTGATCTGCACCCTCTGGTGGGCGGATTATCTTCTGGAAAAAGGCGGCAGTGATGAAGAGACAGCCCAAGCGCAGGAGATCCTGACCTGGGTGACGAACCATGCCCTGCCATCGGGGGTGCTGGGTGAGCAAATCGACCCCCTTACCGGTGAGCCTCTCTCCGTGTCTCCCCTCACCTGGAGCCACGCCGCCTATATCACCACTACCCACCGCCTGCTGGGACGTTTGTCCGAAAAGGGGTCCCCGCCCGGATCCCAGTTGCGTCAGGCGGATTGGGTGGGCCGCCTCTATCACAAGACCTGTGACACCATTCATGGTCTCTGCAAGATTTAGCCGGGCGAGGAATACGGCCTGGCGGGGGCGGGGGCCGGGGGGCCAGGCCCCCGGCCTCTTTGCCGGACCCCGGCCTCAGGGGCGCTCTTCGGGTGCGCCGGCATTTGACAAGAGTCCGCTTATTGATGATAATGAAGCGATAAATCGCAGAGTTGCCGAGGAGGGGGGAGCATGTCAGGGGAAGTCATCGAAGAATTCCCACGCATGAAACGGCTGCCGGAGTATGTCTTCGTCAAGGTGAACAAGCTGAAGATGCAGGCCCGCCATCGGGGCGAGGACATCATCGACCTGGGCATGGGCAATCCGGACCTGCCCACGCCGCCGCACATCGTCGCCAAACTCAAGGAAGCGGCGGGAAAAGGCTCCAACCACCGCTATTCCGCCTCCCGGGGCATCACCAAGCTGCGGGTGGCCATCGCCGACTGGTACAAACGCCGCTATGACGTGGACCTCGACCCGGAAACGGAGGCCATCGCCACCATCGGCGCCAAGGAGGGGCTGTCGCACCTCATCCTGGCCACGGTGGAGCCCGGCGACGTGGTTCTGGTGCCCAATCCCACCTATCCCATCCACTCCGCGTCGGTGATCATCGCCGGGGGCCAGCGGGTGGGCATTCCCCTGACGCCGGACCGGGACTTCTTCGCCGACCTGGAGAACATCACCGAACTCATCATGCCCCGGCCCACCATGCTCATCATCTCCTTCCCCCACAACCCCACCACCATGTGCGTGGACCTGGACTTTTTCCGGCGCATCGTGGAGTACGCCCACAAATACAAGGTGTTCATCATTCACGATTTCGCCTATGCCGACCTGGTCTTCGACGACTACGTGGCGCCCAGCTTCCTTCAGGTGGACGGCGCCAAAGAGGTGGGAGTGGAGCTCTTTTCCCTGTCCAAAAGCTACAACATGCCGGGCTGGCGCATGGGCTTCGTGGTGGGGAACCGCCGCCTGGTGCACGCGCTGCAGCGCATCAAGAGCTACCTGGACTACGGCGTCTTCCAGCCCATTCAGATCGCCTCCATCATCGCCTTAAACGGGCCGTATGACTGCGTCCAGGAGATCGTCGCCACCTACCGGGAGCGGCGGGACGCCCTCTGTCGGGGCCTGCACAACATCAAGTGGATGGTGGAACCGCCCAAGGGGACCATGTTCGTTTGGGCCAGGATACCCAGGAAATTTCGTTACTTAGGCTCATTGCTGTTCACCTTCCTGCTCATCCGGGAGGCTAAGGTGGCCGTCTCCCCCGGCGCCGGCTTCGGGGAATTCGGCGACGAATATGTCCGCTTCGCCCTGGTGGAGAACGTGCAGCGCACCAACCAGGCCATTCGCGGCTTCCGCCGGGTCATGCGCATGACTCCGGAGGAAATTGAGCGCGTGGCCGAAGAACTGCGGCCGCTCCTGAAGTCCTGAGAGAGGCGCCCTCATGGACGGCATCGCGGTGGGAGTGGTGGGCTTCGGCACGGTGGGGAGCGGGGTGGTGAGCCTGCTGACCCGGCGGGCCGACGATTTTTCCCGGCGGCTGGGGTTGCCCGTCCACCTCAAACGGGTGGCGGATATCGACCTGGCGCGGCCCCGGCCGGTGTCCCTGCCGCCGGGGATGCTCACCGACCGGGTGGCGGACGTCCTGGAAGACCCGGACATCCAGATCGTGGTGGAACTCATCGGCGGCACCGAGGCGGCCCGGGAGTTGGCCCTGGCCGCCATCGCCCGGGGCAAGCACCTGGTCACCGCCAACAAGGCCCTGTTGGCCCTGCACGGCAATGAGGTCTTCGCCGCCGCGGCCCAGGCCGGGGTGGAGGTGGCCTTCGAGGGCTCGGTGTGCGGCGGCATCCCCATCATCCTCACCCTGCGCCAGGGGCTGGCGGCCAACCGCATCGAGGAGATCCTGGGCATCCTGAACGGCACCTGCAACTATATCCTGAGCCAGATGTCCCTGTATGACCGGCCCTTTGCCCAGGCCCTGGCCGAAGCCCAGGCCGAGGGGTTCGCCGAGGCCGACCCCACCCTGGACATCTCCGGGGAGGACACCGCCCACAAACTGGCCATCCTCATGGCCCTGGCCTACGGCGCCCGGTTGGACTTCGACGCCATCAGCGTGGAAGGCATCAGCGAGCTGGACCCCCTGGACCTGCAATTCGCCCGGGAGTTCGGCTACGTCATCAAACTGCTGGCCATCGGCCGCAACGACGGTGAACGCCTGGAGGCCCGAGTCCACCCCACCCTCATCCCCCGGGACCACATGCTGGCCAACGTGCTGGGCGCCTTCAACGCCGTGCACCTCGTCGGCGACGCCGTGGGTCCGCTGCTCCTGTACGGCCGGGGCGCGGGCATGCTCCCCACGGCCAGCGCGGTGGTGAGCGACCTCCTGGACCTGGTCCTGAACCTGCGCCACGGCGTGCGGCGGCGGGTGCCCCCCCTGGGCTGCGAAGCGGCCCTCTCCACCCGCCGGGCCGTCAAGCCCATGGACGAAGTGGTCACCAATTACTACTTCCGCTTCGCCGCCCTGGACCGCCCCGGGGTGCTCTCCCAGATCTCCGGCATCCTGGGACGGCACGAGATCAGCATCGGCGCAGTCATCCAAAAAGGCCGGCAGGTGAAGGGCGCGGTGCCCATCGTCATGATCACCCACGAAGCCCGGGAGGCGGACGTCAAGGCGGCTCTGAAGGCCATCGACGCCCTGCCGGTGGTGAGTCCGCCCACGGTGATGTACCGCATCGAGGACCCCCACCTCCACGCGGCGCAGATTTAGGGGCGGGTTCCGGGTTTTGGGTTCTGGGTTTTGGGGGTGGATAGAAGCCGGAAGCGGGGGCATTTTGTGAAAGCGTTGGTCGCGAGGTGCGTCTTATGCACCACCGCCACTGAACAGGAGGCAAAGCATGTCCAAAACCTACGTTCACAAAAACTGCGAAATCTACCTCGGCAAGAGTCCTTACAAGGAGGACATGAATTACCTCCCCCTGGACTGCTTTCTGGACGAAGAGGAATACGACGCCCTGCCTGAAGAAAAAAAGCAGGAGTACTGCCTCCTGGTGGACGGCAAGTGCCAGTGCCAGTTGTAACCCGCGCTGGGGAGGCAGGAGGGAGCCCTTGGCCCCGGAGGCGGGAAAAACCCCTCCCAGTCGACGCCGCGACGATTATGATATGCCTGCCGAAATAGACGTGTTAAGATGCGGGCCCAGAAGGGACAGGCGAAACATCCACAAGGAGGGCATTATGAAGGGCTTTTTGTCGTTTCACGCCATGCTCACCCCCATCATCATTCAAATCATTTTCTGGATCGGCGTGGCCGCCTGCGTCATCGCAGGGGTTGTCATGATAGCCGTAGGCAAAGCCCAGGGTCTGCTCATCATCCTCCTGGGTCCCATCGGCGTCAGAGTCTACTGCGAAATCCTCATTGTTTTCTTCCGCATCAACGACACCCTGATGGATATCAAGCACCTCCTGGAGCGTCGGCCGGTGGAGCAGCGGGTGAGTGAAATCACCTGAGGTCTCTGATATAATCCTGTGCAAGGGAGGGCCATGGGCCTGGGGGCCTCTGGCCTTCTGTTTTCAGGGGGCTTTTCATGAAATACGTCATTCTCGTGGGCGACGGCATGGGTGACTACCCGGTGCCGGCTTTGGGCGGCAAGACGCCCCTGGAGGCGGCGGCCACGCCCCACCTGGACCGGCTGGCCCGGCAGGGGGAGCTGGGGTGCGCCCAGACCATCCCGCCGGGCCTGGAGCCGGGCAGCGATATCGCCAACCTGGCCATCATGGGCTACGACCCGGCCCGCTACCACACCGGCCGGGCGCCGCTGGAGGCCGCGGCCCTGGGGGTGGAACTCACCCCCGGGGAGGTGGCCTTCCGCTGCAACCTGGTGACTCTGCGCCGGGACGACGGCGGCCTGCTCATGGAAGACTACGCCGCGGGGCACATCACCTCGGAAGAGGCCCGACAGCTCATCACCGCCCTGGACGCAAACCTGGGCGCCGACGGCCGCCGCTTCCACCCCGGCGTGAGCTACCGGCACCTCCTGGTGTGGCGGCAGGGTCGCGCCGACTGGCGCACCTACCCCCCCCACGACCACTCCGGGCAGGAGGTGGGCCGCTTTATGACCGACGCCGACGCCGCCCCCTTGTGGGAGCTGGTGAAAGCCTCCTGGCCGGTGCTGGCGGAGCATCCGGTGAACCGGGCCCGTCGGGCGGCCGGCAAAAACCCCGCCACCTCCATCTGGCTCTGGGGCCAGGGCACCTCTCCCCGGCTGCCCACCCTGCAGGAACGCTTCGGGCTGACGGGGGCCGTCATCTGCGCCGTGGACCTGGTCCGGGGCCTCGGTCTGTTGGCCGGCCTCACCCCCATCCGGGTGCCGGGGGCAACGGGTTTTTTGGACACCAATTATGAAGGCAAGGTGGAGGCCGCCCTTAAGGCGTTGGCCGACCTGGACCTGGTCTTCCTGCACGTGGAGGCCCCGGACGAGGCGGGCCACAAGGGCGACGTGGACCTCAAGCTTAAGGCCCTGACCGACTTCGACGCCCGGGTGGTGGGCCCCCTCCTGCGCGGCCTGGCCGCTCTGGGCGACCACCGGGTGCTGGTCCTCTGCGACCACCTGACGCCGGTGGCGCTGAAGACCCACACCTCCGAGCCCGTGCCCTTCATCCTCTTCGACTCCCGCCGTCCCGGGGACCGGCCCCGCGCCTACACCGAGGCCGAAGCCGCCGGGACCGGCCTGCTGGTCCCCCAGGGGTCGGACCTCCTCCTGCGGTTGCTGGAGAGAACCTGAGGCCGCCCCGCCAGACCGTAGCGCCATAGGGCGGGAAGGCGAAGCGCATCCCGCCTTTTTTGCGGCAATATCATTCCTTTATCAAAGCCGCCGTCCCCTTCTTCCACCGGAAGGGGACGGCGATCTCCCCCAGCTCCCGGCGAAGGCCCGGTGCTGCCAGGCCGCCGCCACCTCCCCGGTTTTTCTCGGAAATCAACGAACTTTCTTGAATTAAAAGAATTTTTCTGCTTCGTCCCCACTTCCGGTCAACTTTTAAGTAGTCCCCCGGATCAGCCGATACCTCAACTGAGGGGTCGGGAGGGTGCGGCCAAAGAAAGGTGAAAGCTCGGCTCATAGGGATTAGATATTAATAATATCAAACAGATATCCTCCCAGCCGGCCGTGTTGCCGCCGTTCTTCTGGATCCCCACGGCGTAATTCTCCTTCTCTATGCGGTGATTCCAAGTAGTTGGCACAGAAATTGAACTTTTGATCACAGCAGGAAAGGATGCACTTCAAGGAGGAAGGTATGGCAAAAAGGATACTTGCCCTGATGGCAGCCTGTGTGGTCCTGATGGGGTTAACCTGGTCCCGGCCCAAGAGGGAGCCGCCTCCCTTCGCACCGGTGACCGGTATTTACGATCTGCTCCCCACCAACGAGATTGCGGCGGGAGAGGAGCTGGCGAATCCCAATGTGGCCGGTGTGAGCGCCCGGTTCCGCTGGAATTCCATCCAACCCAACAAGCTCAGAACTTACTGGGCAGCCATCGACAATGTCATCGATTCTGCCAAGTCTTACGGCAAGAAGACGATCATCCTGGTAATTCCCGGCATTAATACGCCCAACTGGGTCTACTCCGATGGCGCCCAGTATGTAACTTTCACCTACGAGGGCAAGAACTTCAAGATGCCGGTGCCCTGGGATCCGATATATCTTCAGAAGTGGTGCCAGTTTGTCACCAACCTGGGCAAACGCTACGCCAATAACCCGGATGTTATCAGCGTACAGATGGCGGGCGTGGGCAAAGTGGGGGAGATGGGGATCGAAGTGGAAGGAGTGGATTGGACCCAGTACGGCTACACCGATGACGTCTATATCTCCGCCTGGAAAACGGTGATCGACACCTTCCGCCAGGCTTTCCCCAATAAGGTCACCCATCTGTCCATCAAGGAGCCCTTCCGAGGCAGGACCGAGGCCTTGCTGGGCGTATTGAATTACTGTCTCACCACTTATCCGAAAAAGATTCATATCCAGGCCAATGACCTGCGGGAGACCGGGTCCGACATGAGCGACTACATCCGTCAGGCCGGCGAGCAGACCTACACGGGCTATGAGATGTTCGGTGGCCGGGAGTGGCTGGACGCCATCACCGGCGACCGGATGAGCGCCTTCCAGGCGGGGCTCGCCGACGGGGTCGTCTATATGGAAGTGTACCAGGGAGACCTGCAGGATCCCACGCTGAACGACGCCGTTCAGTTCCTGGCGGAGGGCCTGGCCGCCAACGCGGCCAAACAACCATAACCGGGAAGTCCCCCCGGCAACACGCCGGGACCACTGAAGCTCAACTGCCGGACCCACAAGCCGTGAGAAGCTCCCCTCCACCTCCTGTCCGCGCCCTGCGGGGCCGGGCAGGAGTTTTTTCTTAGGTGGGGCCGCGGGGAGCGGACCACTGCCCCCGGTCAAAATCTCCTATATCGGATCACACGTCAAAGAGAAGGGTTTGAGGTGAGAATTCAACCCTTTGATCTTTAATAATATTTTCCGTTTCACGTGCAACAAACGTTAGTCCTACTACGTGGAATTATTGATTAACCCTTAACAAATACTGACAAATCCCCCCTGACCCCCCTTTAGCAAAGGGGGGAAAATGAAAGGACTTTTGGACTACTGAACGCAGTAGCATTATGATCCGATTGGGAGATTCGCTCCAGTCGCGCCTGGGCCGCCGGCCCACCCGTAACACTTGAAAAGTCAGGTGGGGCGGGCGTCCCTGCCGGCCCTCAGCGCCTGGCAATGGTGCGTGAGACGCACCCTACGGAAGGACTTTTCAAGGCAGAACCCTGCCATGGCGGCTTAAGAAAAACTTGCGTCCAGAAAACCGGATGCAGTACACAATGGTGCGTAAGACTCATCTTCGACAGTTGTTGGTCGATTTTAAGGGTCTTTGGAGCATAACTTCTTGACATTACTAACCCAGGTTCCGGATAATGTTAAAAATGTAGTGGCCAACTAATGCCATTTTCACTGTCTAAAAAAGCTTGACTTGTCTTTAATTATATTGCCATGATCATGGCATGTTCATCCGGGTTAAACGTAGTGTCTCTAAAGGGGCCGCTTACGAATACTTGCAGATCGTCCGCTCCTACCGGGAGGGCGGCAAGGTCAAGCAGCAGATCATCGGCACCTTGGGGCGCCGGGATCGCCTGGTG
>VGSQ01000101.1 GCA_016874975.1 Deltaproteobacteria bacterium
CTGGAGGCCGGAACCAAACCGAAAAATGATACAATTACTTTGCCAAATCAATAAGATACAGATAAATTCTTGTTGAAAAAACCAGAAACTCAAATTCAGTAGCACAGGCTTCCAGCCTGTGCCGGCACCGGCAAGATGCCGGCGCCACCAAGGACTTTTCAAGACAGTTGCTCATGAGCCTGGGGCTCACTCGCAAAGCATGAAAAGTTTTCCCCCTCACCCCAGCCCTCTCCCCCGCCGGGGGAGAGGGGGATAAGGAACTTTTCATAGCAGCAGTTGCTCATGGGCCTGAGGCCCACTCACAAAGCATGAAAAGTTCTCCCCCTCACCCCGGCCCTCTCCCCCGTCGGGGGAGAGGGGGATGAGGTACTTTTCATAGAAGCAGAGGACCACGGTGAGGAGCATGCATGGCCAGGGAATAATGCATATCGCGCTGATGCTGGCGCTGGGTCTGGCCCTGGCCGGGGCCGGCTGCAGCCCGTGCAAGCCCCATGTCCAGACCGACGAGTTTCCCGCCCCCTCCTGGAACCCGCCCCGGCTGGCCGCCCCCAGGATCGAAACGGCACAGCGCCTCTACACCCACCCGCCCGTGAACGACTGCCGGGCCTTGAAGGCGGGGGTGCTGCTCTTCCGGTGCGCCCCGGAGTTCACCCAGGTGAGCTATCCCGTCACCCAGATCTTCATCCGCCGGCTCCTGGAAAAAAAACCCTTCCGGGACGTGGTTCTGATCCCCGCCCCCTACACCTCCCAGCCCGAGGCCCTGCGGCGGGCGAAATCTTACCATGTAGATCTACTGGTCCTGGGGGAAATCCCCTATTTCCTGGACAGCGGCACCGTCGGCCAGTCGGGGGTGCAGGTGGACCTGGAGGTGGTGGACGCCCGCACGGGCGCGCAGCTCTGGTTCTTCTCGGACTCGGTGAAGGCCACCCCTCGCCCCATCATCAGCCTCATCGTGGTGGAAACCCGCCCCAAACCCACGCCCCCCATCTATGACCTGGTGGACCAGTTGGCCGGACGCATGGTGGACCTGCTCTATCGGGGCGCTCCGGCCCCGCCGCCGCCAAAAAAATCCTGGGCTATCTGGAAGTGAGGAGGGCGCTGCGGGAGCGGCCCACATTCCGGAAGACGGCCTGGAAGTCCCGGAAAAGACTCCGGTAATCCCGCCGCCGGTGGCATTTCTTCAGGTAGGTGCGGGGGTCGGGGTTGTGGGGCAGGATGTCCAGCCCCTGCCAGCCCTCCGGGCGCGGGAAGGCATAATAGGGATATTCCCTGGGGATGCCCCGGATGTAGACCACCTGGGGCACCACCCATTCGGCCCGGGCCAGGTAGAGGCGGTGCATGCCGTCGTTGATGAGGGGCACCAGGGAGCCGTCCGCCTCCAGGGATTCCTCCACGATGGGGGGGTAGACGTCGTAGCTGACCTCGGATTCGTCCTCCTGGCGCACCGTGTAAGTGACGAAGCCGTCCAGGCGAAAGAGATCCACGCCGTGCTCCGCCAGACTCCAGCGCAGCTCCTGCAGCTTGCGCAGCTCCTCCAGCCAGAGATAATTCTGGGCCGGAAAGATGGAGCGGGGATGAATGAGCTCCAGGCTGATGAGGGCCTGCTGATAAATCAGGAGCTGGGGCTGGTGCAGGAGAGGCACCTGGCGCAGACGGCGCACCAGTTCCGTGGCGGAATGGTGTTGGAGTTCGATGATGTTCATGAAATGAAACAACCCGGTTACGTTGATGCACCAACAGGCTCATGCCGGGCACTATCATAGCACCGTTGCCGGAAAAAATCCGGGATTTCTGAAAAGGGTGGGGGGAGTTAGGAGACGGGTGAACGCAATTCTTTTCTTGAAAAGTAGTTCCGGTGCGCACCGCGCACCGTTGCCGGGGCTGGCGGCGGGCAGGGACGCCCGCCCCACGCGCCTTTTTATGGGTTATGGGTGGGCCAATGGCCCATGAGGGACTGCCTTGAAAAGATGTTCCGTAGGGTGCGTCTCACGCACCATTGCCGGGGGCTGGCGGCGGGCAGGGACGCCCGCCCCACCGATCTTTTCAAATTTTGCGGAGCCTACGGCCCGGGCTCGGCTGCCTGGAGAGTTTGTGTAAGGCATCCGCCCTCGGGGGTCCCGAGATAGTGAGGCCGTCGCCGTCAACACTCCATGGGCCGGTCTTTCCCGTTATCTGCCTTCAACACCTCCCCCGCAGAAAGCGGCTGACGGGGCCCAGGAGAAAGGGCCCGAACCAGTCCTGGATGATAAAGCCCCGGGAGGGTTCCTGGACCTGTCCGGTTTCCTCTTCCGGGGACTCCGCCCCGCCCAGGAGGTGAATATAGCTGTCCGCCAGGGTATCCTCCTGGGGGAGGTCAGGCAACCAGACCGCCAGATAACCTTCAGGGCCGATGTATGCCATAAATCCTTCCTTGCCCTGCATCAGTTGCAACAACCGTACCAGAAGCAGGGGGTCAGCCACTGCCCCTGCCCCTGCATTATGCTGTCATGGATAAGCTTGAAGAAAAGAGCTTCCTGCGTAACTTCAGGCACCGCGTCATTGTTTCCGAAATATCTTGGGCGCGGTGCGCTTCCTGCGGAACAACTTTTACCGGAAAAAAATCCCTCCTGTAGAAGATGGTTTAAAAACAAACCAGGCAGCATGGTGTTTACCCGGTAACTCCTCATGAGCCGGCCTCTCCGTCAAGCATAAAATTCTTCCTGCCCAGCACCCGCGTCAACAATGGCGGGCGGAGGCCGACCCATCTTTTCTTCGGCCTGAAAGCCGGCCGCTGGAAGCTCTTTTAATTTAAAGGGTTGTCAGACAGCAAAGTCAAAAAAGTCAGGGCAGGTATTGCGGGATGAACAATTCTTCTTGAAATAAAAGAGGCGGGTATTGTTTCAGGTCAGCCAGCTCTCCAAGGGGCAGCCTTGGCAGCGGGGGGTGGGGCGACAGTAATCCTTGCCCAGGCGCACCAGCAAGGCGTGGAATTCCTGGAACAGGGAGAGGTCCTGGGGCAGATGGTCCAGGAAGAATTGCCGCAATTCCTCATACGAGCATGGGTCCCACACCAAAGCATGACGCCCCAGGATCCGGAAAGTATAGGCGTCCACCACGAAGGTGGGGCGTTGAAAGGCATAGAGCAGGATGCTGTCCGCCGTTTCGGGGCCGATTCCTTTTACTTCCAGGAGGCGCCGGCGCAGGACCTCGGTATCCCAGGCGTCCAGCTGATGGAGAGCACCGTCGAAAAAGCGGGCAAAAACAGCCAGGAAATTATGGACCCGGGCGGCCTTGAGATTGTAGTAGCCCACCGGCCGGAGGCGCCGGGCCAGCTCGGCCTGGGGCAGTTCCTGCAGGGCCCGGGGATGGAGCAGGCCCTCGGCCTTGAGGTCGGCGATCACCCGGGCCACATTGGTCCAGGCGGTATTCTGGGTGAGGATGGCGCCCAGGGCGATCTCGAAAGGCGTTTCCCCCGGCCACCACCCCTGCGGCCCGAAGGCAGTAATCAGCGTCTCAAACAATTGCCGCACCCGGCGTCGATGATGTGTCATGATTTTGACATCAAGACCAGTGGAAGTATAGGTCTCTGCCGTGTATGGAGGTTACTTTACCATTTTTTGCTATCGACCGAAGGGGCAAACATGATAAAAAGGGCACGGAGTGAAGAAGAGGGGGCGGCCGCCGACGCCGTCGGCCGCCGCCCAAGGCCCGGTGATGAGCGCCACTGTCCTCTTTAAGCCGTACGATCTCAGCGTGGAAGTGCCGGAGGGGGAAAACCTGCTCCGGGCTGCAGTGGCCGCCGGGGTGCACATCAACGCCTCCTGCGGCGGGCAGGGGGTGTGCGGCAAATGCCGGGTGCTGCTGGAGTCGGGGACGGTGGACTGTCCGCCCCTGGCCCTGCTCAGCCGTGACGAATGGGAGTTGGGGCAGCGGTTGGCGTGCCAGTGTCAGGTCGCCGCTGATGTGGTGGTGCGCATTCCGCCGGAATCCCTCCTGGACCGGCGCACCATCACCCGACGCCGGGCCGGGTTGGCGCTGCTCCCCAGCCCCATCGATATCGCCGCCCTGAAGGCCCAGGGGCTATACCATCCGGCGTTCCAGAAGAAATTCCTGAAGCTGCCGCCGGCTTCCCTGAGCGACAACCAGTGTGACCTGTCCCGCCTGGAAAACGGCCTGAGCCGCCAGGCCGGGCTGCACAACCTGACCGTGGACTTCCTGCTGGTGCGCAAGCTGGCCCGCATCATGCGGGAACAGAATTTTGAGGTGACGGCCACCCTGGACTTCGCCCAGCGCCGTTCCCGCAACCCCCGCCTGGTGAACATCGAACCGGGGGACACCCGAGAGCGCCACTTCGCCCTGGCCGTGGATATCGGCACCACCACGGTGTGGGTGCAGCTCCTGGACCTGACCAAAGGGGAGATTGTCGGCCACGCCGCGGATTACAACGGACAGCTCAGCTACGGCGACGACGTCATCACCCGCATCGTTTACAGCCAGAAGGGGGACGGGCTCCAGACGCTCCAGAAGGCGGTGGTGGCCACCATCAACAAGATCATCGCCGATCTTTTGAAACGCCATAAACTGCCGGTGGAGGAGATTTCCCACCTGACGGTGGCGGCCAACACCACCATGACCCATCTCCTCTATCGCATCGACCCCAGGCACATCCGCCTGGCGCCTTACACCCCCACCGCCTGCCACGTGCCGCCCATCCGGGCCCGGCACCTGGGTCTGGACCTGCCGGAACACGTCTTCATCTACAACGTCAGTTCGGTGTCGAGCTACGTGGGGGGCGACATCGTTGCGGGCGCGCTGGCTTCCGGCATCTACAAGGAACCCAAGCTCACCCTCTACATCGATATCGGCACCAACGGGGAAATCGTCATCGGCAACCAGGAGTGGCTGGCCTGCGCCGCCTGCTCCGCGGGCCCGGCCTTCGAAGGCGGCGGCATCCGCTACGGCATGCGGGCGTCCCAAGGGGCGGTGGAAGAGGTGAGCATCAACCCGGAAAACTGCGAACCCATGCTCCTCACCATCGGCATGGTGAAGCCCAAGGGCATCTGCGGCTCCGGGCTCATCAACCTGCTGGCGGCCCTGATGGAGGCGGGCATCGTGCTCCCCAACGGCAAATTCCGGGACGACCTGAATACCCCCCGCATCCGGGAGAGCGAAAACGGCCGGGAATACGTCCTGGCCTGGGAGGGCGAAACCCAGAGCGGCGAGGACCTGACCTTAAGCGAAGTGGACATCGACAACCTGATGCGGGCCAAAGGGGCCATGTTCGCGGGCTACCTGACCCTCCTGGACAGCGTCGGCCTCAAGCTGGGCGACATCGAACAGGTGATCCTGGCCGGGGCCTTCGGCAGCTTCATCAACATGGAAAACGCCATCGCCATCGGCCTGATGCCGGACCTGCCCCGGGACCGCTACCAGTTCGTGGGCAACGGCTCGCTGTCGGGCGCCACCCTGCTGGCCTTTTCCCGGGACCTCCTGGAGGAGGAGCGCCGGGTGGCGGACATGATGACCAACTTCGAGCTCTCCGAAACCCCGGGGTACATGGACCACTACATAGCCTCCCTGTTCCTGCCCCACACCGAAGCGGACTACTTCCCCACGGTCACCGAACGCCTGCGGTGGGTCAGAGGGTATTAATTTCATTTTCCGTTTGAAGTGAGCTTCTTGCAAAACTTCCGCCGCAGCGTCAGGGTTTCCGAAATATCATGGTGCGCGGTGCGCACCCTACAGATCTTCATGAGCCAGGTCATAGGGCGTGCCGTGCAGGCCGGGGTCGGCGGCCGCGGGCCGCCCTATGAGCTTGCCGTGTCCGCCCCTGCAAAGAGTAACGAGCCGTTCAATGGCGTCATTGTCTCATTTCGGAGAAGACTTGCCCTAACCCCGCCTCGCTTAACCCGCCAGTTTCTTCATGAGCCAGGCCAGGTTTTCCGCCAGCGTGGCGACGGTCTTCATGCCCTCCTCGTCTTTCACCACTTCCCCGGGGTCCTTGCCGTAGGCGATGGGCCAGTAGGTGGAGCCGGGCACCACCATGCCCATGATGATAAAGAAGAAGAGGAGCTGGGCATAGGTGAAATTGACCCCGGCCCGGCGGGCCACCACGATGGGGGTGCCGGCCTTGCGGGCAAAGACGTTGTCCCCCATGCGGGCCACGTAGCCGGCCCGGTCCAGCAGGGCCATGAGGTTGGGCGTGGCCGAGCCGAAATACACCGGCGAGCCCACGATGAGCCCGTCCGCCCGGCCCATGGCGGTGAAGACGGGCATGAAGTCGTCTTCCTGGGCGCAGCGGTTCTTGTCCTTGGCGCACTTGAGGCAGGCCAGGCAGGGGCGGACGTCTTTGTCGTGGAGGGACAGGTACTCGGTTTCCAACCCCTCCCGGGCCAGAACCTGCAAGGCCTCCTGCAGCAGGTGGTAGGTGTTGCCCTGGGGGCGGGGCGAGCCGGAGATGGCCAGGACCTTCATGGAATGCCTCCTCATTGAGTGTGCTATAGATTCTGTCAGCTTACCACAAGTGTCCGGGCCGGCGAAATGTCGGCCTGGGGTTGACGGACAGAGAAAATTGTCTTACAGTGAGTGAACATTCACTTAATAAAAGATGGGACCCCGATGCGGGATGGAGCCGAAACCAGAAGGCGCCTGGAGCGAGCCGCCCTCAAGCTGTTCGTGGCCAAAGGGGTGGCCGCCACCACGGTGCGGGAGGTGGCGGCCGCGGCGGATATCGCCGAAGGGACGCTTTACCGGCATTATGTGAGCAAGGAGGAGTTGGCCTGGGAGCTGTTCCACCGCCATTACCGGGGTCTGGCCCTGGAGTTGGACCGCCTGCAGGCCGGGGTCGCCACCCTGCCGGACAAACTGGAGATTATGATCCGGCATTTTTGTAAATTTTTTGACCAGGACCCCTTGCTTTTCAGTTATCTCCTCTTGAGCCAACACGGGCACTTGCAGCGGGTGACCTCGGAGACGCCCAATCCCGTGGACGTGGTGGTCCGGGTCATGGAGGAGGGACTGGCCCGGAATGAAGTGCAGGGGCTCACACCCGAGGTGGCGGCGGCCCTGGTGATGGGGCTGGTCCTCCAGGTGGCGGTTTTCAGGATTTATGGTCGCCTGACGGAGGAGCTGTCGCCCCTGGCGGACACGCTGGTCAAAGCCGCCTGGCGCCTGGTGGCCCCCGGCCCGGCAGGGACAGCAGGGTCATCTCCGGGGACATCCATCTTCTCGGCAAAAACCTGACGATTCTCTTTGCGGAGTCGGGTATGGAATCGGTAAAATAACCCCTGATGGAAGTGGCCCGGGGGTCCGCGGTTCTGCCTGGTCCCCAGGCCCCTCAAGGGGAAAGTTTGCTGTGGGGGAGGGGGCCGGAGGTCACAGGCCGCCACCCTCCCTCCAGCCTCCCTTCCCCAGACCAAACTTTGCAACGCGGAGCTTCGTCCATGACCCGGGAAGAATTGCAGGAGCGCATCCAGGCGGCGGCGCCCCAGGGCGCGATCCCCTGCGCCGCGGCTTTCAAGCTGGCTGAGGAATTGAAGATATCCCGCCAGGAGTTGGGCAATCTGCTCAACGACCTGCGCATCAAAATCGTCCAGTGCCAATTGGGCTGTTTCTGAGCATGACCCACATCTTCGGACCGGTGCCTTCCCGGCGGCTGGGCCTCTCTTTGGGGGTGGACCTGGCGCCGGCCAAGACCTGCACCTATGACTGCCTCTATTGTGAGGTGGGTCCCACCACTTCCCTGACGATGGAGCGCTTTGCCTACCGGGAAGCGGAAATCCTGGCTGAACTGGAGGCTTACCTCAAAGAGGGGGGCGGCAGTCCCGACGTCATCACCCTGGCGGGGTCGGGCGAGCCCACGCTGAATCTGGGCTTGGGCCGGATCATCCGGGCCTGGAAAGACCTGTCCGACATCCCGGTGGCGGTGCTCACCAACGGGGCGCTGCTGCACCGGGAGGAGGTGCGACGGGAGTTGGCCCCGGCCGACATTGTTCTTCCCTCACTGGACGCGGGGCGGGAGGAAACCTTCCGGCGCCTCAACCGTCCCGTTCCCGGCCTTACCCTGGCCCTGGTGGCGGGGGGGCTTGTGGAGTTCAGGCGGGAATACCGCGGGGCCATCTGGCTGGAAGTGATGCTCCTCAAAGGGATGAACGACTCCGAGCCTGAGTTGGAGCCCCTGCGCCGTCTGCTCCGGGAGATAGCTCCCGACAAGGTGCAGATCAACACCGCGGTGCGGCCGGTGGCCCATGCCTCGGCCTGCGCCCTGGACGCCGCGGAGATGGCCGCAGCCGCGGCTTACCTGGGCGACAACGTGGAAGTCATCGCCTCCTGCCGCCGCCGTGGGGCCCGGACGGCGATAGGGGACGGGGCCTTCCTGGCCATGCTGGCCCGCCGCCCCATGACCGCCCGGGATCTGGCCCAGGCGTTGGGTTTGGGATTGGAGCAGGTGAAAAGTCGCCTCCATCATCTGGCGGAGGCTGGCCTGGTGAGCCTGGACCGATATCACCGGGAGGGCTTCTATCGGGCGGCCGTCGCCGATGAAGGATAAGAAAGTATAAGAGAGCGGGAACCGGACCGCCGGCATCGGCCCCCACGGTCGGGGGATGAATCCCCGCCGGCCGGCATCGGCCGCCCGATTCATAGTGTCAACTTCAGGAGCGCCCTGGCATCGAGGATCACGAAAATGCATGACCTGCTTGATTTGGGTATCGATATCGGTTCCGTGAGCGTCAATCTGGTGGTGATGGATGAAGGCGGGAAGGTCCTGCGGGAGGACTACCGGCGTCATTTGGGCGAGCCTTACCGCACCGTGCTGACGCTCCTGGAGGAGGTGGCCGGGGAGCTCCCTCTCAGCCGGATTCGCCTGGCGGCCTTTACGGGCCTGGGCGGCAAGACCCTGGCGGATATCCTGGGCGGCCCCTTTATCAACGAGGTCATCGCCCAGGCCCGGGGGACCGCGCATTTTTCCCCCGGGGTGCGCAGCATCATCGACATGGGGGGCGAGGACGCCAAGCTCATCATGGTGGGGGAAGAGGACGGCCAGGTGGTCATCCAGGACTTCGCCATGAACACCATGTGCGCCGCGGGCACCGGCTCCTTTCTGGACCAGCAGGCCCACCGCCTGGGCTACAGCATTGAGGATTTCAGCCAACTGGCGCTGAAATCCACCACGCCGCCCCGCATCGCCGGGCGCTGCAGCGTCTTTGCCAAGACGGACATGATCCACCTGCAGCAGGGGGCCACGCCGGACTACGAGATCATCGCCGGGCTCTGCCTGGCCATGGCCCGGAACCTGAAGAGCAATCTGGCCAAAGGCAAGGACCTGGCGGCGCCGGTGGCCTTCCAGGGCGGGGTGGCCCACAACCTGGGGGTGCGCCAGGCCTTTGTGCAGGTTTTGGAGCTGGCGGACCAGGATTTTATCATTCCGCCCCATTTCTGCGCCCTGGGTGCCGTGGGCGCGGTCCTGGTGGCCCGGGAGCACCCCCCGGCCGACTTCCGGTTAAACCTGGACCTGCTGGAGACGCATCTGCAGCGGGAGGCGGAGCCGGCCCGCTCCCTGCCGTCCCTCACACCCCCGGCGGTTCTGGGCCCGGAGCACTACCAGGTGCTGGACCCGCCTCCCCCGGGGGCCGAGGTGGAGGCCTATCTCGGCGTCGACGTGGGCTCCATCAGCACCAATGTGGTGGTCATCGACGCGGCCGGGCAGGTCTTGGCCCGGGAGTACCTGATGACCGCGGGCCGGCCCCTGGAGGCCATCACCGAGGGGCTGCGCCGGGTGGGCCAGCACCTGGCCGGCCGGGTGAAGATCATGGGCGCGGCCACCACCGGCTCGGGCCGATACCTCACCGGGGATTTCATCGGCGCGGACGTGGTGCGCAATGAAATCACCGCCCAGGCGACGGCCGCCGCGGAGATCAACCCGCAGGTGGACACCATCTTCGAGATCGGCGGCCAGGACTCCAAGTTCATCAGTCTGAAACACGGCGCCATTGTGGATTTCATGATGAACAAGGTCTGCGCCGCGGGCACGGGCTCTTATCTGGAGGAACAGGCCGAAAAGCTGGGCATCTCCATCCGGGAGGAATTCGGCCGCCTGGCCCTGGTCAGCAAAGCGCCGGTGCGGCTGGGAGAGCGCTGCACCGTCTTTATGGAGTCGGATATCGTCCACCACCAGCAGCGGGGCGCCCCCAAGGAGGACCTGGTGGCCGGGCTGTCCTACTCCATCGTACAGAATTACCTCAACAAGGTGGTGGAGGATCGGCCCATCGGCGACACCGTTTTCTACCAGGGGGCCACCGCCGCCAACCGGGGCATCGTGGCCGGGTTCGAACAGGTGCTGGGGAAAACCATCACCGTGCCGCCGCACCACGACGTCACCGGGGCCATCGGCGCGGCGCTGCTGGCCATGCGGGAGCGCACCTGGGAGACCTCCAAATTCAAAGGCTTCGACCTGGCCGACCGGGAATACTCCGTCTCCTCCTTTGAGTGCAAGGGCTGCGCCAACCACTGCGAGATCCGGCAGGTGCAGATCGTCGGCGAAAAGCCGCTCTTTTACGGCAGCCGCTGTGAGAAGTATGAGGTGGGCAGCCGCCAGGCCGCCGTCGAGATGCCCGACCTGGTGCGGGAACGGGAAGACCTGCTCTACGGGCCGGAGCCCTGCCGGGAGGGGCCTCTGGGTCCCATCGGCCTGCCCCGCACCATGTATTTCCAGGAAATGATGCCCTTCTTCCGAGCCTTTTTCGAAGAGCTGGGCTTCACCGTGGTCTTTTCCCAAAAAACCAACAAGCGGGTGATCCACCAGGGGGTGGAGAGCCTGGCGGCGGAGCCCTGCTACCCCGTCAAGGTGGCCCACGGCCACATCCTGGACCTGCTGGAGGCCGGGGTCAAGCGCATCTTCCTGCCCAGCGTCATCGACATAGCCCACCCCCACCCGGAGATTCAGCGGGGTCTGGTCTGTCCCATGGTCCAGACTCTGGCCTACACCGTGCCCGCCACCCTGGATCTGAAGGCCTACGGGGCCCGGCTCTTCTCTCCGGTGCTCTATTTCGGCCGGGGCCGCCGGAAGCTGCGCCAGGGGCTGAAAGCCCTGATGGCCGAACTGGGGCTGTCATCCTTCCGCCTGGGGCGGGCCCTGAAACGGGCGGAAGAGGCGCAGGAGGACTATTATCGGCGCCTCAAGGAACGGGGCCGGGAAATCCTGGATGCCCTTCCCCCCGACGGGCGCCTGATGGTGCTCATCGGCCGGCCCTACAACGCCCTGGACCCCGGCATGAACCTCAACCTGCCCCGCAAGCTGCGCCAGTTGGGGGTGCTGGCCGTGCCCATGGATTTTCTCCCCGTGGACCAGGTCCAGGACCTGGGCGAGATCAAGCCCATGTACTGGCGCTTCGGACAGAAAATCCTGGGGGCTGCGGAGCTGATCCGCCGCGACCCCCGACTCTACGGCGTCTTCATCACCAATTTCGGCTGCGGGCCCGACTCCTTCATCGAACACTTCTTCAAAGACCGGATGGAAGGGAAGCCCTTCCTGGAGATCGAGATCGACGAGCACTCCTCCGACGTGGGGGCCATCACCCGCCTGGAGGCCTTCCTGGACAGCCTCCGGAACGTCACCGTTCCTCCGGAAACCAGGAAACCGAGTTCGGCGCGGCAGCGGGTGATTAGGGCCGATCGACTCCGGGTCTATCTGCCGCCCATGACCGACCACGTCTCTGCCCTGGTGGCGGCCTTCGAGGCCTGCGGCGCCGAGGCCGAGGCCCTGCCCGAATCGGACGAGGAAACGCTGGAACTGGGGCGGCGACTCACCTCGGGCAAGGAGTGCTATCCCCTCATCCTCACCACCGGCGACCTGGCCAAGATGGTTCAGCGGCCCGACTTTGATCCGGCCAAAAGCGCCTTCTTCATGCCCTCCGGGGACGGCCCCTGCCGCTTCGGCCAGTACCACCGCTTCCACCGCCTGGTGCTGGACCAGTTGGGCTACCCCCAGGTGCCGGTCTATTCCCCGGACCAGAGCGAAACCATGTACGCCGAAATCGGCATGGTGGGCGACGAATACCCCCGCATCGCCTGGCAGGGTCTGGTGGCCATCGACCTGCTGGAGAAAAAGCTGTTAGAGACAAGGCCTTATGAGAAAAACCGGGGCGACGCCGACCAGGTTTACCGCCACTACCTGCATCAGGCCTACACCACCCTCAGGGACCGGGGCGACCTGGAAAAGACCCTGCGCGAGGCCCGGCGGACCTTTGACGACATCGTCCTCACCAGCAATGGTGACAGGCCCGTGGTGGGCATCGTGGGGGAGATTTACACCCGGGCCAACCGCTTCGCCAACGAAAACGCGGTGCGGGAGGTGGAGGAGCTGGGCGGCGAAGTGTGGATGCCGCCCATCACCGAGTGGCTGCTCTACGTCAACTTCACCTCCAAGCGCCGGGCCTGGAATTTCCGCCGCTATAAAGCGCTGCTGCAGATCTTCCTCAAGGAACGGGTGCAGGAGAAGGACGAGCATCGGCTGTGCCACCTCTTCGAAGGGAGCATCCGCAACCTGCACGAACCCGCCATCAGGGAAACCCTGGCCCTGGCCCAGGGCTATCTGCACGACTCCTTTGAGGGCGAGGCCATCTTGAGCATCGGCAAGTCCCGGGACTTCGTGCGCAAGGGGGCCGCGGGCCTGGTCAACATCATGCCTTTCACCTGCATGCCCGGCACGGTGGTGAATTCCCTGTTCAAGCGCTTCCGGGAGGAGCACGACAACATCCCCTTCCTAAACCTGGCCTACGACGGCCAGGAACAGACCCACACCCGCACCCGGCTGGAGGCCTTCATGTACCAGGTGCGCCAGTTCCGAGAGCGGCGGCGCTAGGAGCCAAAAAACGCGAGGAGGGCCGGGAGAAAGATTCTCCGGCCCTCCCGCGGGCAACTTCAAAAATTTCCCCCCCCCGCTGCCCCGTGAAGCCCCTCCGCTTCCTCAGATTATTGTCGGCTGCCAGGATATCAATTTGATATTACTTGAGCCTCTTGCAAAATGCCCAAGAAATGGCTGTCAGGATGAGGCAATGGCGAAGTTTAGGGGTCCGGAACCCATGAAACCTTGCTTTTCTCAACCATTAACCGGAAATTGGGCCCTTTGCGGCGCCGTCAGGACATACCCTTCCCTTGACCTTGCCAAACTCCGGCCAGCCTGGAAGTTCCTCAGCTGATCAGCTTGAGCAACTGGTCGGCAAACAGGG
>VGSQ01000102.1 GCA_016874975.1 Deltaproteobacteria bacterium
CCCGGGCTCATGAGTAACTGTCTTGAAAGTCTTTCCGTAGGGTGCGTCTTACGCACCATTGCCAAGGGTTGGCGGCGGGCAGAGCCCGCCATGCCAACCTTTTCAGGTGTTAAGGGGGGCCGACGGTTCGTGCGCCACTGCCCAATGTTCGCTTCTTTGCGCTCTGCGGCACGGGAGTTGCTAGGAATTTCCCCATATGGTGCGCATGCCGATCTATGGAGCCGGTGGACTACGGGGGCCGTTTCCGGCCAGAGGCGCCGGAGGCCCGCAGCCCGGCCTGCCGCCCGCGATGGTGGGCGGCCGGGGTCCCACCCCCGCCTTTGCCCAGGTCATGAGTGCGGCATTGTTGGCCAGGCAGGATCGCTCCCAGGCGATCTCTTCCCGGCGGCAGGAATTTCCCCGTTACGCTGTTCTGGGCGGCGTGGTCGACGCCAGTCTCTCCCGCTTCATTTCCAGGACCGCTCTGAGCCGGGCGGGGGCGCGTCCTAAAGCCGGCGGCAACGCTCCCCCCAAATCTGCCGGGCGGGCCGAACGCAGCGACGTGAATCAGTACTATCAGGGAGGCGGGGCCGCGGCCCGGCCCCATCCCTCCACCTTCGACCCCTTCATCCGGGAGGCGGCCCAGCGCCACCAGGTTCCCGAGGAGCTTATCAAGGCGGTCATCAAGGTGGAGAGCAATTTCAACCCCCGGGCCACCTCCCCCAAAGGGGCCATGGGTCTGATGCAGCTCATGCCGGGCACGGCCCGGGACCTGGGGGTGAGCCAGGGCTACGACCCCCGGCAAAACATTGACGGCGGCACCCGCTATCTCCGCTGGCTCCTGAACCGCTACCGGGGCAGCGTGCCCCATGCCCTGGCGGCCTATAACTGGGGGCCCGGCAACCTGGAACGGGGTCGCTCCATGCCGCAGGAGACCCGGAATTACCTGCAATCCATCCGACGCTACAGCTCCATCCGCCAGGTGCCCCCCCAACCTCCCACCAAAGCCCCCGCGCCCCCTGCCAGACCGGCCGCTCCGGCCACCGCCATACACATCTAATCCTGAGTTGCCGTCATTGGACAATTGTGGCGCCCGCAGGTTTCGCTTTGCGCCCTATGCGCCTTGGCGAGAAACAATATCATCTGGAAGCGGCCAAAAGGCCGCGCATGGCCGCCTCTTGATTGAAACCTGATAGAAGAGCCGCACATCGGAGTCTCGGCCCGCAGGGTCAGTCTGCCCGGGAAAACCTGGCGTTCCCAAAGGGAACGGGGGAGCGAGGATAAGGAAGGTGCAAAGGAGGAAAAATCAAGAGTCGCCGGAACCGGCCGATACATAAAGAGACGGATAGCAGCGCCCGGCGCGCGACGGAGCCGATGCGGAAGGCGTCTTGGGACCCGGTGACGCCCTTTCCGGGCGGACGTTATGCTATTTCCCCTACACGTCCTCGGACCGAATCCGTATGGATAAAGCCACCCTCATCGGCCTATGCCTGGGGGGCGCGGCCCTCTTGGGGGGCCACCTCCTGGAAGGGGGCTCCGCCGGCACGATCCTCCAGCTCACCGCCATGGTCATCGTTTTCGGCGGCACCCTGGGGGCGGTGTGCGTCAGCTTCGGCGGCGCGCAACTGCGGCAGGCCTGGCGGGAGTTGCCCCACATCTTCCGGAAGCCCCGGGATGAAACCCCGGATTATCTGACCCGGCTGGTGGAGTTGTCCTACCGGGCCCGGCGGGAAGGGCTGCTCTCCCTGGAGGGGGAGACCAAAAAAATCCCGGACCCCTTCTTCCGCCGGGGCCTGGAGCTGGTCATCGACGCTCATCAGCCCCAGCAGGTCAGGGAGATCATGGAGGTGGAACTGGCGCGTTTGGAAGAGACGGGGAGCGTCCCCGCCCAGGTCTTTGAGTCCGCCGGGGGCTACGCCCCCACCGTCGGCATCCTGGGCGCGGTCCTGGGCCTCATCCAGGTGATGCAGCACCTGACGGAGCCCGCCAAGCTGGGGACCGGCGTGGCCGTGGCGTTTGTGGCCACCATTTACGGGGTGGCCTCCGCCAACCTGGTCTTCCTGCCCATCGCCCACAAATTTCGGTTGCGCCAGCAGCATCAACTCCGTCTGCGGGAGATGATTTTGGAGGGGCTGCTGGCCCTGGCCCGGGGCGACCACCCCCGTCTCCTGGCGGAGCGGCTCCGGGGCTTCCTGGAGCCGGACGCCCGGTTGGACCAGGAGCGGCTGGCCCCTGCCCGGCTCAAGGTGTTGCGCCCCGGCGGCCGGCCGAGAACCAAACCCCATGCGTCCCCGTCGCCGCCTGCCCGGTAAGACCGGCGGGTCCCCCCAGGACCGCTGGTTGGTGTCCTATGCCGACTTCATCACCCTGTTGTTGGCCTTTTTTGTGACCATGTACGCCGTCACCCGCCTGGACAGCGAAAAGTTGGGCATGGCCCAGCTTTCCATCCAGCGGGCGCTGCACGCCCCGGTCTTTTTGGGGGGCTTTCCCCTGGAGGGCGGGGTGAACGAACAACCCGCCGCCAGCCTCGCCGGAGATCTGGCGGGCGCCGCCCTGACGACTCCGGTCCGCACCCAGTTGGAAGAGGTGTCCCAGGAGATCCAAAAGGCCCTGAAGGAGCAGGCCGAGGCCTCGGCCATCCGCCTCCTCATCACCGGCCGGGGTCTGGTGGTGCATCTGCCGGAATTCCTTCTCTTCAATTCCGGTGAGGCCACCTTCCACCCCGAAGCCAATCCCCTCCTGGACCGACTGGCCGAGGTGTTGCGCCGCCTTCCCAACCACGTGGCCGTGGAGGGGCACACTGACAACCGCCCCATCCATACGACGCAGTTCCCCTCCAACTGGGAGTTGTCCGTCTACCGGGCCACCACCCTGGTGCGCTATCTGGTGGAAAAGCACCGGCTGGCCCCGGCCCGCTTCGCCGCCGCCGGCTTCGGGGAGTACGCCCCTCTGGCGGACAACGGCGACGAGGCCGGGCGACGTCTCAACCGCCGGGTGGACCTCATCATCAAACCCTTGAACCAACGCGCCGGCCTGCCTTAGCGGGTCGGAATTTCGATCTCTGGGGAGAGTTATGCCCGACCTTGACGTTCCCGCAAAATCGCCCCTTTCCGGTCATTCGTCCTTCTGGCCCCGTCTCATCTTCGGCCTGCTGTGGGTCCTGGCCATCGCCAAGGTGTTGGCCATCACCGTGGCCGATCCGGACCTGTGGGGATACCTGGCCTTCGGCCGTCTCTTCTGGGAGACCGGCCGTTTTCCCTACCAGGATGTGTTCGCTTACACTCCCACCCTCTCCCCCTGGGTCTATCATGAATGGCTCACCGGGGTGGTTTTTTATCCCCTTTACCGGTTCGCCGGGGCGGCGGGGCTCCAGCTTCTCAAATATGCCCTGGCCGTGGGGACATTGGTTCTCCTTTACCTGGCGGCCCGGCGGCGCGGCGCCGAGCCTTTGGCCGCCGCCCTGATGATCTGGATGGTCCAGCTTTTCCTGGAAATGGGCTACAGTCCCGTGCGGGCCCAGGTGTTCACCTATTTTTTCTTTGCCTTGTCGCTGTACTGGCTGGAACGGGCCCGGGACACGGGCTCCCGTTGGTGTCTGCTGGGATTGGTCTTTCTGCAGATTCCCTGGTCCAACCTGCACGGCGGCTTTCTGGCCGGCCTGGGCCTCATCGCTCTGTATGCCGTGGGTGAAAGGCTCTCCGGCCGCCCCTGCAAACCCTATCTGGTCGCCTTCGGTCTGGCGGGACTGGCCAGTCTGGTCAACCCCTATGGTTTCTATTACTGGAAATACCTGCTTCCTGCCGTGACCATGGACCGGCCCCAGATCACCGAGTGGTTCTCTTTTCTCCAGGCCTACCGTTCGGGGCTGCCGCTGGAGTCCTGGCTCTATCTGGCCGCCGTGACCCTCTTCGTCATTCTGCTGGCGGTCTGGGCCCGGTGGCGGGACCTGACCGCCTGGCTGGTGCTGGGCGTAACCCTCTACCTGGGCATCAGACACCAGCGCCACCAGGTCTTTTTCTTCCTGGCGGTGGGAGCCTACCTGCCCCAGCCCCTGAGCCTCTTCCTGGCGTCGCTGCGGGCCCGGCCCCGGCTGCAGCAGGCGGGCCGCCGCCTGGGATGGGCGGTTCCCTGCTGCCTGGCCCTCCTGTTGTCGGCGGCGTATGCCCATGGTCTGGTCAGCCGCGGACCTCTGGGGCTGACCCTGCCGGCCCTCCCCGACCCGCACAACCATCAGGCCGTTTACTATCCCCTGGGCGCGGTGCGCCACATCCAGGCGCACGCCCTGAAAGGACGGCTGCTGACCGAGTTCAGTTGGGGGGAGTACCTCCTCTGGACCCTCTACCCCACCTGCAAGGTGGCCCTGGACGGCCGTTTTGAAACGGTCTATCCGGAAACGGTGGCCCAAAAATACTGGAATTTTATCTATGGCCGGGACACCTGGCGCCGCTTCCTGGAGGATTACCCCCCTGACCTCATCCTGGTGGATCCCCGCTCCAGGGTTACCGCCTTCCTTTTGCGGGAACCGGGCTGGGTTCGGGTTTACGCCGACGCCGGCAGCGTCCTCTTCCTGCGGAGCGACAACCTGGCCGCCGAGCGGGGGCACTGAGTGGCGACGTTCCTGAGTACACAATCTACTATGAAAAGTTCCTTATCCCCCCTCTCCCCCGGCGGGGGAGAGGGCTGGGGTGAGGGGGAGAACTTTTCATGCTTTGCGGGTGAGCCGAAGGCTCATGAGCAACTGTCATGAAAATCAGGCCTTCATCATCTTGACAGATGCGCCATTTCATGCATATTGATACATATAATACTGCACATTGTTGAGGCGCGCCGATGCGGACCACCCTGAACATCGAAGACGCATTGCTGGACCGGGCCGCTGAGTTGACCGGGATCACGGAGAAAACCGCACTGGTCCGGCTGGGTCTGGAAGCCCTCATCGCCCGGGAAAGCGCCAAAAGACTGGCAGCCTTGGGGGGGGCGGAACGGCAGGTGGAGATGATTCCGCGCCGCCGCCCGGCAGAAACGGAACATGGTCCTGGTTGACACTTCGGTCTGGGTGGCGCATCTGCGACAGGGCGACGTGGGTTTGGAGGCGCTGCTGCTGGATGGCCGGGTCGCCTGCCATCCCTGCGTCATCGGCGAGTTGGCCTGCGGCAACCTGCGGCGGCGTTCGGAAATCCTGGCCCTGCTTCAGGCTCTGCCTCAGGCAGGCATGGCCGGCCATGGGGAAGTAATGCAGTTCATTGACAATCATCGTCTGATGGGCCAGGGCCTGGGGTACGTCGACATGCACCTGCTGGCTGCGGCCCTTCTTAGCCGCATTCCCCTCTGGACCCTGGACCAAAAGCTTCATGAGGCGGCCGTCAGGCTGGGATTGGCAGCCTGAGGGTCGTCAGGCCGGAAAACGCAGGGCCGTAGTGCCGTAGGGCGGGAAAGCGCAGCGCCTTCCGCCGGAGGCGTTCCGGCATCCCCGACACATTCTCAGCCCAGAGCCTGCCCCTCTCTCAAACCCTCGTTCCCCGGCTCCCGCCGGGGAACGCACCGGGAGCCGAAGCTCCTCTGTCGGCCACCGGCGATTTGGCCGGATGGCATCCATATCATTCAAAGAACCTCTCGAGGTCGGACCAAGCGGACGGCGGGATGCGCTCCGCTTTCCCGCCCTACGACCTACGGTAATAATTCTGATTCTATGTTGTCGAACACATCCTCAAGCTTATAAAGAAGCTGGTCAACCTGGGCAAGATTCCGGTGGGCGATATTTTCTTCGATCTTTTTATGAAGATTTAAGAGAACTTCTCTGTGCGGGAAAAGCGCATCTCTGAGCGGCGTACCATCGAAGGTATACAGAAGCTTGTCCAACTGTCCGACTAAGTCATAAAGTGAAGGATTAGGTTCTGCCAAATCGGATTTTCCATATCTTAACTGGCGAGCCAGTTTTGGATACGTGTTCTTGAAATCTTTCTCATAATAGGGAACGATAGTAATTCGTAGCTGCATATATTTGCTCACGGGTATTCTCCTTCGGATTCAATGGGATGACAGGGCCGGAGGGCGGGAAAACGCATCACATTTCGCCGCCGGTATTGCCTCCTTGCCGGCGTCCCCACCTCGCAAAGTTTGTCTCCGGCTTCCCTCTGGCACACCAGCCCCAGAGGGCGGCCCATGGCCGCCGCCGGCGGCGTGCACGGCACGCCCTCTGCATTGGTTGCACGTGCTATTCTTCTTCCTTCCCCGTTTGTCAGCCTCAGGCCGGCGCGGAAAGGTGGATGTAAGTGCACAGGCCCTTGGCGATGAGGCGCTCGCCCTGGGCCACCTCCACCTCCCCCAGGGAGATGGTGCGGCCCCGCTTGGCGATGCGGGCCCGGGCCTCCACCACGCCTTCGCTCACCGCGGCCAGGAAGTTGATTTTCATCTCCACGGTGCTGATCCTCTGTTCCGGGGGCGTCAGGCTGAACAGGGCGTAGGCCACCGCCTCGTCCGCCAGGGCGGCCACCACCCCTCCCTGGAGGAAATGCTGGGAGTTGAGGAAGTCGCGGCGCACCGTGAGCGCGAACCGGGCAAAACCGACGCCCAGCTCCGGCGCCTCGATGCCCATGAAGTTGACGAAGGGGTTGGCGGCCAGCCGCGCCCTAAGGCGCGCCTCCAATTCGGGGGACAGGGGGGAGATCTCCGTTTTCATCCTGCGTTCGACTCCTGCTGTCTTGGAAGTTGTTCCGTAGGGTGCGTCTTACGCACCGTTCCCAGGGGGTGGCGGCGGGCCCGGAGGCCCGCCCTACCGACTTGTCGGCATTTCGGGTCAGCCGGAGCTCATGAATTTTTGATTTAGGACCAGGTCTGTCCGGTACGATTTTTACCCACAAGACATCTCTGGTAAGGATATTGCCTTCCAGCCTTAATGTTTCGCCCCTGAGAGAAAAGGAGCCGCATATCAAAAAGGCCTCCGGACATGTAATAGCCTTCGTCTTAGTACTACTACGTGGAATTATTGATTAACCCTCAACAAATACTGACAAATCCCCCCTTACCCCCCTTTGCCAAAGGGGGGAATGAGCAGTCGGTGACCCGAAGTCCCCCTTTGGAAAAGGGGGATTTAGGGGGATTTTAAGTAAAATCGGTATGTTATGATGTAAACTGGTTTTTTCTTAAGTTAGCGCCAATGCCCCCGAGGGGAGGGGGAATAAAGGAACTTTGCATGTCGGTCTTGAGGCTCTTGCAAAATTCTCCCTTGGTCCCGGAAAAGGGCGGCGGTTTTGAAAACGCTCTGCAGGAATCCAACCTCTTTCATGGTGCGCGGTGCGCACCCTACATGGCTGCCGGAACATCAGAGGATCTTAAGGGTGCGCAGCGCGCGCCATGATATTTCGATATTTTTGAAACCCTGACGTTGCCGCGGAAGTTTTGCAAGAAGCTCAGTCTGGATTCCACCGATCAGGGACAGGCGAGAACAGCAGAACCACGGACCGCGGTTGGGCCAGGTACGTCGGCCCCTCCACCAGGGCGGCCCGGTCCTCCCGGCAAATATCTTCGGGGGAGGGCAGAGCCGTGTCCAGGAGCCGCCGCCAGCCTCCGCCATCATTGTCGGGCAGTGGCGGCAACTCGAAGCTCAGCGCCTCCCAGTAAGCATTGCACAGGAGATGAAACACCCGGGTCCCGGTCAGGCTGACCGCGGTGGCCGCCAGACTGTGGGAGTCGGGAGCCCAGTCAGGCTCATGCAGCCTGACGCCGTGCCAGTCATATCTGGCCTGCGCCAGAAACTGGCTCAGGGTCAGGTCCTGCTCCAGGGAGGCTTTGTCGAAGTGCAACCGCAGCCGGATCAACTCCTTGACAAAGCGGTGCACGTCGGCGTGCCGGTCCAACAGGGTCCAGTCGAACCAGCTGAGGTCGTTATCCTGCCCGTAGGCGTTGTTGTTGCCCTGCTGGGTGCGCCGCACCTCATCGCCCATGAGCAGCATGGGGGTGCCGAAGGACAGCAGGGTCAGGGCCAGAAAGTTTTTCACCTGGCGGTTGCGCAGAGCCTCCACTTCCGGGTCGTCGGCGGGCCCTTCCACCCCGCAGTTCCAGCTCAGGTTGTGGTCGCTGCCGTCCCGGTTGTCCTCGCCGTTGGCCTCGTTGTGCTTGTGGTTATAGGACACCAGGTCGTTTAAGGTGAAGCCGTCGTGGCAGGTGACGAAATTGATGCTCTGCTCCACCTCCCGCTCCTTGTGCCGATACAGGTCGGGACTGGCGAGCAGACGATGCGCCAGGGAAACGACGGTATCGGGGTCCCCTTTGAGAAAAGCCCGGATGTCGTCCCGAAATCTGGCGTTCCACTCCTTCCAGGTGTCCCCCACGAAGCTCCCCACCTGGTAAAGCCCGGCCGCATCCCAGGCCTCGGCGATGAGCTTGGCGCCGGCCAGAATCGGCTCGGACTCGATATCCCACAGCACCGGGGGATTTTCCAGGGGCCGCCCCTGCTCATCCCGGGACAAAATGGACGCCAGATCGAAGCGGAAGCCGTCCACGTGCATCTCTTGCACCCAGTAGCGGAGGCTGTCCACAATGAGACGGCGCACCACCGCCTGATTGGCGTTCAGGGTGTTGCCGCAGCCGCTGTAATCGGCGTAGCGCGCCCGGTCAGTTTCCAGCAGATAATACACCTCATTGGCCAGGCCCCGGAAGCACAGGGTGGGGCCTTCGTGGTTTCCCTCGGCGGTATGATTGAAGACCACGTCCAGGATCACTTCGATGCCGGCCCGGTGCAGGGCCTTGACCAGATCCCGGAATTCGTCCAGTACGGCCAACGGGTCGTCCGGCCGGGAACTATAGCCCTGGTGGGGGGTGAAAAAAGACACCGGGGAGTACCCCCAATAGTTGACCAGTCCCGGAGGGGCGTCCTGGACGTCGAATTGAAAGACCGGGAGCAGTTCCACGGCAGTGACCCCCAGGTCTGTCAGGTACGGAATCTTCTCCATCAGACCGGCAAAGGCGCCGCGCTTCTCCGGGGCGACCCCCGAGCTGGGGTGTCTGGTGAACCCTCCCACATGCAGTTCGTAAATGATGGTTTGGGCGAAGGGCCGTCGGAGGGGCTCATCACCCTCCCAATCGTAGCGGCTCAGGTCGGCCACCACGCTCTTCATGGCGCTGGCGGTGTTTTCCCCAGGCCGACCGGCCAGGTCCCGGCGGTAACCCGGGGGGACTGCCACGGCCCGGCCGTAGGGGTCCAGGAGGACTTTTTCCGGATCAAATCGGGCGCCTCTCTCGGGCGCCCAGGGCCCCGCCACCCGGTAGCCGTAGAGCTGGCCGGCTTTCAGCCCGGGGACGAAGACGTGCCAGTAATGATAGGTCCGGTGTCGGTGGGGAGTAAGGGTGAGCACCCGTTCGGGCCGGGGGTCCTCCATCTCCCCGAACAGGAGCAACTCCACCCCGGTAGCCCCTTTGGCGAAGACGCTGAAGTTCACCCCTGCAGGAGAAACCGCGGCTCCTAATGGAAAGCTGCGTCCCGGCTCAGCACATCGTTTCATAAAATCGGTAACGTATTCATTGAGAGCGCGGAAAAGTTAATTCCCCCTCACCCTGACCCTCATCATGGACCTTCCCTTCTCCCCCTCCCCTGAGGGAAGGGGCTGGGGCGTGTGGGAGGGTGAGGGAATGAAGGCAGGTCCTTTACTTCCATATTCGCGAAACCACGGGATGATGCCCTTTTTTTCATAGGGTTCCCTGATGTTGCCGATATTTTAAGAGAATGTCGGCCGGGTTTTGCCGGGAAGGCTCCTCACCGACATCATGGCACATTCCCCTCAGAGGGGGGTAAGACCCATGGAACTGACGCTGCGGAGTGCGACCACGGTCAAAGGCAAGGCCCTGCCGCGGAAGATGTATCTCCTGCCGATTCTGGCCCTGGTGCTGGGCGCCGTGCTGGCGGCGGTCGTGGTGATGCACCATCACCGTCAGCTTGTGCTCCCTCCACCGGGGGCCCCGTTGTTTTCCCGGACCGACACCGGCGGGATTCCCACCTGTCTGGACCCCACCCCGGGCAATGCCATCGAGGTCCGGGGCGCGGAGTCCCCGCCGCCGGTCCTGGAGCGCCTGGCCCTCCTGGCCTCCCGCCGGTGCGCCTTCGGGCGTTGGTTCCACAGCGAACCGCGTCGCCGGGTGGCCCAAGCCTATCCGGAACTGCAACCCCGCTTTGCCCTCCTGGAGCAGTTGCACCAAGAACTGCACCGCGCCGCCCTGGTGGTGGAAACTTACCTGGCCCGAGGGGATCGGCCCTCCGCCGTCAGGCACCACCGCCAGAACACCTTGCCCATCCTGGAGCAGCTCATTCAGACCCTGGCCGCCTGTAAGGGCGACATCGACAGGGTCTGTTTAAGTGGAGAGAAGGACCTGGCCGCCTGTTCCCGGAAGTTTGAGGTTCTCTATCTCAACTTCGGCGGCGTCCTCTGCGGCCTGCAGCACTTTGATGAACGGGTCCGGGACCAGCTCCCCGTGCAGGCTTCCCCACCGAGCGCCCCTCTCAACGCCAAGCCCCTCAGTTCCCGTTGAGGCGGCCGCGGCGGCGCCCCGCCGCCGGGGCCTCACTTGAGAATTTCCTCCCGCCGGGAGAGGTTGGTCAGGGCCGCTTCCTTCAACCCTTGCTCCTCGCCCCGGAGCAGGTGCTCCACCACGGAAAACAGCTGGACGGCCGCAGCCTCATTGGGACGGAGCACATAATCGGCCCCGGCCTCGTAGAGTTCCAGCGTCCGGCTGAGGCTCTCCGCGGTGACGACGATCTTGGCCTGGGGGTTCAGGACCTTGATCTGACTGATGAGCTTCCGGTTGTCCGTTCCCACCAGGATGTCGTCGGTGATGGTGGAAATGATCACCTTGGCGTGTTCCAGGCCGGCGTGGTGCAGGGTCTGCATGTTGCTGATGTCGCCGTAGACCACCTTGACATGGCGCGACACCAGGCCGCTGTAGACCACGGGATTGAAGTCCACCACCACCAGTCTGCTTTTCATCTCCGGTTTGACGGTCTCGATTTCGGCCAGCCAGGAGCTGGCCACCCGGAAGAAACCCAGCAGGGCCACGTCCCGGCTCTCGTCCAGGCGGTCGTCTTCCACCTGCTCCCGGATGGGGCGGAAGCCCAGGCGTTCCACCACCTTGCCCAACACCTGCTGGAGGCCGTGGCTGTATTTGATCATGTAGGTGGAGGCGATGGAGGTGACCACGAACACGAAGATGATGAGGGTCATGATGTCCGGGCCGATATGGCCGCTGCGGGTGCCGATGACCGCAATTACCAGAGAGAATTCGCTGAGCTGGGACAGATTGATGGAGGTGAGCAGACTCACCCGGTTGCCGTTGCCCAGCCAGTAGAGCACGGGAAAGATGGACAGGAAGCGGGTGCTCATCAGAAACACGGCCAGCAGCAAGGCGAGGGCCATCAGGCCCAGGTTGTTCAACGGGTTGGGGATCACCATGCCCAGGGCCACGAAGAACAGGGTGATGAAGAAGTCCCGGATGTTGATGATTTTGCCGATGATGTCCAGGTTGTAGGGAAAGGTGGAGATGGCCACGCCGGCAATGAGGGCCCCCATCTCCATGGACAGCCCCAGGCGGTCGGCGGCGCCGGCCACCAGGAAACACCACCCCAGGGAGGCCACCAGCACCAGTTCCGGCAGCTTGGCGATCCTCTTAAAGAGGTAGCCCAGCCCGTACTTGCTCATCAGCAGGCTGATCACCACCAGGAATGCCCCCTTGGCAAAGGACCAGAGGATCACCAGAACCTGCGGATCGGCCAGGTTGGGCTGCAGTCCCAGCAGGACGATGGCCCAGAGGTCCTGAAAAATCAGGATGCCCAGAGTGAGCCGGCCGGCCAGGGTGCCCAGTTCGAATTTTTCATAGAGCAGCTTGACCACGATGGTGGTGCTGCTGATGGCCAGACAGGCTGCCAGGTAAAGCAGATCATAGCGGCCGCCCACCACTTTGACGCCCAGGATGTAATATTCACAGGGACAGGTGGCCTGGATGGTGAATCCCAGCAGAAAGAAAAACCCCAGCCCCATGGCGGCGCACATGATAAATTGGGAGGTCCCCGAAATGATGAGGGACTTTCCCGATTCCCGGACCTTCTTCAGGTTCAGTTCCAGGCCGATCATGAACAACAGCAGAATCAAGCCGATTTCCGCGATGGTGTCGATGTCGGCCTTGTTTTCCACCCAGGAGAAGCCGATCTGGGGGCCGATGATGACCCCGCCGACGATGTAAGCCAGGATCAGCGGCTGCTTCAGCAAAATGGCCAGGACGCCCACAATGGTGGCCACCAGAATGCTGATGCTGATGCTGGCCAGCAGCGTATGCTGCCCGCCGCCTTCCGCGGCCCACGCCGGGTCCGGACCGAGCAGGCAGAAAACCAGCAGGAGGCCCATACCCAGCAGAGGCCGCCGGCCGCGGGAGCCGGAAGCCTCCTCGGGCCGGACAGGCGCAACCTTCCTATACCGATGTTTGCATCCCATATTGAACCTTTCCTGACGACCGGTCGTGCAATCCTGTCGCCGTTGGGTTGACGGACAAAAGGCGCCGCAGATACCGGGATAAATCGGGTTCCCGAACCTTGCCGGGAAGGTTTTTGCCGTGAAAAACTCCTGGTGCAGGCGGAGCAGGGCCGCCCCGCCGGTCACGGCGCGTGCGCCAGCAGTTCCCGGGCCGCCAGATGCAGGAGCGCCCAGACGGCGTCCAGATGCCAACAGCGCTCCAGATGGGCGGGCACGGTGAAGGAGACCTGGGCCGGCAGCTCCTCGTCCGCCAGCCAGAGAATCACCCCAACCCGCAGCCCCGGATAGACCTCCAGACTATAGGCCCCGTCGCCGTCGCGGCCTTTGATGCCTCCCAGCCGGGCGGCGGCGGCCTGAAACCCGGTGAGGTCCCGGCCGAAGCGGGCCTCCAGAGGACCCTGGGGCAAGCCGTGGGGGCCCCTGAAGAAGATGGCGCCGCCGGGCAGTTGCAGGGGGCTGACCGGATGCCCCAGGGCGGCGGGGTCCACCTCCAGCAGGTACAGGAGAGCGGTGAGGCAGACGTGAAAGCCGGGATCGGCGTCGGACCCGTCGGTGAAGGCGATGCTG
>VGSQ01000103.1 GCA_016874975.1 Deltaproteobacteria bacterium
GGTGGGTCCAAGGCCATCTCAGCCATCATTGCCGCCCTGCACGCCGACACCGATTCTTTAATTAAATTAGCAGCATGAAAGAAAAATCTTTCTCAAAAAAATAAAAACTCGGATTCAGTAGCACAGGCCTTCCAGCCTGTGCAGGCGCAGGCTGAGGCCAGCGGCTATAATAAATGGTATAAGATCGCCCCTTGTCTCATCAATGGGTCGCCTGAAGGGTTTATGGCATTTCAAAGAGAATTTGGTATCAGTCGATGGGGGGCGATTGCTCTTCCCAGCCGGCGGCGGCCAGTTCCTCGAGGACGGCCGCGACGGCGCGTTGCGCCCCGGCCGCCACCTCCGGCGAAACAGGGGCGCCCAGGCTGAAATCTTGCCCTGCTACGGCAAAGATGATGAGGCGGGGGGGGAGGGTTCCCAGCGTGCGGGCCAGCTCCACGGCTTCGGCCAGTCCCACCCCGTGGCTGGAGCAGGAAGGCCGCACCTGGGCCGGCAGCACCCCGGCGTGGGCCTCCAGGCGGGTGAGGGTCCCCGGAGGGCCCCCGGTGTCGGCCGCGTCCACGATGATGACCAGGGCGTAATCGCGCCAGACCGATGCCAGGCTCAGGAGGTCCCCTCGCGTCTCCCGCACTTCCACGCCGGCAAGACGCGCCTGTCGGACCAGCCCCGCCACCAGGGGACCCACGCCGTCGTCGCCCCTAAGCGGCTGGCCCACCCCCACCACCAGGGCCCGCCCCGGCGGCGCGGCCCGGGCGGCATCCGTCACTCCCGCTCCACGGTCAGCTTGAGGAAATGGGTGGCGCAGGAGATGCAGGGGTCGTAGTTGCGGATCATCTGCTCCAGACGCCAGGTGAGGTCCGCCTCCGGCAACTCCAGATGCCCCTGGGCGAACCCGGCCAAATCCGCCTCGATGCTCCCCTGGTTCTGGGAAGTGGGCGGCACGATGTGGGCCTCGGTGATGAGCCCGGCCTGGTCCAGGCGATAGCGGTGGTAGAGAATCCCCCGGGGGGCCTCGGTGATGCCGTGTCCCTCCCCCGGGCCGGGCGTCACCGGCACTGCAGGCCGCTCCGGCCGACGGTAATCCCGGATGATGGCCAGGGCCTCGTCCGCGGCCTGGACCATCTCCACGGCCCGGACCACGATGCTCCGGAAGGGGTTGCGGCACACCGGCCCCAGGCCCGCGGCCTGGGCGGCCTCCCGGGCCAGGGGGGCCAGGCGGTCGTAATTCAGGCTGTAGCGGGCCAGCGGCCCCACGAAGTACAGGCCGCCGTCCGTCTTGCGGCAATGCAGGGCGTGGGAGTGGGGCAGGTGCACCTCCTGGAAGTGCTTGTCGAAGTCGGCCACCGGCGCCGTGAGCCCCCCGCTGGAGGCCAGCTGCCCCTGCAGGATGGGGTATTCGTGCGGGTGTCGCAGGGACACGAAATCATAGTCCTCTTCAAAATCGGGGAAGTCAAAGCCCGCCACGAAGCGCACCGCGGCCACGGAGGCCTCCCGGGCCCAGGCCAGCTCGTCCTCCAGGGCCGCCAGTTCGCTTCTCCGGGGCGTGCGGTAAAAGCCGCCCACCCGCACGTTGACGGGGTGGATCTCCCGCCCGCCCAGCAGGGCCACCAGGGAATTGCCCGCCTTTTTCAGGCGCAGACCCAGCTTCACCTGCTCCGGGTAGTCCCGGGCCAGGGCCAGGCCGTCCTGGTAGCCCAGGAAGTCCGGGGCGTGCAGGAAAAAAATGTGCAGGCCGTGGGACTCCAGCCATTCGCCCAGGAAGAGGAGGCGGCGCAGTTGCCGCAGGGGCTCATCCACCTCCACCCCCAGGGCCGCCTCCATGGCCTGCACCGAACTCATCTGGTAGGCCACCGGGCAGATGCCGCAGATGCGGGCGGTGATATCCGGGGCCTCGGTGAAACGGCGCCCCCGCAGGAAGGCCTCGAAGAAACGGGGCGATTCGAAAATCTCCAGCCGGGCCGCGGCCACCCTGCCGTCTTTCACCCGGAGGAAAAGCCGGCCCTCGCCCTCCACCCGGGCCAGGACGTCCACCTTGATGGTCTTAGTGCTCATGGGTCACACTCTCCTGGCGGAAGGCCGGGGCATTGGCGGTGAACTGGCGCAAGGCCCGGACCAGGTCATCCTCCGTCAGGCCCAGGCGCTCTTTGAACCAGCGGCTGAGGGACGCCGGGTTGGGCGTCTCCTGGGGGCCGAAGCAGCCGTAGCAGGGCCGGTGATAGCCGGGACACAAAGCCCCGCAGCCCGCCCGGGTGAGGGGCCCCAGGCAGGGCAGCCCCCGCCCCGTCAGCACGCAGATGTTCCCCCGGCGCTTGCACTCCAGGCAGACGCTGTAGGACGGCAGCCGGGGCTCCCGCCCCTGCAGCAGCGCGGTCAGCACCGTCAGCAACTGCGTCTTGCTGATGGGGCAGCCCTGCAACTCCAGGTCCACCTTAACATGCTGCGCGATGGGGGTGGATTCGGCCAGGGCCTCCAGATAGTGGGGCTTGGCATACACCACGGCCTTGAACTCGTCCACATCGGCGAAATTGCGCAAGGCCTGGATGCCCCCCGAGGTGGCGCAGGCGCCGATGGCCACCAGGAATCTGGCGGAGCGGCGCACCTGCTGCACCCGCTCCAGCTCTTCGGGGGTGCTCACCGAGCCTTCCACCAGGGCCACGTCATAGGGCCCCTTGAGCACCGACCGGGTGGCCTCGGGGAAGTAGGCCAGGCGAATCCTGCCGGCGATGGCCAGCAGTTCGTCTTCCAGATCCAGCAGCGACAACTGGCAGCCGTCGCACGACGTGAACTTAAACACCGCCAACTTGGGCAAGGATGAAGGCATGGGCCGTCCTCTGTGAGTTGAGGTCAAGAAAGACCACGCAAATCTTAGATCTCCCGCTTCTCAAACCAGTCCCTGACGCGGCTGTACGGGAACACCGGCCCATCCTTGCAGACGAAGACCGGCCCCAACTGGCAGTGGCCGCACAGGCCCAGGCCGCACTTCATGTTGCGCTCCAGGGAGACGAAGATGCGCTCCAGCGGCAGGCCCCGGTTGCGCAACTCCTGCACCGTGAAGCGCATCATGACGCCGGGGCCGCACACCAGGGCGGTGGTGTTTTCCGGGTCGAAGCGGGCCCGGGGAATGAGGTGGGTGACCACGCCCACATTGGTGCGCCAGTCGGAGGCGGCACTGTCCACGGTAAGGTGCACCCGGGTGTCGAAACGGCCCCGCCAGCGCTCCAGTTCCCGCCAGAAGATGATGTCCGCGGGGGTGCGGGCCCCGTAAATGAGCTCGAAGTTGCCGTAGTCGGCCCGGTGCCCCAGCACGTGGTAGATGGCCGGGCGCAGGGGGGCCAGCCCCAGCCCGCCGGTGATGATGACCACGTCCTGCTCCTTGGCCTGTTCCACCGGCCAGGGCGTGCCGTAGGGGCCGCGCACGCCGATCTGGTCGCCCTTGGCTGCGCGGCAAAGCACTTTGGTCACGGAGCCTACGGCCCGGATGGTGTGCACCAGGGTTTCGGGCCGGGCCGGGTCGCCGCTGATGGAGATGGGCACCTCTCCGGCCCCGAAAGCGGTGAGCATGTTGAACTGGCCCGGCTGAAAGGCCAACTCCTGGCCTCCGTCCGCCGGGACCAGGTTGAAGGTGAAGGTGTCCGCCGTCTCCCGCACCCGTTTGACCACTCGGAAAATGCGGGGCAGCATGGGCTCCCCCACCGGCACTACCGCGCTCGCGTGCCCCTGCCCGGTCACGGCTCAGCCTCCGTACATGTCCACAAGCTGGAGCTTCAGTATCCGGAACCGCACCGCCAGGCTGTGGCCGTAGCGCTTCAAGATCTCATAGCCCAGGTCGTGGTCGGCTTCGCAGGCCTGGCGGAGGCAGTTCACGTCCAGGGCCACGGTGCGGGTGAGCTCCACGGCCCGGGCGTCCAGGTGCCAGTGGTAGGGCTTGTCGAACCAGAGCCAGCCCAGTTCCTCCCCTTCGACCAGGGTGCGGATGGTGACGGCCCCCCGCCGGTGCGAAAAGATCTCCACCGCCACCCGGCCCTGGTAGACCAGGTAGAAGCGCAAAACCTCCTCCTCGTCCCGACAGAGAAACTGGCCGGGCTTGAAGTGCACCTTCTCCCCGCAGGCGGCCACAACCTCCAGTTGACGGGGCGTCAGCCCTTTCATGAACGGGTGTTCGGCCAAAACGGCGGCAATGCTTTGCATACGAATCTCCAGGCATTAGGGATTGGGGGACGTTTCGGCGTCGCTCTCCCGGAGAGCCGCAACTTCCCGGGTGAGGTCGATGCCCACGGGGCACCAGGCGATGCAGCGGCCGCAGCCCACGCAGCCGGAGCAGCCGAACTGGTCCTGCCAGGCGGCCAGCTTGTGGGTCAGCCACTGGCGATAGCGGGACAGGGGGCTCACCCGGATGCTGCCGCCGTGCAGGTAGGAGTGGTCCAGGGTGAAGCAGACGTCCTGGCGGCGCCGGCGCACCACCGCATCGCCGCTCAGGTCCGGGACGTCCTCGAAGCTGTGGCAGAAACAGGTGGGGCACACCAAGGCGCAGTTGCCGCAACTGAGGCAGCGGCCCGCCACCTGCTCCCAGTGGGGATTTTGGTAATTGGCGTAGAAAAAATCCTTCAGGCCGGAGGTCTCAAGAGTCCGCCCCATGTCGGCCGCGGCCCGGGCGATGAGGGCCGCGGCCTCCTCCACCACGGACCCGTCCGCCGCCTGATGGGGCAGGGCGGCCAGGACCTCAGCCCCGGCGGCGCTGCCCACCTCCACCAGGAAGACCTGCCGGCCGCCTTGCCGGAGTTCGGTCAGGGCCAGATCAAAGCCCCCCACCGCCTGGGGCCCCGTGCCCATAGAGGCGCAGAAGCAGGTGCGGCCGGGGTCGGTGCAGTGCACCGCGACGAGGAAGGCCCCCTCCCGCCGGGCCGCATAGTCGGCGTCGGGGTGCAGGCCATGCCGCAGCGTGCGGTCCTGCACGCCGATGGCGGCCAGGTCGCAGGCCCGCACCCCCACGCAGGCGAAGCGGGGGGGAGCCTGGCCGGGCAGGACCAAGCGCCAGCCGCCGGCCTCCCGTCGGGCTTCCATAATATCCAGGGTGGGCGGCAGGAAGAACTTCTTCCAGGACTCTTGCCCCACCCGGATGCCGAAGAACCGGCCCTCCTCCCCCGGCGTCAGGCGGTAGGCCCCGGGCGCGGCCTCGTCCTTGAGGCCCCGGGGCAGGTCCCCGGCGCCGTCCAATTCCTCCAGCACCAGGTCCCCGTCCCGCACCGCGGGGCCCACCACCGTGTAGCCCCGGTCTTTCAGGATGTCCAGGAGGCGCTGCAGGTCCTCCGCAGCAACCACCGCCCGGCTTCCCACCTCCGGTTGTTCGCTCACCATGGGCCTCCGTCCCCCCGGCCTGGCGGCTTGCAGCCGCATCACTCTGCACCATTGTCGGCGGGGGGATGAAAATTCTTGAATGAAAACATTGTAGGCCAGGGCGCAGTGGAGGTCAAGCAATGGCGGCTTGCGGAAAAAAGGGGCCGGAGGTTTTTCACACCAACGGCCCCCTGTCAGGGGAAAGGCGGCGCGGCGCCACTGCTAAAACGTGGCGATGATGCTGACGCCGCCCAGGATGTGGTTGTGCTGCCGGTCCCAGGAGAGGTTGTTGATGACCCGGGTGGAGTCGCCCCCCAGGGCGTACCAGTAGATGATCTTGGGCGACACCTTGACGTACTTGCCCAGGGGGAGGTTGAGCGCGGCCTGCAGGTAACCGGCGTGCAGGTTATTGTAATACTTGTTCTTTCCTGGGATGGGGAAGGCCGCCTTATCCGAGGAAAATTCCGCCGACCAGCCCGCGTTCAGGTCCAGAGAGGCCCCCCAGAAGGGCAGGTCGAAGCTGCGGGCCACGCACCACTGCATGTACCAGCCGGGATAGTGGGAGACTTCCCGGTAAACGCTGTAGCCCACCTCAAACCACGGAAACTTGTAGCTGAAGCCGCCGAACACCTCGAAGGAATCCTGGGGGGCGTTATTGCTGTCCAGGGCATAGTAAATGACGCCCCCGGTGACGGTGAAATTCTTGAAGAGTTCCCGGCTGTACGAAAAGGTAAAATCCGTTTCGTTCCACTTGGGGTTATTGCGGTTCGGGGAATTGATCCCGAACGGATTGCGTTCGTGAGGGTCGAAATTCCCCCAGATGTTGGCCGAAAAGCCCTTATAGCTGGCCGTGAAGGACGGCTGCAGCACGATGGCCGTGCGGCTGAAGGCCACGCCCCGGAAGACGTATTGGCTCAGGGCATCCACCTGCACGGTAAACTCGGGCTTTTCCGGCTCCTGGGCTTCCTCCTTCTTGGTGTCTTCGGCCTTCTGCTCCTGGGCGGCCGCCAGGGGGGCCAGGGCCAGGATGAGGGCCAGCATGATGGTCAGCCAGGTCAGACTGGGCTTGGTTTCCATGCTCATTGCTCCTTCCTTGCTTATGGGATCCCCGGCTCCGGCCTGGTCAGGTCACCCCCACCGTTTCCGGGCCGGGGCCGAAGTTTTTGTCAGGTTCAGGTCAGCAGGCGCGTTAGACTGCGGCGTCGCCCGTCTCGCCGGTGCGGATGCGGATGACCTCGGCCACCGGATACACAAAGATCTTGCCGTCGCCGATGCGGCCGGTGCGGGCCTTGGCGGTGATGGCCTCCACGATGGCCTTGACCTTGTCGTCCGGGGCCACCACCTCGATCTTCACCTTGGGTAGAAAGTCCACCTGGTACTCCATGCCCCGGTAAACCTCCCGGATGCCCTTCTGGCGGCCGAAGCCCTTGACCTCGGTGACCGTCATGCCCTGGACGCTGAGCCCGTGCAGGGCTTCCTTGACCGGCTCCAGCTTGAAGGGCTGGATAATGGCTTCAATCTTCTTCATGGCTTGTCTCCTTCTTGCCTTACATGCTGTAACCGGCTTCCTGGTGCTCGGTGAGGTCCAGGCCCGCCACTTCGTCTTCGCTGTTGACCCGGAGGCCCATGGTGGCGTCCAGAACCTTGAGCAGGATCCAGCTCACCACGAAGGAATAGACCACGGTCACCAGCACCGCCACCACCTGGATGCCGAGCAGGGCCGGGTTGCCGAAAAAGAGCCCGTCCGCGCCGGCGTCGTTCACCGCCTTGGAGGCGAACAGGCCGGTGGCCAGGGCGCCCCAGAGGCCGCCCACGCCGTGCACGCCCACCACGTCCAGGGAGTCGTCGTAGCCCATCTTCACCTTGGCCAGGACCGCCAGGTAGCAGAGGAAGCCCGCGCCCACGCCGATCAGGATGGCGCTCATGGGTCCCACAAAACCCGCCGCCGGCGTGACGGCCACCAGTCCGGCCACGGCCCCGGAGGCCGCCCCCAGGGTGGTGGGCTTGCCGCGGTGCAGCCATTCCCCCACCATCCAGGAGAGGGTGGCGCCGCAGGTGGCCAGGTGCGTGGCGGTGAAGGCGGTGGAGGCCAGGGCGCCGGCGGCCAGGGCGCTGCCGGCGTTGAAGCCGAACCACCCGAACCACAGCAGCCCCGCGCCCAACACCGTCATGGGCAGGTTGTGGGGCGTCAGGGCCTCGATGCCGTACCCCTGACGGCGCCCCACCACGATGGCCGCAGCCAGGGCGGCCACCCCGGCGTTGATGTGCACCACCGCGCCGCCGGCGAAGTCCAGGGCCCCCAACCCCTTGAGCCAGCCGCCGTCGGCCCAGACCCAGTGCGCCACCGGGTCATAGACCAGCGTGGCCCATAAGATGATAAAGACCAGAAAAGTGCTGAATTTGAGGCGTTCGGCCCAGGCGCCGGTGATGAGGGCCGGGGTGATGATGGCGAACATGCCCTGAAAAATCATGAAGGTCTGATGCGGAATGGTCTCGGAATAGGCCTTGAAGGGCTCCAGGCCCACGCCGTTGAGACCGATCCAGGCCAGAGAGCCGATGACGCCCCCCACGTCCGGGCCGAAGGCCAGGGTGTAGCCGATCAGGGCCCACTGCACGCCGATGACGGCGAGAAGGATAAAGTTTTGCATGAGGGTGGCCAAAACGTTCTTGGAGCGCACCATGCCCCCGTAAAAGAGGGCCAACCCCGGGGTCATGAGCATGACCAGGGCGGCGGAAAACAGGACAAAGGCGGTGTCGGCCGCGTTCATGATGAAAGTCTCCTCTTCTCCACGAAGTCTTGGAGCCAATGAGAGCAAGCGGCGTGCCAGCATAATTTAATATTAAATTACATATAGTTAACAGATTTGACTAAAACATTTTTTACATTAATGAACATCTTCGTCTGGTATATAAATACAATATTGTAGAAATGACCACCTGGTCAAGCAGACCTGCCCTGAGCTTTGCTGAGCAATCCACTTCTATGAAAAGTTCCTTATCCCCCTTTCCCCCGATGGGGGAGAGGGCTGGGGTGAGGGGGAAATCTTTTCATGCTTTGCGAGTGAGCCCAAGGCTCATGAATAACTGTCTTGAAAAGTCAGTGACCTTCTCTTTGCGCCCTTTGCGCCTTTGCGAGAAATTTTTCTCACGCTCAGCCTCCAAGTTCCGTAGGGTGCGCACCGCGCACCTTTGCCCAGGTCTGGCGGCTGGCTGGGACGCCCACCCCACCGAACTTTTCATGCTTTGCGGGTGAGCCGAAGGCTCATGAGCAACTGCTATGAAAAGTTTTTTGTATGGTGCGTTTTGTGATGTATTATCAATTGGTTGTGGTTGATACAGAGGCCCACCCTACCGAACTTTTCATGCTTTGCGGGTGAGCCCCAGGCTCATGGGTAACTGTTTTGAAAAGTTGTTCCGTAGGGTGCGCACCGCGCACCTTTGCCTGGGACTGGCGGCGGGCAGGGACGCCTGCCCCACCGGCCTTTTCATGGGTTATGGGTGGGCCAACGGCCTGCTAAAGAAAGTTCCTTGTCCCCCTCTCCCCCGGCGGGGGAGAGGGCCGGGGTGAGGGGGAGAACTTTTAATGCTTTGCGGGTGACCCGAAGGCTCATGAGTAACTGTCATGAATCCGGATTCTTGGAGCTTGACGAGCGACCAGGGCCGGGTGGAAGAGAAGCATTCATGCCCCGGGTGCGCCGGCCGATAAGAATATGCGGAGCCCGGCAAATTTTGCGGCATATGCTTGACTGGCCGGGGAAGGTGCATTATCCTGAACGCAACTATATTCCTCCGGAAGGGAGAGGCGCCATGAAGTGGAAGACTGCTCTTGGTTTGCTGGCCGCGGTGATGGTGCTGGCGGTGGCCGGGTCAGTTCTGGACAGCCAGGCTCAGACGGTGTTGTTCGAGGACAAATTCGGCACCATGGATCCCGCCTGGGGTTCGCCCAGCGACCGTCAGATGGTCAAAGACGGCGTGTTCATGATTCAGCCCGAGGCCAACCGCGGCTGGTACGTTCTCAATCAGGCCAATCTGTTTGAGAATGCGGACATCACGGTGAAGGTGCGGGTGGCCAGGACCGAGGACCAGGGCCACGGCGGCGGCGTGGTTTTCTGGGCCAAGGATTTCAGCGACTATTATGCTCTTCTCTTCGCCCCCAGCGGCTGGTTCACCGTGACCCGGTGGACCGGCGGCCGCTTCCTGGCGCCGGTGGCCTGGCGGCAAACCGAAACGGTGAAGAAGGGTGTGGGCGAATGGAATGAGCTGCGCGTCGTCACCAACGGCCCCGAGGCCACCATTTTCATCAACGGCCAGCAGGTCATCACCTTCAAGGGGCTGCCTCCCTCCGGCGGCTGGCTGGTGGGTCTGCGGGGCAACTCCCCGGACAAATCCGAAGCCGTCTGGGAATTCTCCGATTTGAAGGTGGTCAAGCCCTAAGGTGGTCAGGCGGTGCAGGGTGGGGTGATCTTCCCTGCCTGACATATGCTGCCGAAGAAAAAAGGGGGCCGGTGCGGGTCGCGCCGGCCCTGCGTTGTTTGCCCCAGGCCGTATCTCCTCCCTTATCGGGCCCCGGTCGGCCCTGTCTCCCTCTTTGCATTCAGGCCGAAAACCTGCTAAGGTGCAGGTCAGGATGAACATATTGCCCGACTAAAAGGTGGTTTTCCGGTTCCCAAGCTTCCCTTGGCTGAAGGACCGGTGCATCATGAGGTGGGGCTGCGCGGCGGAGCCGTAAGATCCCCAAGCAGAGCATGGGGGGAAATATGCGTTCCCAAGAAGGAGCTCGGGAACGAGAAAAGGCCCACCGGTCCATAGCCTCTTCCCCCCCCAACAGCGTTAACGAACCAACAAGATCCCGGGTCGGGGCGAATCCGCTCGGGTGAAGAGGAGTGGAGGTTGGATTATGGAACAAGCTGGAAGAACCGGCAAGTCCTGCTCCATTCAGGCGGACAGCCTGGCATTGCAGGAAAAGGCGACTCAGGAAGGGTTGTCCACCGTCTGGGATCGGTTTGCGGCCCAGCAGCCCCAGTGCGGTTTCTGTGAGTTGGGGCTGTCCTGCCGCATCTGCGTCATGGGCCCCTGCCGCCTGGATCCCTTCGGGGAAGGCCCCCAGCGGGGTGTGTGCGGAGCCGATGCGGACATCATGGTGGCCCGCAACCTGGCCCGCATGGTGGCCGCGGGGGCGGCCTCCCATTCGGACCACGGCCGCGACCTGGTGGAGACCCTGTTGGCCGTGGCCGAGGGCAAGGCCCCGGGCTATCAGCTCACCGATCCGGCCAAGCTGGATCGGGTGGCCGCGCAGTTCGGCGTGGCCCCGGACCTCCCGGTGTTGGAGAAGGCCCGGGAGCTGGCCCTGGCCATGATGGAGGAATACGGCATCAAGAAGGGCCATCTCACTTTCACCCGGCGCCTGCCGCCGGCGCGCCTGGAAAAATGGCGGAACCTGGGCATCACCCCCCGGGGCGTGGACTGGGAAGTGACGGAGATGCTGCACCGCACCCACATGGGGGTGGACAACGACCCGGTGAATCTGCTCCTCCAGGCCCTGCGCACGGCCCTGGCGGACGGCTGGGGCGGCTCCATGATCGCCACGGAGCTCTCCGACATCCTCTTCGGCACGCCGACCCCCCGGGCTTCCCAGGCCAACATCGGGGTGCTCAAGGCCGACCAGGTGAACATCATTCTGCACGGCCACAATCCGTTGGTGTCGGAAATGGTGGCCCGGGCGGCCCAGGAACCCCGGGTTCTGGAGCGGGCCCGGCAATTGGGGGCCCAGGGCCTCAACCTGGCGGGCCTGTGCTGCACCGGCAACGAGGTGCTGATGCGCCGGGGCATCCCCATGGCGGGCAACCACCTGGTGCAGGAGCTGGCCCTGCTCACCGGCGCGGTGGAGGCCATGGTGGTGGACTACCAGTGCATCATGCCGTCCCTGGGGGACCTGGCGGCCTGCTACCACACCCTGTTTTTCACCACCTCGCCCAAGGCCAAATTCCCGAAGGCCACGCATCTGCCCTTCACCCCGGAAACCGGCGAGGACCTGGGGCGCCGGATCGTGGTGCAGGCGGTGGAGAATTTTGCCCGCCGCGATCCGGCCCGCGTCTATATTCCCGGCGCGCCGGTGGCCCAGATGACGGGTTTTTCCGTGGAGGCCATCCTGGCGGCCCTGGGGGGCACCCCGGAGCCCCTGCTCAACGCCATCAAGACCGGGCAGATTCGCGGTGCGGTGGGGGTGGTGGGCTGCAACAACCCCCGGGTAACCCAGGACTACGGGCACGTCACCCTGACGAAGGAACTCATCAGAAACGACATCCTGGTCCTGGACACGGGGTGCGCCGCGGTGGCCCACGCCAAGGCCGGGCTGAAGCAGCCCGAGGCCGCGGCCCAGGCCGGGCCGGGTCTGGCCGCGGTGTGCCGGGCCCTGGGCATTCCGCCGGTGCTGCACATGGGCTCCTGCGTGGACAACGCCCGCATCATCCACCTGGCCGCGGCCCTGGCCCAGGCCCTGGGCGTGGATGTGGACCAACTGCCGGTGGCGGCTGCGGCTCCGGAGTGGTATTCCGAAAAGGCGGCCACCATCGGCTGCTACGCGGTGGCCTCCGGCGTCTTCACCGTCCTGGGGGTGGCGCCCCCGGTCTTGGGCAGCAAGAACGTCACCGAGCTGCTGCTGAACGGCCTTACCGCCCACCTGGGGGCCTGCTTCGCGGTGGAGCCGGACCCGGCCAGGGCGGCGGCCCTCATCGTCCGCCATATTGAGGACAAGCGCCGGGGGCTGGGGCTGGAGGCCCGGTAATGCTGCAGGGGAGGGGGCCAGCGGTCACAGACCCCACACCCCCTTCCCCCAACCCCTTAGCCATTTCCTGGTTTTTGTAGCCCCAGCCTTTAGGCTGCATAGGGCGTCTCGAGCAGGGTTGTAGGGCGGGAAAGCGCAGCGCCTCCCGCATTAACTCTGCGCCCTTTGCGTCTTTGCGAGAAAATTTTTTGTTTCTCGCGAAGGCGCAAAGAACGCAAAGAAAAAAACATGCACGAGAACGACATTGCCCGGGAGATAGTGGACGCGGCCTATAAGGTTCATACGGCTCTGGGCCCCGGCCTGTTGGAATCGGTCTATGAAGCGGCTCTGGCCCATGAATTGCAGAAAAGAGGCCTCCCGGTAAATCGTCAAGTCCCCTTCCCGGTAATTTATGACTCATCTTCGACAGTTGAATGTCGATTTTGGCCTTTTTTAAGGGTTAAGTAGCTGAGCCTCTTGCAAAAGTCATTTTTTAGGCTGATTTTCTGAAAAAATTAAGCCTCATCGGCGCCCCTGT
>VGSQ01000104.1 GCA_016874975.1 Deltaproteobacteria bacterium
GTGGGGGTGAAATAAATTAGCAATACAGACCAGTTGCCCTATTGATCCCCCTCCCCCCAACCCCCTCCCACCAAGGGCTTATCATTACCCACAAGTCGTGCAGGGTGCGCACCGCCCCCCGGAGAGAAAAACACCGTGAGGAGCAGTCATAGGGCGGCCCGCGGCCGCCGATCCCGGCGTGCGCGGCACGCCCTATGACCATTGTCAGAAACAGGAGCTTCGGGGGCAAATGCATTCCCAAGCGCGAGCTTGGGAACGAGGTTTTCGCTGCTTTTCATACCTTGCCCGGCACTTGTGGGTAATGATGAGCACCAAGGGAGGGGGAGTTTCCGGATGAGGACAAGCTACACGTCAACCCCCCCGCTACGGGCTTCTCAGAGGCTCACACGGGCTTTCTGGCCCCCGGCCTTTGGACTACCTCACACCTCGCCGCGGTCCCGGCCAGAAGAATGGAGAACCGCCCAGACGCTCCGGGCATCTTTTCCTGCCCCCGCCGCCAGGCCCAGGCGCACTTCGAAAACGGAAACCCGGAGATTGGGTCCCATACCCCCGAGAGCTAAATATCCGCTGCGTATAGAATCTGCGAAAATTTAATTTTCGCCCAAAATTGGGCTATCCCTTTGTTAAAATTCTCCTTCCAAATCCAAATCCTGTAACGCCATATTAAGTTGCTGTTTGACCGTGGGGTCCGGGACCTTCGCCTTGACGGTCACTTCAATCTGGAGGCTTTCGGCGGTGCTCAGGCGGGCCAGGACCCGGTGGCTGAAGAGGTTCCATTTCTCCTTGGGCATAGTCCCGCGCCACTCAATGTCAACGGGTTGCTTCTCCACCGGGGGCACAGGCGGAGTCGGGCCAGTTCCTGGGGGAACCGGTGTAGTCGGCTCTGGGGAAGTGGGGTCGGGAAGAACACCTCCCGCCTTTTCCGCTTCGGCGCGAGGGGGAAGGAGCAGGAAGGTTTCATGGTCGAACATGACATCCACCAGGTCCAACTCCTCCTTGAACCACACCCGGTCGAATTTTTCTTCGGATTTGCCTATCCCTAGACCGAAACTCCCTTGGCGGACGGCTTTCACAATCATCTGTTTCAGGCTGTGCTCGGCCTTTTCAAGGCGTGTCAGGGGCCTATCGGTTATGGCACCCTCCAAGGTCCGGCCTTGGAAAAAGGCGGCCAACAGGCTGGCCAGAGGCCAAGCCCCCGTTTCCTTGAGAGCTAAGGGCCAGTTTCGTTCCACATAGGTCGGCCCCACCTCCTGGTTCAGCTCCCCGGCATGCCTCAACCGGGCCATAACTGCACCCGTGATGCTCCGTGCTTCACTTTTGTCCATATGCCGCAGTTCTACGGGCTTTAACATCTCATCTTTGCCATTCCAGAGATAGAGGTTGGTATAGAGACCCCATACCTGGTCCTCCACCATATTCTGTGCCTTTCGTAGCTCGGTGGGGACCATGGCTTCATCTTCTTTCTCCAAATCTCCCAGGTCAACCTTTTCTCCCCCCTCTCTCTTATCGATATCCTTCTTAATGCTGTCCCATACCAGCCAATCCTTCACCGCCTCCTGGACTCGGCTAACCGAAGCGGGAACCAGCCAGAAAATCCCGCCTGGGAATTGCCGGTGGCTCTGGCCGCTGTATTGGGTCCAGGCAGTGAGTTTGGTCAGCAATTCATCGCTGCCTTCCTGGGTGGGGTCTAAGACCACCAGATTGAGCGCCGGGCGGTCTTGGATATCGGTCGATTCCTGGGGGAAGAAGGACAGGTTGATTTCTGCCTTATTTCGGAAAATCTGCTGGACCACCGCCCGGATTTGCTTCTCCACCTGCTCGGGGTTAATAGCCGCCTTGCGCTCCATATGAAGGCGCCTGAGATTTTGTTTATAACCGAACCGCCAGCCCGCAGTGCCCACCTGCCGAAGAAAATGACAGCGCGAATGGAGGGCGTAAACCGCCGCGTCGATGACGGTGGTTTCGGTTTCCGGATCCCCCAGGGCGAACCTCAGGTCAGGGAGCGTGGCGGCCTTGTCCGGGGCCATGCCCCCGCATGATTCAAAAAAGAGGGCCGTGGCCACGCGCTGATGCAGGCGGCTTTTCCCTACGGTTTTCTCCGATTCTTTATCCAGGGCCGGGGCATGGGCGTTCTCTCCGGCAATGTCATATTTGATGGCCGAGTACAGCCGGGTTTCATTTAACTGCTCCAGAATCTTGGAACGAAACTCCCGGTCCTCCAGGGGGGCGCCCCCCAGGGTGAGGAGCGGCTCCCGCCAGGCCTTCTGATAGCCCGAACGGAAGGCCTGGGCAATCCACATGCCCAACATAACCAAAGTCCCGCGGGTCTGCTGAAAGGTGGGGAGGGTTTGCCATTTCCTTTGGAACACGGTAAGGGTGCTGGGGTGAAAGGGATAGCAGGCCTCGAAGCGCTTCCGAATTTCCTCCTCTGGGAACTGGGCAAATTCAGGGGGCAGTCGATCCCGCCGGGAGAAAATCCACCGGGCATATTGCCGGGCCACTGCTTGTTGCATGCTTTTGCGCCCGTTGCTTTCAAATAAGCGGCGTTTGATGATTTCGGCAATCTCTTCACCTTCGGTGACAATGAGCGGTTTGCCTTCCCGCCCCACCAGCTTGGCGAGCCTGAGTTGCCATTCCATCATGGAAGGGGGCATCTCCACCATGGTGGAGGCGGGCAGGCTCAACATGCCCACCGCCCGCGCCGACGCGGTCAGAGCGCCGGTGAGATTCTGGACAAAGGCATAAAACTGTCCGGCCTTCTCCGGGTAGCGCTCGATATAATTCAGCACCTCATCAAACAGCAGCAGCACCGGCTCCCGGGCCAGTTCAAAGAGCCTTTGCAGTTGGGGAGTGGAGGGAGCGCGCTGGGCCGAGTCATCCCCCAACCCCCGATAACCTGCATCTCCCGCCAGTTGCCGGGCCATATCCTGCCAGGGGGTCTCCCGCCCTGGGGCCGCGCTCCAGGCATTGCCCACAAACACCGCCGCCCTGGCGCGGGGGACTTCTTTCAAGCCAATCTGAGAGAGCAGGTCCTTCACACCCTCATACTCCTGGGCCTTGGGGCCGTTCTTGGTGAGATGGTAGAGGGTGGCCAGGGTGTGGGTCTTGCCGCCGCCGAATTGGGTGAGGAGAGTGAGCACCGGCGCAGTCCCCTGGGTCTCCCCCACCAGACGGCGGAGCACCAGGCGGCAATAATCCATCAGGGCCTGGCCGAAGAAAGTGCGGTTGAAGAAATGGGCCGGGTCCTGGTAATCCTCCGGCGCGGCGCCCGCCACTATCTGCTCCAGATGCACGGCGAACTCGCTGGGGTCCAGGGAGCGGCCTTCCCTCAGCTCCTTCCGGGGTAGTGCGACTTTATACCAGGGTTCCATGGTTTTTCCTTATTTACTCGCTCAATAAACCTAAGTTTGCACCTGGCCGCAGCATTTCTTGTATTTTAAGCCGCTGCCGCATGGACAGGGAGCATTCCGACCTGTTTTCGGGACAGAGGGGAGGGAAATAGGCCTCGGGAGATCCTTGGTTTCAGGGTTGAGAAGCCGCTTAACATCCGAAATATCCTCTGGCTTATCCTCTTCTATTCCCACGATGACCTGCCAGTCATGCTCATCGCACAGTTCCAAAATCTCCTGCGCTCTCTCCGTTGTTTGCACCCGGACCACCGCCGGGCGGTTTTTGCTTCCCAGTTTTGCCATTTCTCCCTTCACCCTTCTTCTTTATTTACCAGCGACGCTGGCAGGTCAGATTCCTCGAAATGGCAGCGCACCGCGTCTTTGACTGCCTCCCGCACCTCCTCCATGGTCTCCCCCTGGGTGAAGACGGCATGGCCCAGGACCTGGGCCTCATAGCCCCCTTCCGGGGATTCTTCCACGATGAAGATAATCTCACTGCTCATAAGTTCACCTCACGGTCATCATGCTTTGGATGCCCTCCAGCCAACGCCGCTCCGGGGTCCCGGTGGGATACAGGGGAGTCAGGGCGAAGGCCAGGCGCTCGAAGCGCTTGCCTTTGCGGCGCTCATCTTCCAGCAGGTTTTTCAGGGTCACCGTCTGCCCGGCGGCAAAGAGCAGCATGGCCTGGTGCACCCGGTCCAGGGTGGTGAGATTCTCCAGGGCCTTGCCGGGACCGCGGCGCTTATCAGGAGCAACCGCTGGTTCTTCGGGAAAGAGCCTGCCCTGGGCCGGGCCTCGCTTCAGTTCCACTACCTGGACCTGCAATTCATCTCCGAAGAGGGCCTCCTGGCGGGCCAGGACCGGAAGGAGGCGCACCACGCCCTTTTCAATGTCGATGATTTTTTTCTCCCAATCCTGGTAGTGAATGCCCATGGGCCGGGTGATGCGGATGAAGGTGTCGAAGGGCAGGGCCAGGCCGCCTTTGGACCGCTCCCTGACGGTCGCGGCTCGGAGTTCTTCTTCCTCATCTTCGGGTGCTTCGGGTTCGGTCGGATCCTCTTCTTCGGTCGGTTTTTGGTTATTATTGCCGTTTATCCGGGTGACCTGCAAGGTCCATAAGAACAGGGCGGTGAGGCGGGCGTCTTCCTCAAAGCCTTCGGTTTCGGCTTCGCCCAGCACCTGGCGCAGGGCCTCCTTTGACACGGCTGCAAAGACATAGGCCAGGAAGCCCCGGCGATGGGGGTCAATAGCCTCCGGGTCCCCTCCTAAAGGCACCGGGTGCCCCGCCGGAGTCTCCACCTGGGCATAGCGGCTATATACCTCCATGGCCGGGCCGATGCAAGAAAAGATGGCGTCTGCGCCACGGATACCCTTGTCCAGGAGGCTGGTCATCCACTCCCGCACTCGTTTCTCCATCTCGGCTTTGACCTCGGCCCAGTCCCCCACCCCAGCCTTCACCGACCTGGGGCGGCAGACGAGGTGGATACTTGTGGCCAAGGCGGCGGAGTCCCTGGCCCTCAGGCGCGATCCCATTTCCGTATGAATGGGCCACGAACCGGTGATGGTCCAGCCGCCGTTTAGCATGCCCTGTAGCAAGGCTTCCCACCCTTCAGTGGTCTTGTGGGCAAAGACTACTGCACCCACTCCGTCCTCCCGCAGCACCCGCTTCCCTTCTGCAAAGGCAAGCCCCATCCGCTCTTCAAAGAACTTTCGGTCTTTGGTTTGTCCCTCAAATTCTTTGGTTTCATCTTGAACAATTTCAAGGCCCTTGGGGGTCAGTCCATATCCGGGTTCAAAGGGATTTTGAAGCAAGGGGTGTCCGGGAAGAGTTCTTTTAAGCCAGACATAGAAAAAATCAGCCAAGTCAGCATAGGGGACCGCGTCGTAATAAGGCGGGTCGGTAAACAAGGTGTCTACACTATTGGAAATCAAAGGTGAGTCCACTGCATCGGCTATCTGGGCTTGCCCAATAATTGAATTTTTAGGAAAGAATTTTATGACATCAGCCAACAATTCATAACCACTTCGCCAGTTTCCCGGAGCATCAACTATTGGAACAATTTCGGCAAAGTCCCAAACAATAGGAAGAGCCTGTCGCCCAAAGGTATGTTGCATTTTCTCGGCAACTGCATTCCAGCGTGTCAATTGCATGTCACTCATAGCCACTCGACTGAACGCACAAGCAAGAAGATGTTTGAGTGCGTCATGGGCCAAGCCTGTTTCGATAATCAGATTTCGGAGCGATATCAATGCCACCTTCTGCCTTGCCGTAAACAAATCCCCCCACTTGACCATGCCGTATCTCTGCACCGAAAAAGCCCGACCCGCACCAGAGCCTCCACCAGCAGGAGTGGGTTCATCCGGGATGGGGGAGAGGCCCCCGGGGAGGGGCTGGGCGGCCAGGCGGGCCAGATACCTTTGGGCCTTCCAGACCGCCGCATAATCCGACTCTTTAGGCAGGCGGTAAAACCGCCCTTTCCGGCCTTCTTTCACCGTGACCGCCGCCAGGAGCCGGGCGCCGCCGGTGCGAAGGGGTGCTTTGGTTTTGGCCACTCCCTTACGGTCGTGGCTCGGATATCGGTCGTGGCTCGGATATCGGTCGTGGCTCGGATATCGGTCGTGGCTCGGATATCGGTCGTGATTATGGCTATCTGAGCCGGGAGCGTCAGCGACCGGTGCTGGCATACTTTCGAATATAACATCGGCCCCGCCCCGCTGTGCCGCCAACTGGGCCCGAACCCGCTCCGGGGGCAGCACCGCGCCGCAGGCCAGGCACCGGGCCTTGGCTCGGGACACGGTGCCGGCGGGCACCTCCCGGTCACTGCGGGGAGAAAAAATGGCAAACTCTATTTTGGGAGAAGCGTTCCGAGCCACGAGCGTCAGCGAGTGGTCAATCAATACCCTGTCCATATTCTCAAAAACCGCCATGGGGACACCTTGCTCCCCCACGACATAATGGATGGCGGCTTCCACCTGCTCCACCTGCCAAAGGTAGCGAGTGCTGCCGTGCCGGGTCCAGCGTTTGCGGTCCGGAGGGTCATATCCTGCCTCATTCAGCTTGCGGCTGGCATAGGCTTTAAAATCATTCAGCACTTTTTCCGGGGCTTCCAGGGCCTGAACCACCACATGCACGTGGTTGGCGCGCACATGGGCCGCCAACAGAGACCAGCCCCGGTGATGGCAGACCTCCTTAATAGTCTGCAAAACTGCTGGCCGCCGCTTTTCATCCAATTCATAGGGGGATTGGGTCATCAGTTCCTGGGCCGCGGTTCGCCTCTTTTCATCCTCAGCTAATACCGGGGTGCCGGGGATATTGTGGTATCGATCTACGGAGCCTTTTGGGTCGCCGTGCAGTCGGGTGCCGTAACAAGAAAAGGTGATCAGATAGGCCAGAGGGATGGCGCGTTCGCCTTTATCGGAGCCGGGAGTGTCAGCGACCGTTGTTTTTTCCGCTCCCTCACGGTCGCGGCTCGGATACTGGTCGCGGCTCGGATACTGGTCGCGGCTCGGATATATTTTCCAGGGGCGCAGGGCCACCTTTTTCCCCGCCTTTTTGCACAGCCAGAAACTGCGTATCAGGGGAATCTCGGCGCCGCAATGGGGGGCCTCACATTTCACCGTCCGGGCCCAGAGGTAGGCGATGGGCTGGGGCCTAACCCCGGTGTCCGGGTCCGGCGGGTCCAGGGGGTAGAACTCCGCCAGCTCCCGCTCGGCTTCCTCCTTGATCCTGGCCCCCACTTCCCGAAGTTCCTGGGCCAGGGCTACTCCATGTCGGGGAATATCCTCCAGGAGCACCTTGAGGATGAGGCAAGCCACAGGGTTCAAGTCGCTGGCAAAGGCCTCGCACCCCAGGCGCAGGGCCTCCAGGGGGATGGAGCCGCCTCCGGCGAATGGGTCCACCACCAGAGGCGTCTCCTCCGGGTGGGCCGCTTTAACCAACCCCCGAGAGACCCGGAGATATAGCGGGTCAGACGAGACATCCCAATTGGCGAACTCACCAATAAACTGCAAAAGTGCTTGCCTGAGGTCAGCATCGGTGTTTTTCACCGCATAGCCACGGGTCGGACCGGCGACTTCAGCCAATAAGGTGCGAGCCTGTGCTTTGAACTCAGGCGGACAATGGGGGTCTTGGGGGTCCGGCAGGAGCAGCCCCAGGAGAACGGCGCGGCAGGAGGCCAGGGGCCGTCTGGCCCACCACAGGTGCAGGGTGGAGGGGTGCCCATGGCGGATGGACTTCTCCTTAGCCGCAAAATAACTCACCCTGGCAATGGGGAAATCCACCTCAATGAGCCGCTTGCATTCCCTGGGAATCATGGTCTTACCTTATGGGAGGAGCCGGTTCTTCAAACAGCCGCATGGCTCCCGTCAGGGTGTCCACGCTCAGGCGGTAGTGGTCCACCCGCCGCACTTCATGCCACTCCAGCCGGGCCGGGTCCTTTACGGGGTCCTGGAGGGTGGGGGCGGTGTCGCAATTCGTGACGATATAGAGCCAATAAATATCCCGCCGGTCCTCCGCCACCCGCTTCTCATTGGGGGTGAGGCAAATGGAGCCGGTGGCCGCGCCGATACCCTTCACTTCAATGAGGCGCAACTCCCCGGTGTCCAGATGCAGGCTCCTGAGGTCATAGCCCAGGTTGAGGCGGTGAATATCCTCCACCCGGCAGCCCCGGCCTTCCTCATGGGCGATGACCGCCTCCATGGCCCGCTGCTCGGTCACCGGGTCAGATACCAGGTTGGAGATTTCCTTGGTGGCCCTCTCTGGGTGGGGGAGCACTAAACAGACCCCCAGCCGCTCCACCCCCTGAAGGAACAAAGCGCGCTGACGTTCGATTTCCTGGAGCCGCTGGTCCCGCCGTCGCAGGAGCGCCATGAGCTTCTGGGATTCGATTTCGATTAAACCCTCTGCGGCGGGGTCCCCCTGGTCTTTGGCCAGAAGATGACGGTTGAGGATATCATTGCGTTTGCGCTCCAACTCCCCGAAGCAGAGCCGCACATGCTTCTCTATCAGGTCCAGGTCATGCTGGCGCTCTTGCCCCACCTCTGTAAGGAAAGGCTGAAGACCTTGACTATAAAGATAGCCTTGGGAAGCCCCGGCTGCTTCGGGGAAATCCGGCAAGCTGGCCGGGGCCTCATCCGGGATAATCAGGCCCAGGAGATAGGTGGGTTCCCGCAAGCGGCGCTCACCCCTGGGGGAGGTCTCCACCACAAAGAGCCGCTGGTGATGAGTCTTGCCCGTGCCGTCGGCTGCGGAGGCGATGAACAACTCCAGGAGGGCAGCCTCCTCCCGCTCCAGTTCATACAGAAGGACCCCTTGCCGCCCCTGGGGCTGGGCCAACTCTTCGATTTTGCGGCGGACCACCTCAAAGAGGGGGTGGCCGGGCGTAACCCACTCATACCGGGGGTCGGCTTCGTTGATGCTCCGCTCGAAGGTAATGCGGCTGTAGCTCTGGGCCAGGGCGGGCAAGCGCCAGGTCGGGCCTTGGGCCAGGTCATAAAGATAGAGGGGCAGCCGCCCCACCCGGAAGGACATGTCCCGGTTGCGGTCCGGGCGGATATCCAGGCCTTGAAATTCTGAGGCGTCCTTGAAAAAGCGGTGGATGGTTTCGGGCACAATGCGGCGTTCCTGGGCCAGCGCCCGCTGCTCCACCAGCATGGGGAGGTTCAAGCTGCGCTTGGCCAGGCCTTCCAGGGCGGAATAGCAGATGTGCTCGAAGTCTTCCCGGTTGACTTTGACTTCCAATTGGGCGTGGAGGTCCTCTTCCCCCAGGCGTCCGGCGTAAAAGTCCCGCAAGAGCCGTTCTATCTGGTTGGAGGGGATGACCTCCCCCACCACATCGAAGACCGCGTCATTTTGCAGGGCGTCCCTGATGCTCTGGAGCTTGTCCAGGAGTTTTTGCAGGACCCGCCCCTCCACGGTATTGCGGGCGAAAAAGTTAAAAATGAGGCAATCCAGCTTTTGCCCGTAACGATGAATGCGGCCCATGCGCTGTTCCAGGCGGTTGGGGTTCCAGGGGATATCGTAGTTGAAGAGCACATTACAGCATTGCAGGTTGATACCTTCCCCTGCGGCCTCGGTGGCCGCCAACACCTGGGTTTTGAGGTCCCAAAACTGGCGTTCGGCAAAGAGACGGGTGCCCGGTTCGTCTCGGTTCCCCGCCTTCATGCCGCCGTGGATGAAGCCCACGGTGAGGTTCCACTCCCGCAGTTTACGCACCAGATATTCCAGGGTGTCCTTGTATTCGGTAAAGAGAAGCAGGCGGAGATTGCGGTCCTGAAAAATGCCCTGCTGGGTAAGCTGCTCCCGAAGGGTTTTCAGCTTCACTTCCTGGCCCCGGTCTTCCACCTGTTGGGCCACGGCGATGAGGGCTTCGATATCTTTGAGTTCGGCCTCCAGTTCTGGCCGCTTCCTGGCCAGGGTGACCTGCTCAATCTTCTGCTCAAGTTCTTCCCGCTCGGCGGCATCCATCTCCTCCCAATCTTCTTCGGGGGGGATGTCCGGGATAGGCATGTCTTCATAGAGTTGGGCGCGCTCCAGAAGTTCCTTGAGCTTCTTGTGACGGCGGCGGAGGGATTCTTTCAGGGCATAGGTGGAGCTGGCCATGCGCCGCTGATACATGGCCATTAAGAAACCGATGGCGCGGGCGCGGCGGTCATCGCCTTGCTCTGCGGCCCGCTGGGATTGGACCTTGACATAGTTGGAGACGGCCCGGTAGAGGTCTAACTCCTCCCCCTCCAGGTCGAAAGCGATGGTGTGGGGTATGCGTTTGGTGAAGAGTTTTCTGGCCTTCCAGATACCGTCAGCATCCCGCTCGGGAAAACTGAGCATGGCCTCCTTGGTGCGCCTGAGATAGAAGGGAGCCTCCCGGCGCTCCATGGCCTCCTTAATGGAGGTCACATCGGCATACGCCTCCTGGTCCAGTAACTGGAGGAAGAGGCAAAAGTTATCCGGGTCCCCCTTGTGGGGAGTGCCGGTGAGGAGGAGAAAATGGGTGGTCTTCTCCCGCATGATTTCGCCCAGCCGATAGCGTTCGCTTTTGTGTTCCGGGTCGCGGGCGGACATGCGGTGGGCTTCATCCACGATGACCAGGTCCCAATCCTCCGCCTGCTTGACGCTGGGGAGCACATAGTCCAACTTGGCCAAGTCCATGGAGGTGATGATTTGCGGGTGCTGATTCCAGATATTGAGGGAGTAAGTGTCCCGGAGCCGGGAGCCGGTGATGAGTTCAAAGTCCTCTTCAAAGCGGTCCCGCAGCTCCCGCCGCCACTGGAAGGAGAGGTTGGCGGGCGAGATGATGAGCACCCGCTCCACCAGGCCCCGGAGCTTAAGTTCCTTGAGCAGCAGCCCCGCCATGATAGTCTTCCCGGCCCCGGCGTCATCCGCCAGCAGGAAACGACAGCGCCAAGCTTTGAGCAGGTGGTTATAGACCGCGTCAAGCTGGTGGGGGAGCGGGTCAACACGCGAGATGGACAGGCCGAAGAAGGGGTCGTATTCGTAAGCCAGCCGTATTCGCAGGGCTTCCAGGCCGAGCTTGAAGAGCTTCGGGTCTCCCTGGAAGCTGGCAACCGAGGGCTGAATTTCGATGTGCTTGAAGTCATCCGGGGTGAAAATGACCCCACCCCGGTAGGTATTGGTTCTCAGGCCCAGCAAATCCACCATGATGAACCCGTCCCAAAGCTGGGGTTCGCTGACCACCCGGAGCGTCTCATTGAATTTGGGGGTCTTGAGGATATCACCCAGTTTAATGGGCACCAAAACCATCGCTGAACGCCTTGTTTATACTGGCAAGATTCAGAAAAGAAAGGTCGCTTAAAGGGCACGGTAACAGAGATAGAAACCTATGTAAAGAAGAGGTGCATTAGCCTGTGGCTTCTCACATCGCCCAGGCATTGCCACGCCTCCCATGCCCTTGACAGGGGCGCCCCGATTCACCTGGTGCAGGCCACCTTGGGCCATGCGTACGTCGCCACCACGGGCCGTTACCTGCACGCCCGGCCGGGAGACAGCAGCGCCCGTTACCTGGGGGTGTAGTGGAAGCAAACCCCGCGGCGTGGGACTCCGCCCCCCCTTGTCCTTTTAAGTACCCCCACGGAGACTTTCCCCCCAATTCTTTTTGGCCCAGGCCAAAACTGCCCCCCCTTCTTGATATTGCCCGCCATAAATTTTTTTTCTCAAAACCGCATGGTTAAGCCATTTCCCCGGTAGCCGCTCCGGTTCCCGATACCCGTGGTAACCGTGGTAACCACAAAGGTTTTGGGAATATCTCCTGTTGACGGTTTGGGTCATGGGTAGGACATCGAAAAAAGCCCTATATTGCTGGATATTCAGGCGGGCGGACGCATGGGTGGGATGAAAGAAAGGGGCGGGAAAGGCATGACACCCCTGGGCCGGGAGGCTTAAAAGAAATCATCTACTTCCATCCGGAGGCTGTCGTAATCCACAAGGAGGCTGAATATGCTGAACCCAAACTCAGAATGCTGCTCAACCGCGACGCGATCCTCCGGGGTGCGCGTCACTGGGAAACCCTGATGAAAACTCCCCACGCCTTGTATGTAAAGCTGGGGGAATTTTAAAGAAATGTAAAGCCGCACTTGCCTCAAGCGGGCGGTTGCCTTCAGGAAAGCACGTTCCCGCCGCTTGCGGAGGCGGTCGTAATCTCGGCGTTTTGAAATGTCTTTGCATGACCCAAGTTCTACAGTCAATAATGTAAAGTAATGTAAAATCAGTAAGTTGTGAGGGCGCGATTGTCTGTCGGCACCACATTTTCCCAGGCTCGCACAGGGGGCGGGAGGCTGACCCC